>JAGQUR010000012.1 GCA_020438395.1 Solirubrobacterales bacterium | reverse complement strand
TTCGATCCCCGTCGCTCACCCCTCTCGGAAACCCCATCGCAATGGGGTTTCCGCTTTGCAAGTGCGTTTGAACCCGCCCGCGTTTCCCTGGCAGTTCAGGCACTAAGTGCCTGAAGTTCGGGTTGATATGCGTCGATCGGCGTCGATTGCGCTGGTTTCGGCTCGCTTTCGGTCCGGTTTGGAGCTAGGTTCGGTCCCGAATATGTAGGTGCCCCGGCGGTGGGTCAACACCCCGGGGCGTGGCACCGAAGTCCCTGCTTCGATGCAAGATGCACGGTATCCGCCGTGGCCCCTTTCGGGGCTGATCGCAGCGTGCCTTCGGTGCTCCAGATGAAAGGAGTACCCAATGCCCACCAAGACGAAAGGCAAGACCTCGGCGAAGGAGCGTCTGAGCCCAGGCGACCTGGACGGCCTTGTTCTCGCGCATCTTCGGAAGCGAAAGAAAGATGGTCCGCTCACGGTGACCACGGTCGCGAAGGGGATCGGACGGTCGTCCGGCGCGGTCGCCAATTGCCTCGCCCGGCTGACGAAGGCCGGAAAGGTCAAACAGGCGAAGAAGTCGCCTCGTGCGTTTGTGATCGCTGAGAGGAAGCGATGAACGACCCAACACAGGCTGTCGATGCGGAGACGGGGGAAATGCGTGGCAACGAGAAGCATTGGTTGACCGACGAGGAGTTGGAGATCGGGACGTTCGGGGAGAGTCTGGAGGAGGCGGTGGCCGAGATCAGAAATCTGCTGCCGTTCTTGGAGTCGGCGTTCAGCGGGGTCGAGTACATGGCGGCGGCGGTCCGGTCGAAGGAGCTTAAGTTCGACAGGTCCACGGCGTTCTGGCCGGTCGTGTTCCCGAAGGAGACCACCTACGGGATGGCGTGGAGTGATGACCCTGATCGGGTCTCCGGGATCGAGCTACCGCCGGATCTGAGCCCGGGTTGGAAGCTTGATCCGCTTTACGGGGATCGGGTGAGGTATTGGAACGGAGAGGAGTGGGACTTGGTCGCTGCCCCGGCTCCTGGCAACCTCGATCTCTACAAACGAATCGCAGCCGGCGAGGACGTCGGAGAGGTCCCAGAGGCTGTGTCCATCCATCCGGCCAACTCGAAGGAGCCGGATCCGACGGTAGAGATGCTTGGCTGGACACCGGCCGAGGGAGAGGACGATGACGATGGAGGCCAGCCCGAGCCGAAGACGAGATCAGTCGAAGCACCTGCCGGGGATTTAGGCGAGGACGAGGTGTCTGCTTCCGACCTTGAGATGGCGAGGGAGATCGCGAGGTTCATCGCGGAGCGGGCGTTCGAGTTTGATGACCACGAGGCGCGGTCGTGGGCACTCACCGATTTCGATGTGTGGGCCGTGCTGGCCGGGGAATCGGCACAGCTTTCATTCGATCCGGTCGTAACCGACAAGACCCGCCGTCGCTGATTCATTCACCTTGCGGGTCTTGGAGGCATCGAAGCTCGTCGTCGGCTGTGGCTTCCTTCGAGGCGAACTTCGTGTGATCGCGGAACGAAAGCGGCGGGAAACACATTGGTGTCGGTCAATTATATCTGTTACAGTCAATATGACTGTGGACGTCGTTGACTTGAGAACCATCCTGTTTCACGGCCTGTCGGACCCGACTAGGCAGCGGATAGTCGAGTTCCTGCGGACCAATTCACCAGCCCGGGTTACCGATGTTGTTGCGGCGATTGGCATCTCCCAGCCGAACGCATCAACTCATCTGGCTTGCCTTTGGGAGTGCGGGGTTGCTGAGCGCGAACGGCGGGGCCGGGAGGTTCACTACCGGCTTGGCGAAAGCGTTGAAGAGCTTCTAGGGACTGCGGACGTTCTGCTTGATCGTGCCGGGGATCGGATCGAGTCTTGCCCGAACTACGGCCGTGGCCGGCGGCGGCAGGCCGCGTGAGTTCCTGCGACTGCGGCAACTCGGAGGCCGCGACCGGTCTGAGCTGGCGCGAGGCAGCATTTCGTTTCGGGCCGCTTCGAAACGCACTGCTCGCCGGGATCGCTCTTGTTGTCGGCCTCGTCCTGGAGTTCACCGGCGCGTCGGAAGTGCTGGCGATCGCAGCGTTCCTCGTAGCGATCCCAATAGGGGCTTGGTATTTCACTCAGGAGGGGTGGGAGGAACTCGTCGAGGAGCACGAGATAGGCGTCGAGGCACTGATGCTGATCGCTGCTGCCGGCTGTCTCGTTTTCGGCCTTTTCGAAGAAGCGGCGGCACTGGTTTTTCTCTACTCCCTTGCTGAAGCGATTGAAGAACTGACCTTCGTTCGGACCCGGTCGGCGATCCGGGATCTGCTCGATCTCGCCCCAAAGCAAGCGAGACGAATCGTCAACGGACGCGAAGAAATGATTCCGGCCGAAGATCTCGTCGTCGGTGACCTGTTCATGGTCCGGCCCGGAGAGGCTCTGCCGACCGACGGTGTCCTTAGAAGTGGCAACTCGACGCTTGACGAAGCACCCGTGACCGGAGAGTCGATGCCAGTTGCCAAGGATCCGGGACAAGAGGTGTTCGCGGGTTCGGTGAACGGAACCGGCTCGATCGAGATCGAGGTCACAAGGCCGTACGCCGACAACACCCTCCGGCGCATCGTTCATCTGGTCGAGGAAGCGCAGGGTCAGAAGTCGAAGGCACAACGCTTCGTCGACCGGTTCGCGACTCGATACAGCCCGGCCGTCTTGGTGGGTGCGGCGCTGGTCGCCGTCGTCGGCGGCATCGTGGACGGCGACTGGCAAGAATGGGCTCTGCGAGGCGTAACGGTCCTGGTGGCCGGCGCCCCTTGTGCCCTCGTTATGTCCGTGCCGGTCGCGGCTGCCGCAGCTATCACCCGGGCAGGGCGGGAGGGAATTCTCATCAAGGGAGGCCTGCAACTGGAAGCACTCGGGCGGGTCAATGCGGTCGCGTTCGACAAGACCGGAACTCTCACTCGTGGCAAGCCCGAAGTCACCGACGTGGTCGCCTTGAACGACGTCGCCGAAAGCAAGGGGCTACGGATCGCAGCGTCTATCGAAGCGCGGTCTGAACACCCATTGGCCGCGGCGGTGGTCGCTTACGCCCGCACGGCAGGAATCGAGCCCGGTCCAGCTGAGGAATTCTCTGCCCTAGTAGGGCACGGAGCAACCGCGCTTGTGGAAGGCCGAACGGCCTGGGTCGGGAGTCCGGCTTTGGCTATCGAGCGCATGGGATCGGGCGAACTACCTGACATCGTCGAGAAGCTGCAAGACGAAGGTGAGACTGTGATCGTGGCCGGCGTGGGCAGCGAACCGTGCACGCTGCTCGCGCTTCGGGACGAACCTCGCCCCGAAGCGGCGCAGGCGATAGTTGCGCTTCGACGTCTAGGTGTTGCCCATGTCGTGATGCTGACCGGCGACAACGAACGAACGGCGCGGGCGATATCGGCGCGGCTGGGTCTCGATCAGGTCTTCGCCGAGCTCAAGCCTGAAGGCAAGGTGTCCAGGATCAAGCAGATCCAGGAGCAGCACGGCTCCGTGGCGATGGTTGGCGACGGAATCAATGACGCCCCGGCGCTTGCGACGGCGGACGTCGGTATCGCCATAGGCACCGGCGGCACGGACGCGGCCATTGAAGCCGCCGACATTGCCCTGCTGGCCGATGACCTAACAAAGGTCGCGGAGGCACTCCAACTCGGCCGACGCGCAACCCGCATCTCCCGGCAGAACCTTATTTTCAGTGTCATCTTGCTTGCAGTGCTCATACCGAGCGCCGTCGTCGGCCTGCTGAGCGTCGTCATCGCAGTCGCCGTTCACGAGATCGCGGAACTCCTGGCGGTCAGCAACGGAGTTCGCGCCGCTCGTAAGACAACACGTCACACGGTAGAACCGTGACCAACCGGACCGCAGGACCACGGCCGACCATTTCAGGACCGCTGTTTACGAGACTCCGGACATCCGCGCTCCAAAGCGTGCTCTACTACTATCTGTAGTAGATGGTCGATCCAACCCACATTGCGATGAGCAATGACCCCTGACGACGATCGTTACGTTCCTGCGGCCGGACGTGGAACGTTCACCCGCCTGTACGACCCGGTCATGGCCCTGAGCATGCGTGAAAGTTCTTGGAGAACGGCGCTGGTCGAACGAATCTGCCTCGATCTACCGGAGGGTGGGGTCGCGGCCGATGTCGGTTCCGGAACCGGAACCTTCGCGATAGAGCTGGCGACTATTCGCCTTGACGCGTCGGTCATCGGCGTCGATGGCGATCCCAAATCGATGGCTATCGCCAAGTCCAAGCCGGGATCGGACCGGGTTCGTTGGGACGAAGGTCTCGCGGCGGATCTTCCCCTGGCGGATGACAGCGTGGATGTCGTTTCGATGTCTCTCCTCCTCCATCACCTGATTCCCGAAGCCAAGGCTTCGGCGCTCGTCGAGGCGGAGAGGGTCCTGCGGCCCGGTGGGTGCCTCCACGTCGCCGATTGGGGCAAGCCGGATGCGATCACGTTCGCGGGCTTCCAGCTCCTGCGCGTTCTCGACGGGGTTGTCAACACGAGGGATCACGCCCGAGGGGGAATTCCGAAGCTCGTCGGCGCGGCCGGGTTCGATGACGTTTCCGTCTGGCGCACGCTGAGAACCGTGTGGGGCTCGATGGAGTTCATCTCGGCCGCGAAGCCACGGTAGGTGGACCTACTCGCGACTTCGAATCCGGCCGAGGGGGTGGGTCTCCTCGCCGCGCTGCTGGCGGGCATGGTGTCGTTTCTCTCGCCCTGCGTCTTGCCGCTGGTGCCCGGATACCTTTCCGCTGTCACCGGAGTCTCGATCGATGACATCGAGGACGCGGGGTGGAGGCGGGTGCTGGTGCCAAGCCTTTTCTTCGTCGCGAGCTTCTCATTCATCTTTATACTGCTCGGTCTCAGCGCGACGAAGATCGGATCGATCCTCATCGACAACCGGCAAGTGCTCGACAAGGTTGCCGCGGCCCTGATCATCCTGATGGGAGTCCTTTTCGTCGGTTCGTTCTTCGTAACCAAGCTCAATCGCGAATGGCACGTCGACGCGCTCATGTCCCGGGCGGGAAAGGGAGGACCTGTCGTTGCCGGCGCCGCTTTCGCTTTTGCCTGGACTCCATGTATCGGACCCACGCTGGGGGCAATCCTGTCGGCGGCTTCCCTGTCGGGGTCGGCCGCGAATGGTGCGCTGCTGCTCGCGGTGTACTCGGCGGGACTAGCGATTCCCTTCCTTCTGACAGTGCTCGCCTTCAAGCGAATGACCACGGCGTTCACGGTCGTGAAGCGTCATTACAACGTGATCGTCGCCTTCGGTGGCGTGATACTGATCGCGATGGGTGTCCTGATTTGGACCGGTGAGCTTTTCCGAATTAACATCGAGGTCCAGAAGTGGATGAGCGACATCGGTCTCGATTTCTGGAACTCGGTCTAAGGAGCGGCCGGGTAAGCGGGCATCCACCCGAAGTCGTGGCGGAGCTGGCTGTACCGGTTTCGTGGTGCTCATGCCGCTTGAATTCCTGATCCTCGTGTTGGCCGTCGCTCGCGCAGGCCGGGCTCGGGAGCAGACCGGGCGAGAGATCACATATGCGATGGCGGTCAGGCCGCCGCCGCGCTCCTCGCTCGTCCCTACCTGATCCGGCCCCGACGTGTCATCAATTGCCGGGGACCCTCCGGAGCATGCTCGCGAACGATGCCGAGGACGGAAAGCGAACCGCATTACAAGACCGGCGTCCTAATCATTGAGAGAATCGTACGCTCCAGTTCGATCCTTCATCGTGTGATTCAAGGATCGTCCCGTCGTGGGTGGAAGCGAACAGTTGGCCGGAACCGTATCCCAGCGCCGCGGGTGAACCGGGCAACTCTCCGACAGGTTTCCAGCTTCGTCCCTGGTTAGTGCTTAGCTTGATCGATCCCTTCGGGTCAGCCAAGTACAAACGATCAAGTCGCGGCCACGCGAGTAGACCGGGGGAGCCTGGTGAGCTTCTCCACGTCTCGCCTCCGTCTCGCGACAGGAAAAGGTCACGTGCAGTTGCGCCGATGAGCATCCGGGGATTGTCTTATAAAAGCGGTGCTCGTTGCCACGCTTGCCGCGTCCTGATGCGTCCAGCCGTCGTCCCTGATCGGGTTGCGGTGATCGCATATGCCGGACCGTCGACACTACTTGGAGATACCTCCCGTGGCCTTCGAGATATACGGACGCCTGAGAATCTTTGGGGTAACGGGGCTTCGTCTGGAGTTCAGGCCGATCGGGGACGTTTGAACCTGCCGGTCGATCGAGATCGAGGAGACCCACCGGGTTCACGATCAGGCGGCATCAGCAATCGTCAGGGCAAGTTTGCCTTCGTGACAAGCCTCGCGGGTAGCGGCAGCCGCTACCCGCGAGGGCCGTACATGATGACCGCCACTCCGACGAGGCAGATGGCGGCGCTGGTCAAATCGAATCGGTCGGGTTTGAAGTCATCGAAAATCATGCCCCAGGCGAGGGAGCCGACGACGAAGACTCCGCCGTAGGCCGCCAGAATGCGGCCGAAGGTCGCGTCCGGTTGGAAGGAGGCAATGACCCCGTAGAGACCGAGCGCGACGACACCCAGGGCGACCAGCCCAAGACCGCGTCCGTCGCGTAGGCCGATCCAGACGAGGTAGGCACCGCCGATCTCTGCGATAGCCGCGGCGATGAAGGGGAGTATCGATCGTCCGGTCATATCGTTTGAGAGAGCCGCCAGTCATCGGTGAAACCGGCAACCAGGCCTCGGGTCAAAGGCGCTCCATCTTCGGGGGCCTCGATCCTGAGCTGAATGGTGTCTTCTGCTGTTTCGACAGCGAACTTGAAGAAAGGGCAGCATTTCGATTCGGCGTCCACGAACTCGGCGATCTGGATCGGGAGACGTCGGCGCAATCGAAGAGGAGGCGCGCGCTGGAGCCCGAGGTCGATACGTCGAGGAGTCCGGCCCGGCCGATTTCGGCGGCCAGATCGGTTCTCGATTCCATTTGCTCCTGGCTGAGACTGCATGCGATTACGGGTGGTTCGGGTGTCGAGCCTTTCGGTGGATCACCGCTCACCGTCAGGTCCCTGCGTCGATTCGGCGGCAGGCGGCCACGTGTTCGGCGTTGTCCTCCAGTAGAGTGCCGGCGAGCGCGATCATCGTCTCAACCCGCTCGTCGGCGATCCGGTAATGGACGCTGCGGAACTCGCGGCGGCTCTCGACGAAGCCGCACCAGCGCAGGCAGGCGAGGTGGCTGGAGACCTTCGGCTGCGGAACGCCGAGCAGCTCGACCAGCTCGCCCACCGAGCGCTCGTCTTCCGCCAGCGCTTCGAGGATGCGAAGGCGGGTGGGGTCGCCGAGGCCGCGGAAGTACTTCGCGACGATGTCGGCCTCGATCGGCTTCTCAGGGAGCCGGAACGGACTTACCTTGGCTGCTGCGATCTCTCGTCTCCTCGGGGTTAGGCAGCGCAGCAGGAGAGCTTCGCCACGTCGCGTTCGAAGGTCTGCGCCGCGAGCTTCAGCCCTTCGGCCATCGCCAGGTAGGGCGCCCAGCTGCGGGACAGCTCAGTGACCGTCATGTCGCGGTCAATCGCGAGCACGGCGCTCTGGATCACGTCGGGGGCGCCGGCGGCGAGGATGCTGGCACCGATAAGCCTGCCGCTGCTGGCCTCGGCGACGAGCTTGAACAGGCCGTGGACGTCGCCGCTAACCAAGGCACGGGGGATCGCGTCGAGGGGGAGGACAGTGGTCTCGACCTCGACACCGCGCTCGCGCGCCTCTGCCTCGGTCAGGCCAGCCTGCGCGATCGCCGGGCGGGTGAAAACGATCTGAGGGAGCGCCGCGAAGTCGAGCCTCTCGCCGCCGGAGCCGAGCGCGTTCTCCGCGGCGGCCGTGCCGCCTGCAGCCGCCACGTAGACGAAGCGCGGCTGCGAGGTGACGTCACCGGCAGCGTAGATCGAGGGGACGGTGGTCCGCTGCTCGGCGTCGACGACGATCGCGCCCGCGGCATCGACCTCCACTCCGAGCTGCTTGAGGCCGAGTCCCTCCGTGTTGGCGGTTCGTCCAGTCGCGACGAGGATCTCGTCGACCGCCAGCTCGAACGGCTCGCCGGCTGTCGTGCCGCGCAGGACCTTCTTCCCGTTCTCAACCCCGACCTCGGTCGTGTTGGCGGGGGCGAGGACCCGGTGCCCATCGGCTACGAGCACCTCGCGGAGTGCCGCCGAGATCTCGGGCTCGGCTTCGGGGGCCACCCCTCGCCGGGCGATGAACGTCACCTCGGATCCGAAGTTGCCGAGCATCTGGCCGAGTTCGAGGCCGACCGGACCGGCGCCGATCACCGCCAGCCGCCACGGCGCCTCGGTGAGCTCGAGGGCACTGGTGGAGGTCAGGTATCCGGCCTCCGCCAGCCCGGTGATCGGCGGGACCCTCGGGCGGGCGCCAGCGGCGAGAAGGATCGCCGCGGCGCCCACCGTCTCGCCGCCGACGGCGACCGTGTGCGGGCCGAGCAGGCGAGCCTCGCCCGTGCGGAACTCGATCCCGTACTCCTCCAGCAGATCGGAGTACTTGGCCTGGCGCAACCGCGCGACCAACTCGTCCTTCGCCGCCAGTGCCTCACCCAAGCTAGGCGCTCCCGCGAGCCGCGCTTGCTCCGAACGGACCAGCAGGGCCTTGGATGGGATGCAGCCGAAATTCACGCAAGTGCCGCCGATCGTGCCGCGATCGACCATCAGCACCCGTCGGCCGAGGTCGCGTGCCCGGATCGCGCCGGCGAAAGCGCCGCCCCCGGAGCCGATCACCACCAGGTCGTAATCGCGGCCGACGGGCTCGCCCCCCTCTGGCCCGGCGTGGCCAAGCGCGGAGTTCCCGCGCAGCGCGCGTTCCGCGGGCGTCGTTCGCGTCACCTTCGGGTCGTGTTTGGGTTCCATTGGGTCACATCCTCTAAATCCGATATCTGAATAATCATATACTATGCTGATCGCACGGAAGCGGAGCGGCATGACGCGTCTCGGCGAAACCGAGCTTGATGCGACCGAACCAATTGGACGTCTGGAACCCGCATCGGGGTTCCGGTGCCTACCTGAGCAGGCAGTAAGCAAACACGACGAACTGCTTTCGGGCCGCTCCTCCGAGATCGGAATGCATGGTCACGAACCATTGGCGTTTTCGCGTGACCGGTCCGGAGTCAATCATTGCCATTCGCAGCGGCCCAGAGTCGGGGCTTTGGCGTGCCCTGACGCCACCGCTTATGAGTCGTTCGCCGCGGCGGCATTGGGCCTGGCCGGAGGCGATGTTGAACTGACCGTCGCCCGCGGTGTTGTCGAAGTCTCGAACCTTGCCCCATCTGAGTTTCATCGGCCCGAGGTTCTTCGCTTGGACCGCGTGCGGTTTGATCTGGTGGGTGCCGATGCTATTTCGGGTGACACCATAGGCGGTGCCGCCCAATGCGACGAACAACGCCATGATGGCGATAAGGGTCGCTGGCGACGGGATGCGGCGTTGCTTCCTCATTGCTCCTCCTCGGATCGAGACTCAGCCATTGGTCTATGGCCTTACTCGTATGTATCGGGCGGCCGAGCGCCCTTGGGTGTACGGATACCCGTTCTGGTTCGGGACGACCGCCCAGAATACGAACCTCGTCCTGGCCGGAACCGGCGTAAATGAGTAGCCCGCCCGCCAACGGCCGACTGAGTTTGTCTTCGCTCGGCGAACTAGAAACCTCTTCTTGGCCCCGGGCACGGTGCCGTAGACGACCACCACACGGCCGGCAGCGTGGGGGCCGGGGATCTTCCCGAAGAATCCGACCCGCTTCAACGGTCGAGTTCGATGCTTGCTCACATGAAGGGTCGAAGTTCCCTTGACCTTGAGACGGAGGCTACGGGAGATCTGGAAAGTGCCATCCCGGTAGACGACGCGGATTTTCTTAGAGGCTCCGCGTTTGAGCTTGTAGGTGAAGTGGCCGTCAGAGTTCGTTGCTGTGGTCGCGAGCAGTTTGAACTTCTTGCCGCGAAGATCCGTGTGGGCTTGAATGCAGACCTGAGCGCCGACGATTGGGTTGCCGTGGCCGTCGCCGATGCGTCCCCGGATGATCGTCGGGGTACCGATCTTTTGGCGCGAGAATCGCTTGCCGGATCTGGTGAACCGAGCCCTGAGCTTCTTGCCTCCCCCGGCCGATGAGGCCGGGCAAAGACTGTCCACCAAGACCTGCCGAGATTCGCAATCGAAGTTGGGTGTCCCTATCTGTGCATAGTCGCTGACGCAGACCTCGACCTTGTTGTTGCCATGCCTGAACGGCCGCGCAGCGGTATCGAGCGAATAGACCTTGCCGATCGCTTTCGGGCAGGGCGACAAGCTGGACGTCAAACCGCCGGGTAGCGGGTGACAGGAGATGCCGAGGTCTTCACCGGCTGCCTGGACGCCGTTGACCGTGACCCTTGTGGACTTGATGCCGGCGCCTTGATCGGATGCGAGCAAACTGATGGTTTGCCATCCGCGGCTGGTACCACTTTCGAGCAGGGACCCTCCGACGCCAAGTACGGGCGCGGCCAGGTCGGTCAGCCGAAGGCGAACCTGCTTGACATAGGTATGAGCATTGGCCGCGGCCCCTACGCAACGGCCCCCTTGAGTTGGTGAGGTGCATTCAAGCCTGGCGACGAAGTACCGCCACCTGCCGGCGGGAATGGCAGAGAGGTGCTGGTTTCCGTCGTTTTGGTTTTCCGTAACCGCGCTATTGCCGGTATCCGGGGAAACAACGAGATAGCCGGATACACCGTTTGCATTCTCAAGCCGGCTACGTGCTGAACCGCCGCTTATCACGGTGCCGGGCGGCGCCGTCCAGACCCATGCGCCAAATCGCCGATGGACCGTGCCGGTCTCACCCGCTGCGAGTTGATGACGGACCTGGACTCCCGGTGAGTTTCGCCCACATTCTTGTATCCCCTTGAAGTGGTTGCTCGAAGATGAGAAACGAGCTTCAGTGCTGGCGTTCAAGCCCGGCGCGCACTGCGCCACGACATAGTCGCCGGCTTTCGCTGGTGTTCCAATCAGGATCAACGTCACCAGAGCTACGGCCCCGGTGCCCGCCATCCTGGCGAGTTTGCTTCCAAGACCCTTTTTCATTTTGTATTCACCTACCCAATTCGCGCTGAAACAAGCCAAGGCACGTCGGCGCGTACGGCGGCGCCTCTATCTCTTTGTCGGATGAGGCGGCCGTTTGCGTCACAAATTTGAGGAATCAGGGAAGCCCGAACTGTTCTTGTGCGGCTTGATCGGGGCTAGGTGAAGGCGCCGAAGCGCTCGGGGGTGGACTCGTTGTGGTGGGCGCGCCTCCGGCCGGGGTTGTGGATGCGCTTGATTCGACACCGAACTGTGAGCTGGCGTTATGGCGGGCCTGCAGAGTCCTCTTCTGCTCAGAGCTTGCCTGGCTCTTGCTCGACCCGTTGGCTTTCTGCCGCTTGGTCGTTTGCGAAGTGCTGGCGCGGCTGGATTCTTGGCTCGGCGTGGATGCGGTCGAGGTGGCGGGCGGTCGGTTCGGTCCTTGCCCGGTGGGTACGACTCGTTTTTCGACGGATGGTTTCGGCTTGGTGTTGTGGTCGATGAGATCTACGCCGGCCACTCCGGGTCCGATCACTCCGGTTGCCGTGCATGCCGCGAGGGCGGTCGCGCAAACCCCGGCGGCCGCCTTGCTGGCTGGGCTGCCGATCCCGATCGCGGTCTCTCCTCCTCCGGACGAGAGAAGCCTTGTCGCGAACTCTCGCGTTCGATCCGCAACCGCAACGGCGCCGGACCGGATCGTCTCGATCGTGCCGCCGATGTTGCTGGTGGCCCAGGCGAAGCGACTCTCGGAGACGGTGAGACTGAGCCATGCGGCGAGCCCGACGTCGAACTCGGGCACGGTTACGCCAAGGCGTTCCCGGAGGCTCTCTATCGCTGCGTCGCGTCTTCTTCTGAAGGTTGGTTCGCTCCAACCGAGCGCGTCGGCACCGTCGCGGGTTGACTTATCCTCGAAGTAATAGAGGCTGAGAGCCTGCCTTTGGGAGGTCGATAGTCGGGAGATCGCCCGGTGAAGCTGCTCAGCCTCTATGTGTCCGAGCGCTTCTTCATCAGGGAGCGGTGTCGTCTCGTCGGCCATGTTGGCCGCTACGTCTTCGGTGGTCCCTTCGACCTCGTGTTGTTCGTGGCGGAGTTGATCGATCGCTCGTAGGTGAGCGGAGTGGACGATCCAACCGCCCGGGTTTACGACTTTGATGCCGCGCTCGCGGACGTTGGCGTACTCGGCGACGGCTTGTTGGAGGAGGTCTTCGAGATTGCGTTCGATGAACGCCTCCGGGATCTGCGTGGAGCGCAGCTTTCCCCGCAATCCGATCTCAATGCTCTTGAGCTGATCGGTGTCCAACGCCCATCTCATATGGACCGCCACGACCGACATGGTTTCTGGGTTCCCGAACGGGAGGTTCGGCAAACGCTGTTCGGGTGGGAATCGGGGTGTTCAGAACGCACCATCTCACTTCTTTGTCGAATGAGAACACCGTTTGCGTCAAAACTTTTCAGAATCGCTAAATCAGTGACGCAAACGCCGTGCCGATCCGACAAGGGGGTATGAACCAACTTGAAAACAGACGGCTCGTGCGCACCACGGACGCCTGGTGCGGGACCGAACGTCCCGCCCCCGACCACGGTTCTCTCTTTCCGATGGTCGGTCGCTGCCTCGACCTTCCCTCAAGGTCGGGGCGGCTCGCGTCCGTTCGTTGCGACGGGCCTGAAGGAGGTGTGCTGTGAGTGTCGATGTATCCGACCGGGTGCGGGGTGTCGGTCCCAGGGCTCGTGCCGTGGGCCGCCTCGCCCTCTGGGCGCTGGTCGCTCTCTTGCTCTTGCGTGGGCTCGGGGCGATCATCTCCCCACCCGACGACATCAGCCCAACGGAGGGCGAAGGGGCAGATCAGCGTGTCGATGGCCCTGTCGCGGCGTTCGCGGTTCACTTCGCCCGCGACTATTTCGCCGATCCGCGCGGAGTCGCCCGCCACGGCAAGCCCGGCACCGACAACAAGCACTTGGAACCGGGCGTGGCCCAAGCCGAAGTCGTGGGCTCCAGGCCCGTAGTTCCAAGCGAGTCTGTGGTCACGGTCGCCTGCGAGCTGACCACCGGGCATTTGAGAAACCTCGCCATCCCGATCCGTCAGGAAGCGGGCGAGATCACCGTGCTCGGTGCGCCGTATCTGGTGGCGGGCTCGGTGGGGTCGGCATTCGAGCCGGAGCGCGGATCGCCAGTTTCGGGCGTTGATGCCGAAGAGATCGCGAAGCTCGTCATCCGGTTCATTGACGCCTACGCGTCGACCGGACGGCCGGCTGATCTCGTCTATTTTGTGGCGCCCGGATCAGAGGTGACGCCGCTCGGCGGGTTCGATCTCGTTGGTGAGCCGGATGTCGCACAGCTGGACGACGGCGAGACCCAGAGGACGGTCACCGCTCGGGTGCGCCTGAAAGACCAGGCGACCGGCGTGGTTTATCCACTCCGGTACAGGTTGGAGTTGGTCAGGCGTCAACGCTGGTTCGTCGCCGGAGTTCAGGGGACGAGCCGATGAAACGCCAGATCGCTGTGACAGCCACGCTGCTCGCTCTCCTGGCGCTCGTACTCTGGCTCTTGCCCGATGCGTCCGCCGCGGCCGGCGGAAACGATGTCGGTCAGAACATCGGGTCGCTGCTGCGTCACTATGCCGCCCAGATCTACGGCGGGATCATCGCGATCGTCGGTCTGATCTTCCTGTTGAACCGCCGCTACACCGACCTCGCCATGTTCTTCTTGGCGGCGATTTTGGTGGCGTGGCTGGTGTTCTCGGCCGATCAGGTCGCTGACGCTGCTCGCGGCATCGGGGATCAGATCCTGCCGTGACCGGCCAGCGTGAATCTGTGCGCTCCTACCAGCGCGTCTTCACCCCGGATCGGCGGATCTACTCGATCGACGGCAAACCTCTCCCCGTGCCGGGCGGGGTGCCGCTCCGCTGGCTCGGCTACGCCGCCGCGACGCTCGTTGCCTCGATCCTGGTCTCGGCCGCAGCCACGACCGTCGCCCTACTCGGCGCGATCGCCGCGGCCGTGGTCGGGTTCATGGTCGGCGGCCGGGCTACCGCCCTCGGCGGTGCCGTAGCCGCCTTCGTCGGGATCGAGATCGCAGGCTTTGTGGTCGAGCTGCTGGACTGGCCGCTTCGTCTCGTCGTCCTGCCGGCGGCGGTAGCTACCTTGGCGACGCAGAGGACCCCGGACGGCAGAAGCGCCGAGAGCTTCGCCTTCTCGTGGCTCACTCTGCGACTCGCACCCCGTCGCCGCTCTCTCGGCCGCGCTTTGCCCGCAGCAGGCCGGGCGATTTCGTCGTGCGGCGAGGCGTGGGTTGCGTCGGACGAGCACGCGCCGACTCTTCGCCGAGCCCGAATCAAGGGACCGGCCGAGGTTACCTTCCAGGTGCCGGTCGAAGAGATCAAGAAGCGGCGGGGCCGTCGGGTCGTTCGTCGACTCGGGTGGCATCGCCGTCGCGGTGGGGTCACCTCGTCGGTGACCTTGGCCGCCGGAGAGGTCTTGGAGGTCAGGCCGTGATCCGGTTCCCGCTCAGATACGTGTTCGGGAACATCCTGATCGGACCTTCCGGCGAGGCCGCGGCTCTCTACCGGCTGGACACGACCGCCTACCCGTTCCTGACGGTGCCGGACAAGCAGGCGGTGGCGGCGAGGCTAGTTCGCTTCGCCCATGTTGTTGGCTCGGACTTCTCGATCTGGCGGGTCCAGCGCGCCTATCCCGCCGAAAGGTATGTGGCGGACCTGGAAGCGACGGCGGACGAGCGTCACTCGGACCTGTCGGCTTGGCGGCGGTTCCTACAAGACCATCAGGATCGCCTTGCCGCTTCAGCATCGCATCTACCGGAGGTGTACTTGGCCGTCACGCTCACCACTTCGGGCGAGTCGGCGGTGGGACAAGGGGTCGTTTCCTCGTTCGATCGTGCTCGCAGGAGGTTGGAGGAGTTGTTCCGGGTGGATTCGCCCCGCCCGATCTCCGGTAGCGATCTCGAAAAGTTGGTCGAGTCGGAAAGGCGCGTCCACGACCGGCTGAGAGGAGTGCTCGCGCAATGAGGCGGGCCACGACCTCGGAGATTCAATGGCTGCTCAGGCGCGGCGCGACCCGCGGGACGAGTGAACCCGCCCTTGACGTCAACTGGGAGCCGGACGCGTTGGTGATCGAGACTCCGGACGGCTCGACCGCATACGAGCCGCTGGCGCATGACCTGATCCGGTGTGTGAACGAGCCGATGGTCGAGGACCCGGCCGAGCCTGCCTCGCTGATGGTGGAGGCCGAGTGCGGCATCGGCTATCAGGCGTTTCTTTGTATCGGGGCGCTCGCGTCGGAGGCGGTCTTTCCTGGTGATGCCGAGCTTTTGTTCGCGCCCGTGGAGGCGGTCGGGTTTCCGGTCGACGCCGTGATTCATGTCCACTGGATCGGCAACCGCGACGCGTTGGCCCAGGTCAGGAAACGCATCCTCGACGTTGAGCACGCCTACCAGGAGCAGGAACAAGGCTCGATCAGTGGTCCCGGGTTCCTGGCGGGCGAAGACCGCGAGCTGGCCCGCGAGTACGAAGCGATCTTGCAGGGCACCTCGCATCCGCCGATGCTCAAAACGTCGGTCTCGTTCGCCGTAGGTGCCACGGACCGGCAGGAGCTGGAGCGACGCGTGGACGCTCTTACCGAGCGGTTCGGGGACGTGCCGCTTCACCGTCCGCGCGGACTTCAGCACCGGCTCTTCCTTGAGCATCTGCCTCGGGTCGGGTCGGAGGTGGCCGACTACGAGCAGCAGATGACCGTCGAGCAGTTCGGAGCAATGGTCGTCACCGCGTCCACTGATCTCGGCTCCGACACCGGCACATACATTGGCACCTCACCAACCGGTGGCGGCCGCCCGGTGAGGTACGACCCGACGGAGGCGTCCCGCACCTCCCGCGCCTCCGCGGTCCTGCTCGCGGGAACTCTCGGCTCAGGCAAGACGCTCACCGCTCAGGCCATCGCCTACGCGGCAGAGCGCCGCGGATCGCTGGTGGTCGATTTCGACCCGAAGCCAGACCACGCTCTCGACCAAATACCCGAGCTGACCGGATCGGTCGAGGTCCTGGAACTCTCCGGGGACGAGACGAACCGGGGCCGACTCGATCCGATGGCAATCGGTCTACCCGAGCTGCGCGAAGAACTGGCTTCGTCGTACCTGCTGGAGCTTTTGCGCGATCCGCCGCCGGCTTGGGAGAACCAGGTGCAGAGGGCCGTTCGTGACGCGATTCGTGCCAGCGAACACAACCTCGGCGCGGTTATCGCCCGGCTGAAAGCCGCCGACGACACCACCGCCAACGAGGTCGGCGACGCGCTGGAGGTGATCGCCGACTTTGGCTTGGCCCGCCTCGGCTTCGGCAACGAAGCCAACGCCGAACCGGGCTCGGCCAAAAGCGCGGTCACTACGATCCGAACACCCGGTCTCAGCCTGCCCGACCCCGGCGCCTCCCGCGAGACCTACACCCGAGCCGAGCGAATCTCCGTCGCCACCCTCTCGCTGATTGCGGCACTCGCACTCCGGCTGGTCTCTGGCGACCGCAGCCGCCACAAAGTCGTCCTGCTCGACGAGGCGTGGTTCCTCCTCGCCTCCACCCAAGGCCGGATGCTCCTCAACCGGCTGGTCCGGCTCGGGCGCTCCGCCAACACCACCGTCCTGTTGGCGAGCCAGCGGCTCGCGGACCTCGGGGATCTCTCCGAGCTGGTGGGCACCTACTTCCTGTTCGGGCAGGAATCCGATGTGGAGACCAGTCGGGCACTCCGCCTGATTGGGCTCGACCCGGACGACGACACCCTCATCCACTCACTCAAAGGATTCCGTAAAGGCCGTTGCCTGATGCGCGACCTCAAAGGCCGGGTGGGGGAGCTTCAAGTCGATCTCGCCTCCGACGCCCTGCTCAAAGCGCTCGATACGACGCCCAGGCGGGAGGCGGAAAAGTGAAGGCCCGGCTACCGAAAGCTAGGTACGTGATCCTCGCGGTCGTGCTGGCTGCCGCACTGATCTTCCTGGCTCATCCGTTGGCCGGAGCATCGGACATGTTCGGCAACGTCGGCCCGGCCCCGCAGATCTCCGGCGGGGCGCTCAGCGAGCAGTACCCGGCGGGCAACTACACCCTCGACCAGCACTTCAAAGCCGTCGAAGCGTCCCTCACCGGCGGGGTCGACGTCTCCGGGGTGCCGCCGATGATCGCCTACTTCCTCGCCAGCGTGATCTGGGAGTTGACCGCGTTCTTGGCCCGGGCGCTGATCTCCCTTTTCACGTTCGCGTTCTCGCTGGATCTCCTCAACGGGTCAGAAGCAACCGGCGGTGCGGGAGCGCTTCGTCCCGTCTCGACCGCGATACACACGATCTACTCGCAGGTGTTCGGCCGGCCCTGGCTCGTGCTCGCGGTGGTCGTGGTCGGCATGTGGGCGATGTGGCGAGCATTGATCCAACGTCGCTACGCCGAGACAGCCGGGACGCTCGCGGTCTCTTTGATCTATCTGATCGTCGCGCTCGCGTTCGTCGCTCAACCGACCGCCACGATCGGTTCGGCATCCAGCTGGACCAATCAAATGTCCGGGGCGTTCTTGTCGATCACCGGCAAGGGATCTGTCGGGCAGGCAGACGACGCGAAGCTCTCCGGGGCCGATCAACTCTTCAAGCTGCTGATCCAAGAGCCTTGGGCGGTACTCCAGTTCGGTGGGATCGAACACTGCGCAAAATCAGGTACCGGGTCCGATGACTCCGATCCGGAGTCGGTGCCGGTCCGGCCGCTGTCCAAAGACTCGGGCAAGGACGCCGCCCTCAGCCGGGCGCTCCGGCGCGGCAGCCAGGTCGAAGCCGACGGCAAGACCTGCATCAACAACCTCAACAAGTACGCGCCACACTTCCTGTCGCACCCGACCGGGTCCGACGAACGCAACGCCCAGTACGACGCCCTGAACTCGGGCGACACCGAGAAGCTTCCGGACTCCGACCCTTCCGCCGATCGCGGCAACTACCGGCTCGGCATTGCCGACAAACCGGCGACCGACGCGATGGAGGAGGGCGGTCAGTACCAACGGCTGCTCGTGGCGATCGTGATCTTCACGGGTGAACTCGGCGTGTTCTTGCTGATCGGAGCTCTCTCGATCGGGGTGATCTTCGCGCAGATCCTGCTCCTGCTGCTCCTCGCATTCGCGCCCGTCGTCCTCGTTGTCGCCGTCATCCCCGGACGAGGCCACGACTTCTTCCGGGGCTGGCTAGCCAAGCTGGCTGGCCTTTTGGTTCGGAAGGCCGCGTACTCGCTGATCCTCGCGATCTTGTTGGCCGTCAACGGTGCGTTGGCGTCCACTACCTCGCAACTCGGGTGGCTCATGTCGTTTGGGCTGCAAGGTCTTTTCAACTGGATGGTGTTCTTGCAACGCCGACAGTTGACCAGCCGCCTCATCGGTGTCACCGGCGGCGAACACGCACCCAGAGATGCGAGCGCCCAGCTGCTCGCATACCTAAGGAGATCAACTGCGCTTCGTGGGATCGAGCGCACCGTGGGACGGGGCTCCAGGCGGTTCCCATCGAGGAGGGGCCGGTGAGACGCTTCGGTGATATCTGGGCGCGGCCGATCCCGGCCGAGCAAGGCCTCGTCGTGTTCGCGATGGTCGCGGTGTTGCTCATCACGACCGCCGCCGTGTTGATGGCGATCCCGAGCCCCGACCCGGATCAACCACGATCGGGTGCCGGGAGGGTCGAGACCGTTGCGGCCAAACCAAGCCGGGACGACCAACTCGAGCGAGCCGCCGAGTTGACCGCTCGCCGGTTCATGGTCGGATACCTCGACCTCGCCTCCGGCCGAGCCAGCCTGGACCAGGTCAACTCGGCGGCACCGGCCCTGATCGCCAGGCTCGGCCGGCAGATGCGAGTCTCGCCGGCCGCGCGGCATGAGAAGCAGCGCCTGTTCGAAGTTCAGGCAGGGCAGATCTCGACTCGTGGCGGGGTCGTGACCGCGACGGTCGAGGCTGGCCGGATCGCCTACCCGGTGATCCTTGAGGTGGCTCTCGTGCGGGGGCGGTGGCTGGTCGAGAGGGTGGGGGCCGAGTGATGGCCGGCGGGTCGAACCATCGCTCGCGGCCGGTGTGGGCGCTCGGCGTACTCGCGGGACTCGCGTTCACCGTGGTCGCGTTGACCGGAGTTTTCATGGCGGTCCTCGGCGCCGACGTCGGCTGCGTCGGAGGAGGTGGCGCCGCGCAGGCCGCTCCGACCAAGACTGCCAAGCAGGAGATCTCGCCGAGGAAGCTCCGGCTCTACCGGGCGGCCGCCAAGCGGTTCGATGTCGACTGGACTTTCCTGGCCGCGATCGGCTACCAGGAGTGCGGCAACGGAACCTGTGCCGAGATCAACCCTTCCGGGTGCGGCGGCGCGATGCAGATCGCCGTGGTCCGAGGCAGCGCCTGCAGCCCCGATCCGTCGGTGCCCACCCTCTGGGAACGCTACGGCGTAGACGCCGACGGCGACGGGACTGCCAGCATCACCAGTCTCGCCGACTCGATCTTTACCGGCGCGAGGATCCTTCGCCCCGTGATGGGGGCGCCGAGGACCGGAGGTTCGTTCGCCGCCTACCGTGAGGCTGCTTGCCGCTACTACGGTGCTTGCGACGACGGGATCGTCTCCTACGCCGACGAGGTGATGGCCCGCGCCGTCCAGTACGGCTTCCACGGAGCCGGAAGCCCCAAGCCCTCCGACCCGGCCGGTGCGGTTCCAGCGACGGGATCGGTGCCGGGTGGTTGCGGGGCGCCAGCGACTTCGGGCGGTCTCGGTGGTGCCCGTAGGGTCACGGGACCGGCACGCCTGAAGGCTTTGCCCGCCGACATAACACCCGGCACGCCGGAGTCCTGCGACTCGCGGATCGTCGCCGACGTCATATACCTGGCCCGCCGATTCGGGCAGGTAGTAACCGACTGCTTCGGCCTTGGCCACACCCCAGATGGGGAGCATCCCGTCGGGGCCGCGATCGACGCGGCCCCGAAGGACGGGAACTGGGCCAACACGATGCGTCTGGCCCGCGCGGTCGGATGGAACCCAGGCTGCGCGGCCTCAGGCGTCAGGCCCGACTGCGCCGATCCACCCTTCAGATTCACGGGCTACAACGGATATCCCTCGCACGGCGATCCGGCGCACTGCGTGCCGTGCACGGGCGGCCCGCACATCCACATTTCGTGGCAGACCTCAGCCTCGCCGGGCATGCCGGAGAACACCTCCCTCTACGCGTATCGGCCAGCCACCTGGATCGAGGTTCTCGCCGGAAAGGGACGCCGATGAACCTCGTCAACACCGTCCACTGGGTCGCTCTCGGGTTCGTTTGCCGCTTCGGCTGTCCCTTCGCCCGTCCCTTCGCACCCACACCAGCCGCAACCCCCAAGAAATGGCGGCCGGACGGGGAATCCCGAATCTTTGATTTGCCGACATCTCTCCGTCCCCGGGAGGTCGGACCATGAAATCTGATCGTCGCCGGTCCGACCCGACCCTGATGCTCTCCATCCTCGCGGGTGCTCTCTGCCTTGCCGCGTGGCGGGCACTCTCGAACGTCGAGCCGGACCAGGCTTTCTCGATCATCAAGTCGCTGGCTCCGGTCGCTATCGGATCTATCGGTCTCGCCTCGGCGCTGGCTACACAACGCTTCCTATCTACCCGCCGCGCTCTCGGCTCCCGCCGGGCCGTGGCGGTGGTGCCAGCCGACGAGTTCGAGGTCAGCATCGAGACCGTTCTCCGGGCTGCTGCTCAACTCTCGCGATCAGATCGTGCCGTGCGTGGCTGGATGTGCCGCAGAGCGTCGGCGATCAGGTTCACCCTCGACTCTGACCCGGAGGGAAGGGTCGTCTACCTGATCGAATCCCGCGAGGATCAGATGGACCTGGTCCGGTCAACCCTTCGGGCCTACGAAGGAATCGAGATTCGTCGGGCCGATGAAGTGCGGCCCGCGCGGCAGGCCGGTACGGGGGTGACGATGCGGACCGAGTTGGTGCTGGCCCGCCCGAGCGTGGAGCCCTTGGCGCGCCTGGAGCTGGACCCCGATCCGCTCCAACCATTTGCGGCGGCGATGGCCGGTCTTCAGCCCGGCGAGCATGCGAGCGTCCACATCGATCTACTTCCCGCGGCCGGTCACCGTCGGGCCAGGCTGACACGACACCTCGCCCGACAGGTGCGTCGCCTCGGCATCGACCAGGTGGGGATCTCTGAGCGTCTCGGGTTGAACTCGAAGCCGAGGCGAAGCGACCCGGCGACGTTGGCCGAGCGACGAGGGCTCGGCCGCGGCCTCGATGCCAAGCTCCGAGATGGCGGAGCGATCTTCGAAGCCCAGATCCTGATCCGTACCCGGGCCGAGAGCCGGGTTCGTGCGAGCGCAACTATGACGAACCTGCTCGCCGCGTTCGAATCTCTCGGCGACAGAAACTGGCTCAGAGCCTCCGGTGTCCCGATCCCTGGTCTAGCGTTCCTTGGCTCCGATCTTCCGGGCCGTCGCAGGCGCTTCGACCGGCGCGTCAACACCGGCCTCTTCCGGCCCGCCCGGCGCAACATCGTCGCCGCCCGAGAGATCGCGGGTTTCCTGAAACCACCAACGATCTACCTCTCAGACGAGAACGTTCTTCGCTCCGGCGCGATGCTCTCGCCGCCCCCAGATCTACCTGCCCTGGGAGACGAACCGGACCTGATTCCGATCGGACGAACCTCGGCAGAAGAAGGGGAGCGGATTGCCGGCGTCCGCACCGCCGACACCTTCTTCACGTACGTGACGGGAAGGAGCCGGTTCGGCAAGACCGAGCTTGCGATCTGCCAGTTCCTCCACCTCGTGCGGTCCGGTCAGGGTGGTCTATTCCTCGATCCGCACGAAGACGCGATCGAGCGAATGAAGCCGTACCTCACCGACCCGAACGTGAGCGACCGGATCGTTGAGATAGACCTCGGCCCGGGCGCGAGCGAGCAGCAGCCCGGCTGGAACATCTTCGAACTCGGCGGACCCGAGGCAGGCGAGGCCGAAGGCAGGATCGAAGCGGTGGTCGACGCGTTCGCTTCGGCTCTTCAATGGGGGGAGCGCTCGACCCGGGCGATCAACCTGACGGCGCAGTCGGCGATGGCGCTCACTGCGATCTCCCGGGCGCTGCCCGCCGAGCTTTGCCCGACAATCTTCCAACTCCCGACGTTGCTGTCGGACTCCACTTGGCGGAAGGCAACGCTGCCGTTCATGCCGAGAGCCGCCCAGCGCTTTTGGATGGATCGATTTCCCCGGCTCGCCGAGGAAGCGATCACGCCGCTGACCAACATGGTCGACCGGCTCCGTGCCTCGGCCGCAGTCACGACTTTGCTCGGAGCGAGCCGGAGCAGCTACCGGATCAGGGAAGCGATGGACCGCGGTCAGATCGTCCTTGCATGTCCAGGCTCCGGCGGTACGCGGGACCGTCTGCTTGCCAACCTCATCGTCTTCGATCTCCTCCACGCAGCCAAGACCAGAGCCAACGTCCCACCGTCTGAGCGTCGGCCGTTCTGGGTGTTTCTCGACGAGGTCCAAACCTATGACGGTGCCGTCTCGGGCAACCTCGCCGCGTTGCTCGAACAAAGCGCGAAGTACGGCATCCGGGCGGTGCTGCTCAACCAGAACCCGGAACGCCTCACCTCCGCGACGCTGCAGGCGCTCACCACGAACCGCTCGCACCTGATCGCGACTGCACTCAACTCCAAGGCAGCCAACCTCATCACCAGGGAGTGGGGAGGCCGACCTGATCCGGCCGCGCTGACGCGGCTTCCCAGATACAGGTTCATCGCTCAAGTCACTGATCGCGGCAATGCGAGTGAACCATTCGCTCTCGGCGGCATCAGCATCCAGGATCTGTTCGGTCCAGGGGTCCCGAAGCCAATCCAGGGAGCCGTCGAAACCAGAACACCAACCGAGGCGCTCGCCCATCTGGAGACGCTGGACGACCGCATCCTCGACGCGCTGCGTGCCGTCAGGAAAACAGGTCAGGTCGCTGACACCGCCGAACTCGAGCCGGCGGACTCTGCTGGCTACGTTCCTCTCAGGGTCGAAGGAGACCGTAGGTGAGCCCTCGCTCCGGTCTGCCGAGAATCAGCGCCGAGATCCTCGCCTCGCTGGGGCAGCACCGGGTGCTGACCACCGAGCAAGTCCGTCGGCTGCACCTGCCCGGACGATCCTCCCGCAGAGCGCAGCAGTTGCTCGCTCACCTTTGGGCGGCCGGCCTGATCGAACGAGTCCAATCGCCAGGTGACCTTCCCCGCCGCCTTTGGTTTCTGAGCCAGACCGGGGCCAGAGCCGCGAAGGACTCCGGGCTTGCCTCGGAAGTACCGCCGACGCTTGATCCCGAACAGGTCACCGGCCAACTCCAGGAGCACACCCTGGCCGTCAACGACTCAATGATCCAGTTCGCCGAAGCCGCGCACGAGCACGGAGACGAGTTCGGTCCGCTCGCCTGGCGACACGAAGTAGTCCATCCTCTCGACAACAACCGCGGCCGGCGCCGACGTGTCCTGCGCGCCGACGCGGTCATGACCTATCTCCGTCTGGAAGGCAGCGGAGTCCTGGTCGAGCAACGCTTCGTCGAAGTTGACCGGGCGACGCTATCGGCAGATCGCCTCACCACCGAGCTTGCCGCGTACGCCCATCTCTTCCGGGCAGAAGATGATCAAGGGGAGCCGCTTTGGCGTTCGCTGTATCCGTCGTTTCCGCCCGTGATCTGCGTGCTGTCCGGGGCACCACGAGAAGGGCTCGAACGCCGACGCTCAACCGCTATCACGCTCCTTGCCAGCGACCCCGACCTGACCCGGAACCCCAACGTCGACGTGCTCTTTTGCCTCGGTCCTGACCTGCGCCAGCAGGGACCGTTCGCCCCGATCTTCAACGGGCCAAGACACCGCGAGCCAGTCAACTGGCTCGGACGCCAAACCGCCAAGGAGGCCGACCGATGAACCCACCGACCAGCAAAGTCATCTACGGCGACTGCGTCGAAGCGATGAATCGCATGAATCCGGAGAGCATCGACGCGGTGGTGACCGATCCGCCATACGCAATCGCCCTCTTTCGCCAAGGCGACGAAACATGGGATGCCCAGGCAATCCGCCAGCAGGCGAGATCCAGGACAGGTGGGGAAATGAGCCTCGGCGAAGGATTCGAGCTTTGGTGCCAGCGATGGGGCACCTCCTGCTACCGGGTGATGCGACCTGGCGCTCATCTCCTCGCGTTCGGATCGCCTCGAACATTTCACCGCCTCGTCGCCGGCATCGAGGACGCGGGCTTCGAGATCCGCGACGTGCTGATGTGGCTGTACTCCAGCGGGATGCCGAAGTCGAGAAGACTCCCACGCGACCGGGCCACCGCACTCAAACCGGCCTATGAGCCGATTGTCTTGGCTCGGCGTCCGCTCGACACGACCGCCGAAGAGGCCGCCAGCTGGGGTGGGGTCGGCACCCTGGACGTAGGTTCCTGCCGGGTTCACGGTCGCCATCCAGCCAACGTGCTTTTCTCCCACCGGCCCGAATGCCGTGCTCGTCGTTGCGGCACCAACTGCCCGGTCTCGAAGGTCGAGGCCGGTGGCTTCGAGCGTCGAGCCGGAACCCGTCTGTCGCTTGATCGGGTGTTCTACTGCTCGAAGGCATCGCGCAGAGAACGCGACGCCGGCTGCGAGTCGCTGCCCATCCACAAGCTCAACCTGTTTCCCCGGGCCGGCCGCCGACCGGGCAGCGAGCCCAGGCCCGTCAGGAACCATCACCCGACCGTGAAGCCGGTCGAGGTGATGCGCTGGCTCGTCAGACTCTCCTGCCCCGAAGAGGGAATCTTGCTCGATCCGTTCTGCGGGTCCGGCACCACCGGCATCGCTGCCGCTCTAGAAGGACGACCCTTCATCGGAATAGAGAAAGACGCGAGCTTCGCTGCTGTCGCCAAGGCCCGAATCGCGCATGTCACCGAACCCGGCCAGGCCGAGGCGCAGCGTGCCCTGGAGGCATGACGATGGTCTGGCAGCCATCAGAGAACCCTCCGGAGGTCTCGCTTTCTCCCGAGTCGATCGAGATGCTCGCCCGCCGCCTCTCCGAACTGCTCCAGCCGGTCGAACGGAAAGGGGCAGCGAGGTTGGTCAGCGCGAAGACCATCGCCGAAAGCTGGGGAGTCGACCGAAAGTGGGTCTACGAGCATGCCGAGCATCTTGGAGCCCGTCGGCTAGGCAGCGGCCCACGACCCCGCCTCCGATTCGATCCCATCGAGGTCGGAGAGCGACTCGGCTCCCCACGTCGCCGGGACAGGTGCGATGGGTGCCGATGAACACGAATCAAGCCCGACCTCAGATTCGACTGGCTTTCCAGGCGCAGCAGAGCTAACGTCGTCAAGCAACCAAACGCAACCGTCCGGACACACCGCATCTACGTCCGGACGTGGCGTCGAGGAGCGCCAGACGCCCCCCGCGTGTTCGCTGCCTCGCCGCCAGAAAGGACGGTAGAGGTGGCTCGTGCCACAGGACAAGTGCTGGAGCGAAACTGGAAGCGTGGACGCGGCTACGCGATCCGGTTCTTCGCGTACGGCAAACGCCGATACCTCACCCTCGGATTCGAAGCCGACGGTTGGACGAGGGACCGGGCAGAAGACGAGCTTGCGAACATCCTGGCCGACGTCAGACGCGGCATCTGGACTCCACCCAGAAAAGACGACAAGCAATCATCGGCGCCCGACTCGAAGCGTCCCGAGCTATTCGGTCGCTTCGCCCGGGGATTGGTGGCCGCACGGGAAGGCCAGGTCGCCGATGGCACCTATAGCCACGAGAAATGGACGCTCAGCCACCTGCTGCCGTTCTTCGCCAATTGGCGGCTCGACGAGATCGACGTTGAGGCTGTCGACGCCTACCGGGTCCACAAGGTCAAGGAATCCGAGGCCAGACGCAACGCGATCAAGGCAGGGCGACCCCTGAAGGGAGAGAGCGGCCGTGACATGAGGCCGCTTTCGGCGGGGTCAATCAACAAGACGATCAACCATCTCCAATGGATCTTGTCGATGGCCGTCGAGTACAAGCTGATCGCCGAGAATCCCGCAGTCGGGAGACGCCGACGCTTGAAGGAACCACGCCGGCCCCCGGTCTACCTCGACACCGCCAGCCAGATCGAAGCGCTACTCGACGCGGCCAGAGAACTCGATTGCGCCGCCGCGTCACAGTGCCGAGAGCGCCACGCCGCCATCGCCTCGCTCGTCCTCGCTGGTCCCCGCGCGGGAGAACTCTGCAACCTTCAATGGCGAGACGTAGACCTGGCCAACGGCCGGATCTTCATCGGCCGCTCGAAAACACAGGCCGGTCTCAGAGAGATCACCATGCTGCCGGTCCTCCGCGACTCCCTCGCCGCCCACAAGGCCCGCGCCTACCGCAGCGACCCCGATGACCTCGTCTTCCCGAGCGGCACCGGAGGAAACCGCGACAAGGACAACCTCCGCTCCCGCGTCCTGCTTCCGGTGTTCGAGCGAGCAGACCAGCTACTCGGAGCCCAAGGCCATGTTCCACTGCCGCGCGGGCTGACCGCACACAAACTCAGGCACACTTTCGCATCGGTCCTGATCGCCTGCGGGGAAGACCCGCACTCAGTCATGCGGCAACTCGGACACACCGACCCGGCCTTCACCCTCCGCGTCTACACACACGGAATGGCCAGAAGCAAAGAAGAACGAGCCAGGCTCGCTGCGCTCGTCAACGGGGAGTGGACCTCCTCGGCCGGCGAGCCACCTGTGCGTCCCCGTCAACTCCACACCAAGGACTACGAGACTCCGATAATCACTGCGCTCCAAGGCCTCGGCGGCTGCGCCCGGCGGCCAGAGATCATCCGGGTGGTGCAGACAGAGCTGGCTTCTCGAATGAGCGCACTCGACCGAGAAAGACTCCCCAGCGGCATGCCCCGCTGGATCACCAGGCTCTCTAAAGCCAGGGTGAACCTAATCAGAGACGGCGTGCTCAAGGCCGATACCTCCAGGGGCGTCTGGGAACTTGGGTCCGCAACTGGTGGCGTTGCTGAAAGTTCCGGTCGAGAGCCTGCCGAGATCGCCCCGTAGGACGACCAAAGAAGGGGTCTCCTACAGACTGTCGTAAATGTCGGTAGATTGTTATCTGCAAACAAGCCGAATCTGGTCCAACCGGATCGGGGAACCCACTGAGGCCCAGGCCTCTGGGGCGAATCGCAGGAATGCGTAGCGCGAACTCTTTCAGCGCGAGCCCGTCAGCTAACCCCGAAGGCAGATGAAAGAGAGACGAAATGAAATTCAGTACCCCGTTCTGGCGGTTCCTACTTACGTCAACGACCATGATCTTGGGAGCCTTCAGCATCACCATCGGAGTAGCAGAAGCCTCCTCGTCCTCATCTGGAGGACTTGCCGTAGAGTCACCAGAGCCGGCGGGATCGGCGCCGGCAAATGGCACCTTTCCAGTGAGGGGAGCAGTCACTTGGGGTGACGGCATCGGCGCTGGCAGAGGCCATCAAGGACAGGACCTCATGGCCCGATGCGCTCGACCCATAGTCGCGGCGCAGTCCGGACGTGTGACGCGGGTGAGCTACCAGGCGTCCGGGGCCGGCAATTACGTCGTGGTGCGTGGCACTACGACCAAGTTCGACTACGTCTACATGCACATGCTTCGCAAGACATCGTTGAGGGCTGGGCAGACCGTGCGGGCTGGTCAGCGAATCGGTCTGGTCGGTTCCACCGGACGATCGAGCGCCTGCCACCTTCATTTCGAGATGTGGACTAGACCTGGCTGGTATCGAGGTGGAGATGTGAGCAATCCAGTTCCGTACCTTCGCAAGTGGAGACGGGCGCGCTGAACCGAGGCATCCAAATCTGTGGTCGCCGCAGGCCATTTCCTCGCTTGAAGGTCGGAGCGGGTGTCTTCGCACGGGATCGTCGTGGGCGACATGATTAGCTGCCGGCGTCTGCTGAAAGCGTTCAAAGGCTCGCTAGCAGGGGGTCTCGCCATTGTCTTGGTCGGGATGGCAATCGTTCTTTTGCACAGCGGTCCCTCGGCACACGCGATGGACGACGATTCCATGAACGCGCATGCGGTGGTTTCGGTGTGCTTGGCGATCATGCAGGCCTGTGGCGTCATGGTCGGGCTCCTGCGTCGCAGGAGCCGCCGATGGGCACCTTGGACGGCGTCCCTGGTTCCAAGCTTTCCCGTTGTGTCGATGCGGGCTACACGGTTTCAGCCCGGAAGTCGAATAAGAGAAGGACCGTCGTGTCAGCAGGTCTTCAGGAATTGAGATCGACCTCGCGAGTCAAAACGCTCGCGAATCCGATCGGCGCGCTACGAGCCGCGCCCAAACTCGATTCAAGGAGAAAGAAATGACAAAGAAGACTCTGGCAGCAGGGATCGTCGTGATCCTGGTGGCCGTTGGTGCCTACGTACTGATCAGCGGATCAGGCGATTCCGATACTTCCGGAGAGGAGGTCGACGTCGCGTTCGCCGCGCAGATGGTTCCGCACCACGAGGCGGCAATCAAGATGGCCGAACTGGCAAAGGAGAACGGCGAACATCCCGAGATCATCCAGATGGCAAACAACATCGTGGAAACTCAGAGCGCGGAGATCGAGACTCTGAATTCGATTCACGATCGTATGGCCACCGAATCTAGCTCGAACACCGACAACGGCAGCATGGATATGAGCGATTCGATGATGGGCATGGATATGGATATGTCCGAACTCGAGAATGCCAACCCGTTTGACCGCGAGTTCATCGACCAGATGATCCCTCACCATCAGGGAGCCATCCGGATGGCATACGCGGAGCTAGAAGAGGGCCAGGACCAAGAAACCAAGGATCTGGCGCAGGCAATCATCGACGCGCAGGCGAAGGAGATCGCCCAGATGAATCGGTGGCGCATGGATTGGTACGGAGCGCCTTCGCCGTCGGGAGGCGCACCGAGCGGACCCATGATGGGTGATTCAATGGATTCCGACGAGATGAACTCGATGGACCACATGGACCACTAGGTTCCCCTATGGGGGCCAGAGGCCCAAGGCCCAAGGCCCTGCCACTGTCCGTCAGCCGTTGACAGGCTGGCGGACAGCGGTCGGGAAGAAAAGTACGATCACGGCGGCGCAACGAGGCTAGGGCGCGTCGCGGATGCGTCTGTTCAGCCTCCATCCCTGGGTGCGCGCGATCCAGGTCGCACCCACGATCGTGAGCACGCCAGCAACGAAGAAGTTGAGTCTCAGGCCGAAGATGTGGTTTGCCGGATCGATGCGCAGTAGCTCCTCGAAGACACGGAAGGCCGAGTAGCCAGTGACGTAGAGGGCGAAAAGGCCTGGCGGCCGGATGCGGCGGTGGCCTCCGAGCCAGACCAAGAAAGCAGCGAGACACAGATTCCAGATGATCTCGTACAGGAACGTCGGGTGGAACGTGACGTCCGTGGCGTAGCCTTCTGGGCGATGTTCGGGCGAGATCTCGATGCCCCAAGGCAAGCTCGTTGGCCCGCCGAACAGTTCCTGATTGAAGTAGTTGCCCATCCTGCCGATCGACTGGGCCACCAGTAGCGCTGGAGCAGCGGCATCCATAAAAGCCGCCACTGGGACGCCAGCACGCCGAAGGCGCCAGATGCCAACGGCGGTACCGGCGGCGATGCCACCCCATATTCCGAGACCGCCTTGCCAGACAGCGAACGGACCCCACCAATGCTGAGGTACTTCGCTCCAACTGGTGACGATGAAATAGAGGCGGCCGCCGATCAGACCTGCTGGGAACCCCCACATGACGACGTCGTAGACCGTTTCGCGGGAGCCGCCAGATGCTTCCCAGCGGCGCACGGTGATGAATGTAGCGACGATGACAGCCGCGACGTACGCCAGCCCGTAGGCATGAACTTCAAGTGGGCCAACGGAAAATCCGCTTGATGACGGGCTAGGTAGCGACGCTTCCATCGTGAGCGCCTTCGTTTCCAGAGACGTCCAAGTCGCCAGTTGTTGTTGTGAAGGGGAAGCCGGCGAATACGGTCCGGTGCGCGGTTCGATTCATCGCTTCGTTCTTGGCCAGGACACGAGTCGTTGCCAATCGGGGTGGGCATCGTCAAGCATCAAAGCCAACCGCACCACGGCTTCATCTGGGAAGCGCACGTCTTCAACCAGAACCTCGACCGTGCTTCCATGACGTACGACCTCATAGCTCTCTCTGATCGTTGCGATGATCTGTTCGGTCTGAGCGCCGGCATCGAGCAACTCGAGTTGGACCCTTAAACCCCCTTTGGATCTACGAGCCAGAGGCTCAGGGGCTGTCTGTGTCGCTTCGTTTCGTTGCCGGCGCCGAAACTTCACAAAAGTACTCCGAGTCGGTGGAGGATGATGACCGCCAGGACGATGCCAATTGCCAATCCGGGATAGTAGACAGTGGCTGGGGAGTGGCTGACCCACTTGCCCCCGGTCCGGGAGAGAGAGGGGGAGCGACGCTTGCGTACGAGGTTTTCCATCGCTCCAATCTTCTCCGTATAGAACACAACTCCTACAATCTGTAGGAGTCGAGGTGACACCTCAGCCGTGGGTGTCGAGCGGTCCTGGCCGGGATTCTCAAGCACCCAGAAATCTTCTCCTACAGACTGTAGTATAGCCGTGTTGAGGTCCGGGGTCGTCGGGTGTGCTTCAGCGCAGGTCAGCCGAGCTGTCGAAAGCCCGAGTAGAAAGCGAGGCTGCCGAAGGGGGTGCGTAGTCGTTCGCGACGCGCGTACTCGGTAAATCCGGCATTGGAGAAGATCTTCGGCAGATCGCCGTCGACGCTGCCGCGAGTCGGCTCGAAACCGTCGAGCAGCCGAATGCCTAGAAAAAGGAAGGCCATCAGGTGATCCTGGGGTGGTCCCCAGTCTGCTACGTGTAGGCGTCCGGACGGAAGGAGGATTCGCGCCAGCTCGGCGGCTGTCGCGCGCTTGGCATCGGGTGCCAGGTGGTGAAAAAAGAGTGTTGAGAGCACAAGGTCGAAGGAGCCGTCATCGAAGGGTAGTTCAGTGGAGATGCCTTCTACGAAATCGACGTCGGCGCTGTTGTGCTCAGCTTTGCTTCGAGCCAGGTCGAGGATGGCGGGGTCCGCGTCCACGCCGACCACGGTGGTATCCGGTTGGGCTTGTTTGGCGGCGAGTGCCAGCGTCCCCGTCCCGCAACCTAGATCCAGCACGCGCTCGCCGTGTCTCAGGCTGGCTCGTTCGATGAGCCGCTCCTTGAATTGACGCTCCCGGGTGGTCACCCGAACTATGCGGTCGTAGCTGCTTGTTAGGGCACGGAAGCGGAGTGCCGGGATGTATCTGTCGCCGGCCATCGGGTCGTCCCGCTGACGCGGGCTACGTAGCGTCCTTTTTCCTCGGTGGAATGCGTGGGGTGGGCTCTCGGCTCGCGATCGCACAGGCGTTGCCGGCCCCACGCAGGCGAATTCTGAGTGCGACGAATGAGGTGCCCAATGCGACGGCTCCAAGCAGTGGCTGGATCGGGGCGAAGAAGGTGAGTGCGCCCGAAACGCCCAGGAGGGCAACCACCAACTTGTTGCAGATAGGGCAACCGACCGCAAAAACGGTCAGAAGTCCGGTCCCCGCGCTTGTGGTCGCGACGCTGCTCCGCTGCCTGCCAGGGAGGAGATAGGTTGCGAGCAGGGCGCCGGTCAAGATGCCGCTCGTGGCCCAGAACAGATAGTCGGTAGCTCTGATTGGCGTCATTCGAGTGAACCAGGGATTGGGCAGAATGTCGGTTGGCAAGCCGACCAGCACCAAAGCGGCCAACGATCCAAGAATTGCGCACCCGAGGAAGCGCGGGTTCAGGAGCAAGGCCCGAAACGGCTTGGCGGCAATGTCGGGTTCGATATTGGCTGCCTCAGCGGTCCTCATTGGCGCAAGCCTATACTACGACCTGTAGTAACTAGATCGCGGGATGACGGAACCCGCGATCACGAGCGCGAAGTCGTTGGTGACAGCGCTAGTCGCAGGAGTGGGCGGGAGGGCTCGCGTGTAGGGCCGCGTGACCGTTCTTGGCGAGGGTGGGTGTCGCTCCCACAGCCAACAGGACGCTCGCGACCGTCACTACTACGAGGCTACGACCGACGATTTCCACCCATGCCTTCGGGCGGGTGGCAGGGCGATCGAGCAGCAGCCTGAGCCGGGCCGGGGCACCCGAGCCGGCCAGCGTCGCCAGAGCCACATTGGGCGTTGGCGAATCGACCGCGGCCTTGCAGATCGCACTGGCGAGAGCGATCGGGTCGCGGGTGCGATCCACGGCGTATTCATCGGCGTCGCGCTCCAGACAGAACCTGAGGCGCTGGAACGCGTCCTTGGTTCCCGGCATGGGACGGGCCACGGCATAGGCGAGGTTGGCCGCCAGGACGATGAACGGATGCCGTCGGGTGATGTGGCCGCGTTCGTGCGCGATGCTGGCCGCCAACTCGTCTTCGTCGAGCCGAGCTAGAGCCCCGGTCGAGACGATGATCTTGGGGCTGCGGATACCTGCAGCGGCAACAACGACTTCCTCGCCGCCGACAATCACGCTTTCGTCCGGTCCGGTTCCGAGCGAACTGCGCTTGAGCCATCGACGCATGGCCCGAGTGGTCCGTGCGACAGCGAGCACTACGCAACCGGCGGAAATCGCGATGACGAACGCGGGGAGCATGATCGCTGCGTCCCCGATCCCATGTCCGGAGAGACCAAGGTGGGACGTGATGAACGGGAGGGCCGCGTGTGCGCACCAGCGAGTCAGCACTTCGAAGAGCGGTGTCGTCGGCACGTAGAAGGCGATGGTCAGGGCGGCGATCGAGACGAGCACGGCCCGCAGATAGAGGATCGCTAACCAAAGGGCCGCCCCCGTTATCGGGGCTAGGCTGGTGCGTGGGAGGGCGTAAGAGAAAGCCGACCCGGCGACCAAGACGACAGCAAGGGCCAGGGTCATGCCCGTCATCGATCTCTCCGTGCGGAAACGTCGCGCGCGAGTTCCTCGATTTCGGTCAGCTCGCCCGGGTTCAGATCCCCTACCAGCTGCGCGAGTGCGGCTCGGCGTGCGTGGTCGGACGCGGGGGCGAGCGCTTCTTTGAGAGAACGCGAGTAGTAGTCGGCCTCGGACACAGCGGCTCGATAGAAGACATTCTTGCCGTGGCGCTTCCGCTTTACCAAGCCGCGCTCGGCAAGGCGATTGAGGATCGTCTGGATCGTGGTGTAGGCCCCCTGCTTGTCGGCAGGAAGCTTGCTTCTTACATCCTCGACGCCGACTTGAGCGTCGAGCCGCCAGAGGGTCTTCATCACTTCGAGCTGCAGCTCGCCTTGGAGCTGAACGACAGGTAGTCGGACCACGGCACAAGTCTACATCGCGTCTGGCGCTGGCATTCTGGCCGGTTCGCAACTGAGATTTCACGTGAGCATTGCATTGCTTGCGGCGTCACGTTCTTTACTACTGTCTGTAGGAGTTGCGCGTGCTTCTGCGGCAGCGTCCTATCGTGAAACTCTCCCTCATCGAAAATCCGCCCCTCACCCCGGCGGGGCGTTTTCTCGCCCTAGCCCTTGCTGTTCTAGTCATTAGCGGTACGTTCGCTGGGAGCGCATTTGGAAAGAATGCCGAGGAGAAGCTGGACGCGGTCGAAGAGAAGATCGATACCACCCGCCAACGGGAGGGGGTCTTGACCAGAGATATCGAGTCGATGGGCAATGAGATCTCCGCACTCGAATCCCAAGTGGCTGACTTGAGGTCTCAGGAGGACGCCGCCGAAGCAGAGTTGGCGGCCAAGCAAGCAGAGCTCGATCAGGCCGTTTCTCAGCTCAAAGTCGCTGTTGGCGAGTTGAAAGTTCTCCGAGGACGGCTGCGGCGCGCGTTGAACAACCTCCGCGACCGCCTGGTTTCGATCTACATGTCGGGAGAGCCCGACATAGCGTCGATCATCTTGGCGGCGAAGGACTATGGTGACATGGTCGCTGTGTCCCAGTATGTAGCGGAGATTCAGAGGAGTGATGAGGCGCTGGCCGAGCGGGTGCGTACGTTGCGCGACGAATCGAAAGAACTGGTGACTATTCGGCGTGATGCGAAGGCAACGATTGAGTCCGCTCGTGATCGGATCGCCGCGGAAGCGAGCCGTCTCGAGGCGACCCGTACGACGCTAGAGACAAGGGAAGGTGCCCTCGTTTCAGCACGCGCTGAACGTCAAACGACCCTGGAGAGCGTGCGCAGCGGTATCCACAAGTACGAAGAAGTTGCCTCCGACCTCCGGGCGAAGATCGAGCAGGAGGTCGCCGGGGCAACGACCGGCACCGAACTACCGGCGGGTCCGATGCCAACGCCGAGCACCTCAGGCTTCATCTGGCCGGTTGATGGAACCTTCACCTCGCCCTTTGGATCGCGCTGGGGCAGCATGCACGAAGGGATAGACATCGCCGCTCCCGAAGGCACACCGATACGAGCGGCAGCGTCGGGGACCGTGATCCTGATGCAATCCGAGGCGGAAAGCGGAGGGTACGGCAACTACACCTGCGTGGACCACGGTGGCGGCCTCTCCACCTGCTATGCGCACCAGTCGGGTTTCGCTACTTCATCGGGCGCCAGCGTTCGCCAGGGCGACGTGATCGGCTATGTCGGCAATACCGGGCACAGCTTCGGTGCGCATTTGCATTTCGAGGTGCGCACCAGCGGCGTAGCCGTAGATCCCATGGGCTACCTGTAGTCAAGGTGCGGGCTTCTCTGCGCCGTTGGTTGCGCGCAGCGGCCCATGAAGGAGCAGTCAGTCGGATGGTCTGGGCTCCCTCCTCAGCTTGCTGGCGTTTCCCGTCGGTGGTTCCAGCGCAGGTTGGCCCCGTTTACCGCGTCAGGGGGTCGCACCTTCCAATTTTGTATACCCCTGGGGGGTATGGTAACGTCGTGTTGACCGCATCTAGACGCATGACTCCGAGCGAAGGGAAACAGAGATGAGTTCCACAGAGGCAACGTCCATCGAGTACGAAGTCGACGGCATGAGCTGTTCCCACTGCGAAGCTGCGATCCGGGAAGGAGTCCTGTCGACGGCCGGCGTGAAAGAAGTTAAAGTGAGCGCTGAGACCGGACGCATGCGTGTGACGGGCAGCGTCATCGATGAGGCCGCGGTGATCGCGGCCGTCCGCAACGCCGGCTACGACGCGAAGTCAGCCGCCACATCGTGCTGTGGGCATTGCGCCGATGCCCAGGGCAAGGGCTGAGGCGCCGGCCATGGCGAGGACTGTTTACGAGACGCCTCCGGACTCCTACACTCTGTAGGTAACGGCAGCGTCAGTCTCATCTTTCTCTAGGGAGCAGGACTGGATTGAGTCAAGTAGCGTCGACAGACAAATCCCACACGGCAATCCTTGAGGTGGATGGCATGCTGCGGGCATCGGAGAAATCCGTGGTGGAGGCGGTCCTGGGCCGTCGGCCAGGCGTCGTGGAGGTCGAGGCGAACCCGGTCGCGCAGACCGCAACCGTGATCTACGACCCGGAATTGACCTCAGTTGAGAAGTTGTCGCAGTGGATAGCCGACTGTGGCTATCACTGCGCTGGGCAATCGGTTCCCGATCATGTCTGCGACCCGATGCTTGAGCCAGGACACTCGCCGGATCACGAGGCATCGGAGCTGCGCGGTACCCCCCACGACGTGATGGGTCACGGTGGTCATGGTGAGATGTCGATGGCGGCCATGGTCACCGACATGCGCAATCGCTTCCTGGTGGCGGCGCTTTTCTCGATCCCGATCTTGCTGTGGTCCCCGATTGGACGGGACGTCTTCGGCTTCGAGGCAGCGGTGCCATTCGGGCTCCGCGAGGACGTATTCACCCTTGTCCTCAGCCTGCCGGTGATCTTCTATTCGTGCTCGATTTTCTTCACTGGCGCGGTGCGGGCGCTCCGGGCAAGGACCCTCGACATGATGGTCCTCGTGGCTGTCGCGGTTGGTGCCGGTTGGACCTATTCGCTGGTTGTCACCCTGACCGGCGGTGGTGAAGTCTTCTACGAGGCAGCGACCGTGCTTGCCGCGTTCGTCCTGCTCGGCCACTGGTTCGAGATGAGGGCCAGAGGGGGTGCCAATGACGCGATCCGTACTCTGCTCGACCTCGCTCCTTCCCAGGCCGTCGTCGTCCGAGACGGAGAGCCCGTCGAGATTCCGACCAGCGAGGTTCAGGCAGGCGATCTATTACTGGTCCGCCCCGGCGCGAAGATTGCCGTCGACGGAGTCGTCGAAGAGGGCGAGAGCGAAGTCGACGAGTCGATGGTGACCGGCGAAAGCCTGCCCGTGCACAAGGATCCGGGGGCCGAGGTGATCGGGGCCACCATCAATGCCAATGGAACCCTGCGGGTTCGCGCGACCAAGGTAGGCGCCGATACCGCTCTGGCGCAGATCGTCAAGCTGGTACAGGAGGCGCAGAACTCGAAGGCACCCGGCCAAAAGCTCGCCGACCGGGCAGCCTTCTGGTTGGTCTTCGTCGCTTTGATCGGTGGCGCCGCGACCTTCGCCGCTTGGGCCATCTTTTCCTCCGAGCCGACCTCGACTGCGATCCTGTTCGCGATAACTGTCGTCGTCATCACGTGCCCGGACGCGCTCGGACTGGCAACGCCGACCGCGATCATGGTCGGAAGTGGTCTGGGAGCAAAGCGCGGGATCCTCTTCAAGAATGCGATCGCGCTGGAGTCTTCGGCCGGTATCGAGATCGTAGTCCTTGACAAGACGGGGACGCTGACCAAGGGCGAACCCGAAGTAACCGATGTCATAGTTGACGGGATCGAACAAGCCGAGCTGCTGAGTCTCGTCGCCGCGGTTGAACGCTCGTCCGAACATCCTCTAGCGCAGGCGATCGTTCAACACGCAGACTCTGAATCCGCTGCCCGCCTCGAAACCAACGGGTTTGAGAACGTGCCCGGCCACGGCGCCGTCGCGACAGTCGATGGACGCACCGTCGCGGTCGGCAATCGGCGCCTGATGGAAAGCCGCGGAGTTGAGCTGGGCTCCCTGGCGGCCAAACGAGACGAACTTGCCAACGGCGGTCGCACCGCGGTGCTCGTCGCGCTGGATGGTCAGGCAGTCGGGTTGTTCGGGATCGCTGATGCCCCGCGGGAGACGTCGGTGGCCGCGATCGACGCTCTCCATGAGGCCGGCGTTGAAGTTGTGATGCTGACCGGCGACAACCAGGCGACAGCGGCTCGCATCGCCGAACAGCTCGGCATCGACAAAGTCGTTGCCGAGGTCTTGCCGAAGGACAAGGCGGCCGAGATCGCGGCGCTACAAGTAGACGGACATAGAGTCGCCATGGTCGGTGACGGCGTCAACGACGCGCCGGCGCTCGCGCAGGCCGACCTTGGCATAGCGATTGGTGCTGGTACGGATGTTGCGATCGAAACCGCCGATGTCGTCCTGATGCGCTCCGACCCGCTTGACGTGCCGACTGCGCTGACGATCGGGCGAGCCACTCTACGGAAGATGCACCAGAACCTCGGCTGGGCGGTCGGCTACAACGCAGTGGCATTGCCGATCGCAGCTGGGGTCTTCGTACCCTCGCTCGGCCTCGAGTTGCGGCCCGAGATCGCGGCACTATCTATGTCGGGTTCTAGTTTCATCGTCGCTCTCAACGCGCTGGCGCTCAAGGGAGCACGACTGCCGACCCTGCCAGAGGAAAGTTTCGACTCCGATGTTGGGCACAGCCAGCGCGAGGAGGACTAGCTCGCGTCGGCTGACGGAGAGGGCTGCTGACGTGCTCGTGGTTCGTACTGCCTGACGCTTGCCGAGGCCACCAGATTCGGTTCGTTGCTATTTGCCGGTGCCAGGCGGTGAGGTCCGCTCGTGGAGTCCTATGAGTCGAGCCGAATTGGCAATCACGGGGATTGAGGAGAGTTCGTGAAGGAGTGCACCCGTAGCCGGGTTGAGGATCTGCGCGATCGTGAGTCCGACGGCGATCGCGAGCACTCCAAGCGAGAACGCCAAGTTCTGGTAGATGGCCCTCATCGCTCGCTGAGAGAGACCCACGAGCCGCCCCCGTGGAAGAACAAGCGCTCTTCTGACTAGCGGCAACACGGACTGCGGCATGCTGGGGCCGCCCAGTCCTTGAACTTCTAGCTCCTGTGGCAAAGGGCCGAGTGCGAAGTTGAGGAGTTTCCATGCGCGCTTCGATCTCTCCTGGTGTGATTCACCGCGCCGCAGAGACTCATATCGATGCCTGAAGGTGGATTCGTGTCGATTCGCTGAACGACGGAGGAGCTACAGGACAACTCCGTCGCCGGATGGGGGAGTGGGTTGTTGCCCTGTCCGTTGTTCTTCGGCGACTAGGTCCATCCGTCGAACCCATATAGCTGCGAGTCGCATGTGGCTTTCGCTGCCCCAGAAGTCAACCTTGACATCGGTCTGGGCTCCGTAAGCGACCAGACCGACAGCGTGGAGATCCGAGTTCAGGCGGTCCATGTTCTCCTCAACATCAAATCGCCCATATGTGCCGATCATGTCCCAGACGTCCATCCAATCCGACGCGGCGGTAATGAAGGATCTGGTGGCATCCCGCTGGTCGGTGTTCTTCGGTTCGTCGTACTCGAGGTGATGTAGACCGGCGCCGCCTATGACGTTGGCGACTGCTTTGCCCGAGTACAGCGGCGGCATCTCGAACGGTTCAGGCTGAGCTACCTTGAATGGCTCGGTGACGTCCGCGTGGCCCGTGCGCTTATGCATCTCTTGCTCGTGCTGCTGCTTGACTTGGACAAGGCGATCCTCGGGCCATGATTCCGGCTGTCGGTCGATCGTCCGATGATCGTTCGGACAGAGCAGAATCCTGTTTGAGTACCCATCTCGCTCAGGATCCGGCAAGAGGCGATATCGGGCTGCTCCCGGTCTGGCGCCCACGATGTGGGCTTCGTCGCCGATGACGATCTCCGGGTCGCCTTCGGCGGTGGGACTCTGCGAGAGCGGTGATTCACATATCGAACATCGTCCCGCAGCTTTTCCCCAAAGCAGTTTTCGATCCGTGTCACGCATCGCTTGGCTCTACTACACCAGGGGCTTCGGATGACGGATAATCCGGACCGAGTGGCACGATGGGAGTCGTGCTTACCGCGTTCTCAATAGTCACTCTTGTCGCCTCGCTGGCTTTGCTTTGGACGCGGGCGAAGAAGCTCGGATGGTCGACACCCGTTGGGGCGGCGCTTTCTCTATTCGAGTTCGTCGCCCTGGGGATCTCCATCGTCCAGCTGGGTTGGATCGGACTATTGATCTTCGTCATGGTCAATGTCGCCGGCTTCTTCATCTCTGGGATGGTCGGGGCGGCGCAAGTAGATGCCGACATGGCGGTGGCAGCTGCGCATGGCGGGTACGAGAAAGCCGAGATGCAGGCCGCGCTCTCGACGCTGATTGCTGACAATCGCCTCACGATCCTGGGAACCAAGAAGCGCGCGAAGATCGTGCTGGCGTTGGCGGACCGCTCTCGCTCCCCTGCCGAAATAGAAGATATGGGTAGCCCGATAGGAATGCTCTACGTGATCGGAGAACCGCGGAGTATCGAGTGGCTTGTAGAGAGGTTCGACACGATCATGAGGCTTTACGGTCATCGCTCCGAAGAGGCAATGGACGTCGCGGACACCTTGACTGCCAGCTTTCAACGGTCAGCAGCAACGCTCGAAGAGACGATCGAAGCATTGGTCGTCGGAGGCGGCGGATCGGCCTCAGCACCGCCACTCGCCACAGCCGCTTGACCCCGCGGTTCGAGATCAGGCGGCAATTTCAGGCACTCCTGCCGAACAGTGCCCGGAACCCCGGGGCATCCCCCGGAATCGACGAATATTGCATTCGAATCGGCGGGTAGGACAGGCATAAAACTCCTGCAAATAGGCATGTTTTCGGAGATATCAAGCCAGCCGTCTGGGCTTGTGGTCCAGGCGGTCGCGGGTTCGATCCCCGTCGCTCACCCCTCTTCGGAAAGTCAGGCCGCGGCTGGTCGGCGGTGTCGACGGAACATTTCCTCGACCCATTTGAAGCCGCGACGATCGCTCAACTCGTGGCGAAGGTGCTCAACCGGTTCGGGCATCCTGTCGAAAGTCGTAAACGACTCTGGCGGGCCCACGATCGGGTAAAGGAGCGAGGCTGCGGAGATGTCCGCGACGCCAAAGCGGTCGCCGACCAGGTAGTCGCCATCACCGAGTTCCGATTCGAGACGATCGAACCCGGCGAGGACTCTTGCCCGTGCTTCGACAGCTCCTTCTCCGCTCATTGCTCCGTAGCGACTGCCGACGATCGTACGAATTACCTTCTCGCCGCCGGGTCCGATCTTCCGAAACGGGCCGGGAGCCGCCTGGGAGAAAACCTCTTCGAAGCATTCCGGGTCAAGGATCAACTCGTGAAACACGTACTGCCTCACGTAGGGCCCGAGTTCATCGTCGAACCAGGCCGACAATGCGAGCGCCCGGTCCCGGTCTTTCCCCGGTTCGGGCACCAGCGGCCGTGCCGGGTAGCGCTGGTCGAGGGCCTCGATGATCGCGGTCGACCCGCCGACGCGCTCATCACCGAAATCGATCACCGGGAAGGTGTACTGCCGGCCCCGGGTCAGAAATAGGGCCACCGCCATATGCATGCCGGGCAACGGTGCCCGGGCCCGATAGGAAATCTCCTTGAACTCCAGCGCCCATCGCACCTTCTCGTTGAAATGCGAAATCGTTATGTGCCAGAGGACGGGTTCCACCTGTTGATCAAACTACAAGAGGTTTTCGTCCGTGTCACGGGATCTGCGCTCGCTTTGAAGGAACATGAGCTCCGGAACAATGCGCCGCTTGTAAACCACAAAGGGGTGGGTTAGCTTGAATCAATGAGCCTGGGCCGCCGCCTTCGTCGCAGGTATCAGGTGAAAATCCTGACCGTCCTGAGGTTCCTGCCCGATCGCAGCGGTGCTCCGCCCGTGCCTCCGCCGTGGGATCCCTTCGAGCGGGAGATCCCGGAGGATCTGCTCACCTCCCCGGGCGAACTTCGCGATCCGGTTGAAGAAGAGCGGATCGCGAGGGAGGAGCCGCTGCACGAGTTCTTCAGCGTTCACCCGGAGGCAAGCGAGTTCATCGTCGCCCACGGCAGGGGCTTTCTCCAGTCGACCTTCACCAGGCTGGCCAGGGGAGTCCACCGGATCCGTCGAGCGACCCGCTTTCGTCCCAGCCCGAACCGGAGCCCCGCGAGCGCTGCCGAGATGACCTCGATCCTCCGCCTGGAGGCCGAACGCATCGGACTGAGCCGGATCGGCATAGCGCCGAACGATCCGAAGTACACCTTCCCCGAGTCTGATGCGAAACAGCTGCCGAACGTGGTGGTCTGTCTGGTCGAGCAGGACTGGGAATTGACCCAGATGATCCCCAGTGACGAGGCCGAGAAGTCGGCCATGTACGGCTACTCCGAAGGGATGACCAGGGCAGCCCAGCTGGCAGAGTTCCTCAAACGAATGGGATTCGACGCGGCGCCTCAGGGCTTCCCCGGTGACGCGATCACGATTCACTACGGGGTGGCATCCGGGCTGGGGCAACTGGGGCTGAACGGTCAGCTTCTCACCCCGGAGGCCGGCTCCAGATGCCGCATCCTGCTGTTGACTACCGACGCCCCGTTGACTCATGACAGTCCCGTCGACTACGGCCTGCACAAGGTCTGTGATGAATGCAAGGCCTGCGTCCGGAACTGTCCGGTCGGGGCGATCCCCCAGACCCGCAGGCCCTACCGGGGAGTCGTCAAGTCGAAGCTGAACACGGTTCGCTGCCTGCCGGTCGTCGCCCAGGCCAGCGGCTGCGCCGTCTGCATGAAGGTCTGTCCCGTCCAGCGCTACGGCCTCGAAGCGATCCTCGACCATCGTGAGCAGACCGGCGAGATCCTCGGAATCGGCTCGGACGAGCTGGAGGGATACGACTGGCCGCTCGATGGCAGGCATTACGGTCCGGGCGAGACCCCCAAGGTTGGAGATGAAGTGTTGAACAACCCCGACCTGGTCTTCGACTTCTCCCGCAAGGAGCCTCCTCCGGGCATCGGGCCGATCAGGTTCGTCGGCTGACCTGGATCTTCTTCACGAACGGGTAGACGACGCTCTTCGCGATCATTCTTCCCTCGTCAGGGGTGTACTTGATCTTGACCAGGGCCCGGCCGCTCCCCCGACGGTTCAACTTGCGCAGCAGCGGGCCCTTCGGGACGGCCTTGATCAGATAGGTCCCGGCCTGATCGAAGTGGGCGCTGGAACCCTTCACTCTCTTGTAGCCGATCAACTCCACCTGACCGGCGGCCGGGATCTTCACCCTGATCTTGTTGTATCCGTTCTTCGGGAACTTGATCGCTCCGAGCAGGCGCAGCGGACGGTCGACAACCGGCGGCGGGGTGGGGGTCACCTCGGTCGTCACGTTGGTCGGAACGACCGACTGCGAGGCGGTGAAGTTGTTCCGGTCCCCGTCGCCGGTGTAGGACGCGGTGACCGGGTAGGTGCCCGGATCCGGGTACGAGACCGTGCACGTTGCGGCCCCGTTCGCGAGGTACTCCGCGGGGCAGTTGACGGTGGCTGGGTTTCCCGCACCATCGTCGAAGGAGACGGTGCCGCCGTCGGGCGCCGGCGTGATCGTCGCGGTGTAGGTCACCGGCTGGTTCTGCTCGACGCTGCTCGCCGAGGCCGTCAATTCGATCTCGGTCTGCTGGAGCAGATAGGCGCCCATGTCACAGGCGATTCCCGCGGCAGGCAATACGCCCCGCTGGTCGGCCAGGGAGCAGGCGTTGGACTCCCCGCTGACCGGGGTGGGGAAGTCGTAATCGGTCGGAACCACGGCCAGCGCCGGGTTGGCCAGGTCGGTTGCCGGATCCGGGCTGTTCAGCAGCGCGAAGGTCCTGCTCTGGCCCCCGTTGAAGGCAGCCACATCGGCGAGATAGGAATCGAGCACTTCCCCGTAGGTGGAGGAGCCGTAGGCGGTGGTGCCGGCGTGGCTTCCCGTTCCGGGCATGGTGGGAGAGATGCAGGTGCCGTCGTCGTCGATGTTGTATCCGGCGTCAGTTGGAGTTGCTCCATTGCAGGAGCCGTTGGGTGACGATGAAGTGAGCAGACTGGCCGCCAGGGTCACATTCGGGCTTCCGGTCGCAATCGCCGATCCGTCAGAACCCCTGTTGTTGATGACCGTCGAGCCGTAGACCTTGAGGTCCCCGAGGTTGGAGATGCCACCGCCGAGACTGCCCGAGACGTTGTTCGCCACCGTCGAGTTGGCGAGGGTCAGACTGCCTCCGGGCTGAACATTCAGTCCTCCACCGTTGATTGGCGCGGTGCTGTTGAAGATTGCTGAACGCTCGATTGTCGTCGTGCTGTAGGAAATGACCGCCCCACCGCCGATGCCGGTCGTGGCGTTCTGCAAGAAACTCGTATCGGAAACCATGAGCGTCGACCCCGCGTTGCTCGCAATGGCGCCCCCGTTCGCAGCGGTATTGGAAGCGAAATTCGAGTTTTCGATCGAGAGCGTTCCGCCATTCTGGATCGCCCCTCCCGGGCCGGTGCTCTGGCCATGTTCGAACTCGATCCCGTCGATGGCGACGGTCGATGCCGCATCGATCGACATGATCCGCTGCGTGTTGGTGCCGTTCAGGGTGGGGGTGCCGTTGCGGCCTTCGATAGTGAGGCCCGGGCCGGCGAAGGTAACCACCAGAGCCGTAGGGTTGGCGGTCGCAAGCTGGTAGACGCCCTTGTCGAGCAGAAGGTCCACCTGATCGGAGACCGACGCCCCGTTGGCGGCCGTGACGGCGTCAATGATCGAACAGGCATCCGAGGGTGTGGAGCAGTCGGCCGCCCCCGAAGGGGTCGGTGCGGCATAGAAGCTCACAGTCGCTGCTCTTGCTCCTGACGCCCACAGGAGAAAGGCAAACCCGAGAGCCGCCGCTACCCCGATCAACCGCCTGGTCCGACCTTCACTTCGCGCCAAAACCATGCCTGACATCGAATCCCCCGATCCCGGTTCACCTTTGTTCCAACCTAGCAGCGTCACCGCGGACAATTCAACCGCCTCTCCGCCTATGCTCGGTCGGATGCCGGCGCCTCCCCTGAGAGAAGTGATCGACCCCGGTTGGGCCGAGGCCCTTGAGCCGGTGGCCGGGCAGATTTCGGATATGGGGGACTTTCTGCGCGGTGAAGCTGCCGCCGGGCGCGGGTACCTGCCGGCCGGGGAAAACATTCTGCGGGCCTTCACCTTGCCGCTCGATCGGGTGCGGGTATTGATCGTCGGCCAGGACCCCTACCCGACCCCCGGCCACGCGGTGGGCCTGTGTTTCTCAGTCGCGCCGGACGTGAGACCTCTGCCGCCGAGCCTGGTCAACATCTTCCGGGAATACAGCGACGACCTCGGCTACCCGTCGCCTTCCAACGGTGATCTCTCGCCCTGGTTCGACCGCGGCGTGCTGCTCCTGAACCGTTCGCTCTCGGTCCAGCCCGGTCGCCCCAACGCCCATCAGGGCAAGGGCTGGGAGGCGGTCACCGAACAGGCGATCACGGCATTGGCAGCACGTGGCGGGCCGATGGTCGCGATCCTCTGGGGCCGTAACGCCCGGAACCTCGCGCCCCTGCTCGGTCAGGTGCCGCGAATCGAATCTGCCCATCCGAGCCCGATGGCCGCCCACAACGGCTTCTTCGGCTCGCGTCCCTTCAGCCGCGCCAACCAGCTGCTGGTCGAGCAGGGTGCCGAGCCGATCGACTGGCGCCTGCCCTGAGGCTAGGCTTCTCGCGATGCGTCTGATCGTTGCCCGCTGCGAGGCCCGTTACACCGGGCGGCTGGAGACTTTCCTGCCGGAGGCACTCCGTCTGGTCATGATCAAGTCGGACGGCTCGGTGATGATCCACGCCGACACCGGCGGCTACAAGCCACAGAACTGGATGACCCCGCCGACCACGATCGAGGAGCTCGCAGCCGAAGGTGAGGAACCGGCCAGGATCGTCGTGACCAAGCACGCGGGGGCGACCGAGGACCGGGTCGAGATCAAGATCGCCGAAGTGCTCTCCGACGTCACCCATGACATGGGCGAAGCGGCAGCGCTGGAACGGGATGGGGTGGAGGCGCACCTTCAGGAGTTGCTGGCCGAACAGCCGCATTGGTGCGGCGAAGGCCTCAGGCTGGTCAAGCGGGAGTGGTTCACGGACATCGGCCCGGTGGACCTGATGTGCAAGGACCCGGATGAGCGATGGGTGGCGGTCGAGATCAAGCGGGTCGGGACGATCGAGGCGGTCGAGCAGATCACCCGCTACCTGGAGCGGATCCACAACGAGCCGACCATGGCCGACTGCCGCGGCGTTCTCGCCGCCCAGTCGATCAAACCGCAGGCCAGAACCCTGGCCGAAGGCCGCGACATAGCCTGCGTGGAAGTAGATCTCGCCGTCCTCCGGGGAGAACGAGAACCGGACCTCACCCTCTTCGGGTAAGGGCCGGGCGGGTCCCGCTAGCGAGGCCCGTTGGTATTCAGGAAGAGAACCGGGCGAGCGTCGAAGTCGCCGGCTCTTGATTTGTCGAGAAGGGCGGCCATCGCCTTCGCCGTGTAGACCGGGTCGAGTTCGAGGCCCTCGGCTCGGGTCAGTTCGATCGCCCGCTCCGACTCGGGAGTAGGGGCGCCGTATGTTTCGCCCATCCAGTCGATCGTCATCTCCAGATTGAGCTCGGGCTCCCTGAACGACGCCCCGCGTTTTCTCAGCAGCGCCGCACTCTTGCCGGCCAGCCTGGCGATCGCCCGGTCATCGAGGCGCAGGTGCTCGGTGACGATGACCCCGATCACCCGGGTCGGAAGGCCGGCCAGACCGAATCCGAGTGCGAGGCCGGCGGCCGTGCCTCCGGAACCGGTCGGGACCACCACGATGCCGGGCGCCGGCAGGTCTCCCGCCTCGACCTGGGCGGCGATCTCGAATGCCGTCTCCACGTAGCCAAGCGAGCCGAGCGGCGACGATCCGCCGGAAGGAAGGATGTACGGTGGCCTGAGCCCGCTGGAATGCCGTGCGATCAGCCAGGGAGCCAGCGCGATCGTGCGGTTTTTGGTCCGCGTGAAATGCAGAGTGGCTCCTGAATCTTCCAACCGCTTCAGCTGTGCCTCCACATGCGCGTCGCGGGGCTGGTCGATCAGGGCTAGGGCGGTGTGGATTCCCTGTTCCCTGCCGTAGAGAGCGGTCGCCAGGCCCCAGTTGGTCCCAAGGCCCCCGAAGGTGAGGATGGTCTTCCGGCCCCGTCGCTTCACGTCCGGAAGCAGCCACTCGAGCTTGCGGACCTTGTTGCCGCCCCAGCCTCCCTCGCCAAAGCCGCTCTCGTCCTTGAGCCAGATCTCCCCGGCCCCCGATTCAAGGCCGGCCAGCCTTCTCACCGGAGTCGGACCCGAGCCGAGTCGCAGATGGGGGAGGCTCCGACGCAGGGCCGGACTCCAGTCGTGGAGGTAAGGCACGGCGTGATTGTGACCGATCGGATGCCCGGTCAGCGACCTCACGGGGCTGAAGCCACGCGACCGTCACCGCCACTTTCGGCCCGGGTCTGGGTTTAGACTCACGGCGGTCCGGGTGGGACAGACGGACCGGCGAGGCATCTCAACAAGCAAGGGGTCGGGCGGCATGAAAAGCAGCAGGTGGGGTGCAGCAGCACTCGTCTCCGGGACTTTCACAGTCCTGGCAGCGTTTGCGCTCGCAACCGGCCAGGGCGCTTCGGCGGCCCGTGTTGCCGCAGACCATCAGCTGCCGCAGACCTACCTGCTGAAGCTCGACGAACCGTCGACCGTCCGGGTATTCCGAAGCAACCGGGATGAAGGCCTGGTCCGTGCCCGTGCGGCTGCCCGAAACCAGAAATCGGAGACTGCCCGGGCGCAGAACAAAGTGATTGGGGATCTGCCGCCGGACGCCGACGTGATCTACCGGACCCACAGCGTGCTCGCCGGCCTCGGCGTTGAAGCCGGTTCTTCCGACATGAGCCAGCTCGAGGACATTCCCGGCGTGTCTGCGGTGTATCCGGTCGTGCCGAAGCATCCCGAAAATGCCTATGCGGTTCCCTTCCAGTCCGCGCCGGCTGCCTGGCAGGCGACCGGATTCCTCGGCCAGGGCAAGACGATCGCGGTGATTGACACGGGGGTCGATTACACGCATTCCGACTTCGGCGGCCCCGGAACGGAAACCGCCTTCGAAAACGCCCAGGCCGACGAGAACCAGCCGGCCGATCCGCTTCTCTTCCCCAACTCCAAGGTGACCGGAGGTGTCGATCTGGTCGGGGACGGCTATGACCCCGACCCGGATTCCGACACCTATCAGCCGGTGCCTCACCCGGATCCGAATCCGCTCGACTGTGGCGGCCACGGATCGCATGTGGCCGGGTCGGCCGCCGGCTACGGCGTGAATGGCGACGGGACGACCTACACCGGCGCATACGACAACTCGACCGATTTCGGCGCGATGCGGATCGGCCCCGGGATGGCTCCCGAGGCAGATATCTACGCGATCAAGGTCTTCGGCTGCGACGGCAGCACCAACGTCGTGACCGAGGCGATTGACCGGGCCGTCGACCCAAACGACGACGGCGATCCGAGCGACCACGTTGACGTGATCAACCTTTCCCTCGGCTCCGATTACGGCTCGGTCCAGGATGGCGATTCGGTGGCGTCCAACGCGGCCGCCCAGATGGGCGTGACCGTCGTCGCCGCGGCCGGCAACGCCGGTGACCACACGGATGTCAGCGGCTCGCCGGGCGATGCCTCGAGGGTGCTCAGCGTGGCCAGCGGCGTTGATGCCGCGTCGATCGAGGACGGGGCCGAGGTGACGATCGACGGAAATCAGGACAAGTACGCGGTCACCAGGGCTGTCAAGTACGACTGGGAGAACGACCCCGACCTGAGCGGTCCCGTGGTTGCCGCGCCGCCGTCGAATGACACCGCGTGCAGCCCGTACGCGGGCACCCCGTTCACCGGCAAGGTGGTCCTGGTCGCGTGGCACGACGCTTCTCCCGAATGCGGTTCAATCACCCGCGGGGACAACCTCGCCGCCGCGGGAGCGATCGGGTTCATCTTCGGCAGCGACTCCGAGTCGTTCTCGGCCGGGATCAACGGGGACGACGTGATCCCGGGTGTGCTGATGGCCAAGTCGGGAGCCGACGCGATTCGCGACGCGCTCGAAACCCTGCCGGCTGATCCCCCACCCGTGACCGTGGACGGGACCGAGGTCAACTCGGTTACCCAGACCTTTCCCGACGACAACGACAAGGTTTCGTCCTTCACCTCCCGCGGAATCCACGCCACCGGCAACGTCAAGCCGGATGTGACCGCGGTGGGCAACTCGGTGTTCTCGGCGGCGGTCGGCAGCGGCGACAACGGGGTGACCTTTTCCGGCACTTCGATGGCTTCCCCGATGGTCGCCGGCCTGGCGGCGCTGGTTCGCCAGGCGAACCCGGACTGGTCTCCGCTTCAGGTCAAGGCGGACATCATGAATACCGCCGGCCACGATCTGTACGTGGATGGCTCGGCCAATCCGTCGAGCGACCGCTACGGCCCCCCGCGGGTGGGCTCCGGACGCATCGATGCGGAGGACGCAACGGCGAACAAGGTCCTTGCCTATGACCCCGAAGGCGGCGCGGTCAGCGTCTCCTTCGGGCCGGTCGCTGCAACCGCCCCGGTCAACCTCAGTCGCGAGGTGACGGTGGAGAACCGGTCTGCTTCGGCCGTCACCTACGACGTCGCCTACGACTCGATCCACGACGTGCCCGGCGCCGACTTCACGGTCGCGCCGCAGCAGGTCAGCCTCGATCCGGGCGAGTCAGCGAGTCTGACCGTGAGCCTCGAAATCGACGATCCCTCCGAGCTGACCAAGGCAGTCGACCCGACGGCGGGCCGGTTCGCCTCGACCGGCTACCCGCGTGAGACCCTGGCCGAGGCCTTCGGTCGGGTTCTGCTCGAGCCGACCAGCCCCGGCATTTCCCTGCGGGTGCCGGTGTACGCCTCGCCGAGGCCGGCATCAAACATGAGCCAGCCCGACTCTCTGGAGATCCATCGCACGGCTGCTACCGCCGGGGACCCGGAGCAGACGGCGGGTCTGACGCTCTCCGGAACCGGAGTCGGAACTTCGAGCGGTGACAACGGCAAGGGCGACGGCGATCCGGACAACGACATCGAGTCGATAGCGGCCGGCTTCGAACTTCAGGCGACCGGTGGCGACAATCCGGAATGCCAGGGGTCGGCCGAGAGTGGCTGTTGGAATCTGCCGCAATGCCAGACGCCGCTCGACAGTGCCTGCTGGAATCTGCCCGAGGAGAAGTATTCCGCTCTGAAGCAGCTCGGATACACCTCTGACGCACCACTGGTCAGCAACCCGGCGAACGCCCGTGCCTACTTCGCGGTGGCGGTCCAGGCTCCGTGGGCGATTCCCTCGGACAAGGGAGTGATCCAGTTCGATCTCGACGTCGATCGCGACGGCACCCCCGACCTCTTCGTCTACAACTCGCGGCTCGGTGACGACGACCTCTATGTGTCGGTGCTGTACGACCCGTCGAAGCCGTCCGGGCACAGGGTGGTCAACACCCAGCTGGTCAACGGGCGCTTCGGTGACACAGACACGGCCCTTTATGACAGCGACGTGATGGTCCTGCCGGTCTCACTCGATGCTCTGGCCGGCTACGGCGTCGACGCCGGGAACCCGCGGATCGATTACGGGGTTGAGACCTATTCCTACTTCTCCGACCAGGCGATCGACATGATCGGAGTGGACCCCGAATCCGGAGACCTGACCGATCCTCTCACCGCAAACCTCTACGAGCCGGGCCTGACGGTCACCGACGAAAACGGTGACGGACCACTGGTCGAGGACCAGCCCGGCAAGGAGCTCACAGTGACCAGGAACGTCGATTCCTGGGAGCAGGACGGCGGCAAGGGACTGATGATGGTCCACTTCCACAACCGGGTCGGCGAGAAGGCCCAGGCCGTCACGCTGAAGGGGGCCACCTCCAATACCGGTCTCTATCTGGCGCCCGGCACGCTTACCGCCCGGGTCGAGGCATCGGGCAGCGGATTGCCGGAGCCGACGGGCCAGGTGATCTTCTCGGTCGACGGAAGCGAGGTGGGTTCCGCCCCGATCGAGGACGGGATAGCCGTCCTGAACCGCGAAGTGCCTCATGGCGCCACGCGACAGGTGCTCGCCGAGTATCCGGGTGACGCCGATTTCGAGGCTTCTTCGGACCTGAAGCAGCGCTCCGACCCGACCCTGACCGCGAAGATCACCACCAAGGGCCGGAACAGGTTCGGCTGGTACCGGAAACCGGTCACCATCGTCTTCCACTGCACCACCCGCGGTTCCGGCCTGACCGAAGACTGCCCGTACCCCAGGCGCCTGACCCGGGACGGGAAAAAGCTGCATGTGAAGAAGACCATCGTCGCCTTCGACGGCGGCAAGGCCACCGCGAAGGTCGGCGGAATCAACATCGACCGGACTGCCCCGGTGGTCCGGATCCGCGGAGTCCGGCGGGGTGCCACCTACCGCCGGATACAGCGGGCCCGTTGCGTCCCGCGCGACCGCACCTCCGGCGTCCTCAGTTGCGGAATCCGCTGGAAACGGCGCGGTAACCGGGTCATCTATACCGCCACCGCCACCGACCGGGCCGGCAACCGGCGGGTGGCGCGGACCTGGATCCGGGTCAGGCGCTAGTCGGGAAGCGTCGGGACCGGGACTCCCTGGTCCGCGTCGATCATCGAGGCGCGCTTGATCACGTCCTCCCCGAATCTGGCGCGAACGTCATCGACCGCCTGATCGAGGGCCGAGCTGTCAGCTCTCGCATTCTGTCCGTCTTCGGCGAGAGGGAGGCCCATTTGCACCGTGTCGGCGCCCTCGAGGTTGCCGAGGGAGATCCCGATCAGCGTCAGGTCCTTTTCGGCGATCTCCCCGGCCGACGCATCGAACAGCTCCCTGACCGCTGTGAGGATGGTCTCGGTCTCGTCGGTCGGGAAAGGAAGCGTGCGGGCACGACTCGCCCGGGAGAAGTCGCCGAAACGAAGCCCGATCGAAACGGTCCGGCAGGCCCTTCCGGCTTCGCGGAGCCTTCTGGCTGTGCGGTCGACCAGGGCGGAGGCCAGGGATTCGACCTGGGCGGGATCGCGCGAGCCCCGGGGAAATGCGCTCTGGGCTCCGATCGACTTACGTCGCTCCCGGGGTTCGACCGGGCGCGGGTCCCGGCCGTTGGCCAGGTCGAGCAGATGCCGGGCCGACGATTCGCCGACTTCGGCGGCCAGTCTGACCTGGCTGGTTCGCGCAACCTCCCCGACCGTTCGGATCCCGATCCCGTTGAGTCTCGCCGTGGTTACCTTGCCGACGCCCCAGAGAGCCTGGATCGGCAGAGGGTGGAGGAAGGCCCGCTCGCGGTCGGGCTCCACCACAAGCAGGCCGTCCGGCTTGGAGGCGCCGCTTGCCACCTTGGCGAGGAACTTGGTCCGGGCCACGCCAACTGAAATCGGCAGCCCGGCTTCCGCCAGCACTCGTTGCCTCAGCGCGGCTGCAATTTCGACTGGTGTGCCGGCGATGTGCTCCATCCCGGTCACATCGAGGAAGGCCTCGTCGATCGAGATGCCCTCGACCACGGGTGCCGTGTCATTGAATATTTCGTAGACCGCCTTGCTCGCCTTCGAATAGGCGTCCATCCGGGGCGCAACGACGACCGCCTCGGGGCAGATCCGATGTGCGTCGCGGCCGTTCATGGTCGTGTAGATGCCCCGGGCCTTTGCTTCGTAACTGGCGGCCAGCACCACGCCAGTGCCGACAATCACCGGCCTGCCGCTCAGGGAGGGATCATCTCGTTGCTCCACCGAGGCGTAGAACGCGTCGAGGTCGGCGTGGAGGATCGAGGCGACAGGCACGAACCCATGTTCGCAGGCTCGCTGGTCGTCACTTTGTCGCTTGAGCGGTGACTATGTTGACGGCGTAACGGAACCGGTTCTGTCGGGGCCGGAGCTTGGGGCCGCCGTCGGTGTTGAAGGGGTGATGATCCGGAGAATTGCCAGGACGGGAGTGGTTTTTCTCAGCGCTACTGCGGTGCTGCTGACCTGCGCCGGGGCCGCCTATGCCATCCCGTGGGACGTCGGCGGAAAGGTCCCGCCGTCCGAGACCCCTGCCCCCGAGTTTCCGGATCCTCTCTGCCAGCAGAGCTACGCGGACGACCTTCCCGAGCCCGGCTCCCGGATCCACTTCGGGATCGGCCCGCGGCTTGCCGGGGAGATCGGGACGGGGCAGGCCACTCCGCTGGTTCCGGAGAACTGGAGGAAGCGCGACCAGGCGCTGAGGAAGCTGGCCGGAAGCCGCGACTTCTCGGTCCGGCTGAACAGGCTCTTCATGTCCGACGGCTGGTCGGGGATCCGCAGGTTCCAGAAGATGGCCCGGCACTACGGACGCCTCGGGTTCGGGGTTGAACTCCAGGTCCGGTACCACCCGAAACCGAAGCAGGACGGAGACATCAAGGCCTGGCTTCAGTACGTCAGGAACGTGGTCCGCGCCTTCGGTCCGATCCGCGCGGTGAAGTCCCTGCAGATCACCAACGAGGTCAATCTGGCCATCTCTCCGAATACTTCCGACGGGGCGTGGAAACACGCCCGCCGGGCCCTGGTCAGCGGAGTCAAGACCGCGCAGAGGTACTCGAACCGGCTCGGCTACGGCCGGTTGAAGATCGGCTTCAATTTCGCCTGGCGATTCGGCGCACAGGCCGATGCCGATTTCTGGGATGACCTGACCCGGATCGGCGGAAAGAGCCTGAGGCGGGCGACCGACTGGATCGGGCTCGACCTTTACCCCGGCACGTATCTCCCGCCTCGGGCGGCGATCAGCGATTACGGCGACGCCTTCCTCGAAGCTCTCGCCCAGATGCGGGAGTGCTACATGCCGAAAGCCGGATTCGGCTCCCGCTTTCCGCTGAAGATTGAGGAGACCGGATGGCCGACCGGGCCCGGCCGGACGGAGGCCGAGCAGAAGGAGATCCTGCGCCAGTTCGTGACCACGGCCCATCTCTATCGCGGGACTTACGGCATCACCGATTTCCGCTGGTTCGGACTGCGGGACAACAACAGCGCCGGGGAGGATTACCAGTCATATTTCGGACTGCTCCGCGATGACTACAGCCCGAAGCCGGCCTTCGGGGAGTACCGGAGGCTGCTGGCCCGGTACGGAGCGGGGAAGAAAGCAAACGACAATCGGTAGATGGGCCACAAACTTGACGCGCGTCAGTAAACTGATCCCGAGGATCCCGAGCTGACCGGCTGCGAGTCCGCGGCCAGAAGAGGGGCAGGAGAGGAAGCATGATGATGGTGAAGAAGTCGTTGGTGACCCTGGCCCTGGGCCTTTTCGCATTTGCCGCCCTGAACGCGCAGGCCGGCGCAGCGCTGGTGCCCGACGGATACAACCCGAAGGGACTGCCGACGGCCGGCTGTTTCTGGACCGGACCGTTCACGGCGTCCAGGGACCTCACCAACATCGCCTACCCGGGAACTGAAATCGCCTACTGGGGCGCCAAGTTCCGAACCCCGGCCGGAGCGGTGCTGAAACTCCACGGCAAGTATCCCCACGCCCGCTACTCGTCCCTGAACGCCTACGAATCAAGTGGCGGCACTCCGACCGGTTCGATCTCGGACCGTCAGATCAGGCCCGACAGGGGTTCGGTCAATACCAGCCTTCCCGGCAAGAACCGCAAGGCGAAGAAGCGCTCCTGGACGGTGCGTGTCCTCGGCACCGCGGCGCCGCAGAACCCCGGCCGAAACACGCTGTACGCGGAATCCGCCGATGACGAGTACCAGGACATCCTCTACCGGGTCTACGTCCCGGACAAGGGGCGCAACTACGCCGGCGGGACCGGCATTCCCACCCCTGAGCTGGTCCTCCAGGACGGCACAGTGCTCAAGGGCAAGGCGCTCTGCCAGGCGATCAACTCGAATCACAATTACGTCTCGAATCCGCTGCCCCTGCCTCTCTATAACAGTCTGGTCAACTGGCCGGGCAAGGATCCGCTGACCAACCCCGCGCCGGCGAATTTCAGCTTCGTCAAATTCTTCAACCTGAACCTCTCGATGGCCCGCTACAAGACCGACGCCGAATTCGATGCGACCTGGCAGGCGAACCCGGTCGAGCAGGGAACGCTTTACGCGAACAATGACGCCCGGTACATGACCGGTGCCGTCTCCCTTCGCTACGGGAAGGTCCTGGTAATCAAGGGCAGCATGCCGACGACGCCGAAGACCTGGCACGGCAACCGCCGCACAAAGGCGGGCCAGCTGGCCGAGTGGGACATGTGCTCTATCGAGTCTCTGGCCACGACGAAGACCCATCGCTGTCTGTTTGACCAGCAGATACCCGTCAAGGGCAAGAAACGCCGGTACACGATCGTCGCCTCGCTGGCTGGTGACCGGCCGAAGAACGCGACACGAAAATGCGGAGTCGCGTGGCTCGCCTTCGATCCCGACGGTGACGGGGCCGGCCGAAAGGATTCGCAACTCCTGCTGACCCGTAACGTGATTCCCAGCCGGGGCTTCAAGCATGCGGTCCAGAACGTGACCACCCCGTACAACGCCGCGAAGATAATGGGTCGCTATTACCCCCGCGGCTCGTACACCAGCAAGTCGGCATTCCAGAAACTAGGTTGTCCGAAAGCGGGTCTCTGATCATGGCGAAGAAGGAGAAGAAGAGCGAAACCGTGGCCAAGCCGCCGAACCTGCTGCTGATCATCACCGACCAGCAGCGCTACCCGATGCATTGGCCCGAAGACCAGGAGTGGCTCGACCAGTTGATGCCGGCCGACGCCGAACTGGCCCGCACCGGGGTGACCTTCGAGCAGACCTGCGTCGCCTCCTGTATGTGCTCGCCGAGCCGGGCCTCGCTGTTCACCGGGCGCTGGCCGGCCGAGCACGGAGTGGACCTGACCCTGACCCGCGGCGGGGCCGAGGTCGACCGGAGCCACGGCCGGCACGCGATCCGCAAGGGCGTGGAGTCGGCCAGGGCGGGCGAGGTGACACCGCTGGAGATGATCACCAACGTCATCAAGGGGACGATCCGCCGGCCGAACGGCGGCACCGACGAGCGTGAACTCGATCCTCACATGGAGAACCTGCCCAGCGTCCTCAAACGGGCCGGATACAAGACCGTCCTCAAGGGCAAGTGGCATCTGACCCAGCCGGTCGGTGAAGACTGGTCGCAGGCCGATGCCGAGCGTCTGGCCGACGAGTACGGGTTCGAAGGCTGGGTGCCGCCGGACGCCGGCGAGAACATCGAGCCGAGCCATTTCGGTGGCGGTCACGGTTCCGGCAAGAGCAAGGAAGGCTACGACGAGGACTTCACCAGACAGGCCGAAGAGTTCCTCGCCGACCCGCCCGACGAGCCATGGGCCCTGATCTTCTCTCTGGTCAACCCCCACGACGTTCTCGGCTACCCGTCCTCCTACGAGGAGGGCGGATACTCAAGCAGCGAGTGGTCCGATCTCGACCAGGTCGGCCTTCCGCCCAGCGTCGATGAGACCCTGAAGAACAAGCCGCGGGCTCACGCGCTGCTGAAGATGGGGCAGCTCGGCTTCCTCGGTCCGATCGAGGGCGAGCAGCGCCTCGAGTACTGCCGCTTCTACGCACACCTCCACCGGCTCGCCGACAGCAAGATCTCACGGGTCCTGGATGCCCTGGGCGACCCGGAGGACCCGGAATCCCTGCGCTCGAAGACGGTGATCTTCCGCACCTCCGATCACGGTGAGCTAGGCATGTCCCACGGTGGCCTCAGGCAGAAAATGTTCAACGCCTACGAGGAGACCGTCAACGTGCCGCTGATCGTCTCCAACCCGCAGATGTTTCCCGAGCCCCGCCGGACCACGGCCCCGGCTTCACTCTGTGACGTCCTGCCGACCATGGCGGATTTCGCCGGAGTCGATACCACCGGCCTGGAGCTTCGCGGCCACAGCCTGGTTCCCGTTCTGGAAGGCAAAGAGGAGTCGGTGCAGGAAGGCACCCTCTTCACCTACGACGACCATCAGTCCGGAACCGCCTACCGGGATGTCAACCCGAGCGCCAACCGGATCCGGGCCTGGCGCACTCCGGAAGCGACCTACGCGATCTATCTCCATCCTCACGGCGGCCAACCCGAGTTCGAGCTTTACGACCGGACCCGCGATCCCGATCAGGTCGACAACCTGGTCGACCGTGACAGCGGCAGGGCGCTGAATCCGGCCGACCGGGAACTGGTCGAGAAGATGCGTGAGGGGCTGAAGGCGGAGATGCGCCGTTGCCGCATTCCCGCGCTGCCCGCCAAGGTAGAGCGCATGCCGGTCTGACCAGCCTGGGCTCAATTTGCCCCTGATATGCGGGGGTAAATCGAACCCAGCTTCGTTCCCGGCCGACGGGCGAGGGGGGATAGGGTTTCCGGCGTGACAGATATCCCGGAGAAGACCTTCGAACGTTTCGTTGCGATCGGCGACAGCCAGACCGAGGGGGTCGGTGACCCGACCGGGGCCGGTGGCATCGAGCGGGGCTGGGCCGACCGGTTCGCGGAACGCCTGGCCCAGACCCAGCGAACGTACGGCGGAGGCGAGCTGCTCTACGCGAACCTGGCCGTTCGCGGGAAGCTGCTGGCCCAGATCGACGAGGACCAGATGGAACCGGCCCTGGCGATGGAGCCGGATCTGGTCAGCCTGGTCGGCGGCCTCAACGACGTGATCCGGCCGGGCTGCGACATCGACCTCATCCTCGCCCGGATGGACACGATGCAGGACCGGCTGACCTCAACTGGAGCCACCGTCCTGACCATCACCTATCCGGATCCCGCGCTGATGATGCCCCTCGGCAAGCTCCTGTCCGACACCATGGCCGAGTTCAACCGCGGGCTCCGGCGCATCGCCGAGCGCCACGGGACCCTGGTGCTCGACGTCGCCGAGTCGGCCGAGGTGACCGACCCCGAGCATTGGTGCGACGACCGACTCCACCTGAACTCCGTCGGACATCAGGTGATGGCCGACGGCATGTTCAGCCTGATCGAACCGCTGCCGGAGGGGCAGTCATGGCTGGGGGAGATCACCCCTGACCGGATCCAGGGCCTGCCGGCCCGGGTGATGGCCGAGGCCCGCTGGGCCGGCGCCTTCCTCGCCCCCTGGATTTACCGCCGGATTGCCGGCAAGTCCTCGGGGGACGGCCGGGAGGCCAAGAGGCCCGAACTGACCCCGGTTGAAACCTGAAAGTCCTGTAGCCGGGGGCAGATTCCTCGCCCGGTTCGGGCCGGGCTCAGCCGGGCAGGTTGAAGACCCGCCGCGCATTGCCTCCGAGGAATAGTTCCTTTGCTTCCTCGTCGAGGCCGAATTCGTCGATTCCTTCGAGGGCGGCCGCCGGACTGATCATCGGGAAGTTCGTTCCCCAGAGGACCCTCTTTCGTCCTGACTTCGACTTCATGTAATTGACCAGTTCGGGCGGGTAGCGCTTCGGGGTGTAGGCCGAGGTGTCGATGTAGACGTTCTGATGCTTACGGCAGACTGCGACCATTTCCTCGGTCCAGGGGTAGCCGATGTGACCGCCGACGATCACCAGTTCGGGGAAGTCGATCGCGACCTGGTCGATGTAGGGGATCGGCCGGCCCACTTCCGAGGGCATCAGCGGGCCGGTATGCCCGACCTGGGTGCAGAAGGGGACGCCAAGCTCGACGCAGGCCGCGAAGAGCGGATAGAACCGGCGGTCGGTCGGCGGGGTTTCCCAGAGCCAGGGGAGCTGGCGAAGGCCCTTGAAGCCTTCGTCCTCGACCCGACGGCGGAGCTCACGCACGGCTTCCATCGGGCGGGCGAGATCAAGCGAGGCAAGTCCGAAGAGCCGGTCGGGGTGGGCGGCACACCATTCCGCCACCTGGTCGTTGCCGATCATCGGACCGGACGGCGCATGCCATGCACTGAGCATGCCGGCCGACACGCCGACCTCGTCCATCGACGCCACGGTTGCCTCGATCGGGATTTCGTCGGTGGGCGGTTCCTGGCCGGTCCACCGCATCAGGGTCTCGAGGGCAGGGTGGGAGAGGAAACCGGGCGTTGGGTGCTGCATCCAGGCGTCTACCGTCATTTGATCCTTCCCGGGCCGGCGGGGGCCGACGACTCGTGTTCAAGCGCCGCGCCCGCGGCGAGAATCCCGGCCCAGGCGGCGTCACCCATCGCCGTCGCATACTCGGTCGGGCGCCTCTTCAGACGGCCGCCCAGCCAGTGCTTGCACAGTTCCTGGGTCGGAGCGAATACGAGGGCGTGCAGAATGTTGAAGGAGATCGAAGGCATCGCCCCCGACTCGGCGCTTTCCTCGAGCCATCGTTTCGACTGCCTGAAGTATCCGGCGTTGGACTCAGTGAGCCGGTCTTTGCCGGGTCCGGCCATGACCGGACCGCGGTAGCGGCTGACCATCTTCGCCCGTTCCGGATCTTCCTCGGTCCAGCCCAGGTGCAACAGCACCAGTCCCTTGACACATGCTTCGGGATCACCCTCGTTCTCCCGGTAGAGGTCGATCGTCCTCTGCTGGTACTCCTCCAGCGCGGTGAGTACCTCCTCGACCGGCAGCTCTTCGCTCATGCCCCGAGTATGCCGCAACCGCTCGGGTCGGTCATCCGGTCAGGCCGCCGCGGCCCGGTCTTCTGCCTGCTTGCGCAGGAGCATCTTCCGGATGTGGTCCTGGTCGAGGTTCGCCTCCTCGGTGGTGGCGATGAATTCCTCGAGCGTCCGGATGAAGCGATCGGGATCGTCGTTGAAGGGAAAATGCCCCGCGCCCGGGAAGATTTCGAGCCGGCTGCCGGGCATCAGTTCATGGGCGAGGTCGGCATGCGCAACCGGGATGATCCGGTCGCGGTCGCCCCAGATGATCAGCGAAGGGATGTCCCGGGTCAGATAGAGGCGGTCAGCGGCGGAGACCCGCTGGCCGGAAGGATCGATCACCGAGCGCACTGTGTTGATGAAGGCCCGGCGGGCGTCGGCTTCGGTAAGCGAGGCGAACCCCTCGGCGACGCCTTCGACGTCGGCATTTCCGTGCAGGCCGATTCCGGCGAAGAAGTTGCGCACCTTGAGGCCGGCGTCATGCAGGGTCGGCGAGAAGAGGAGGGGGAGCACGAATTCGGCGCCGGGCAGGGCGGCGGCCCGCAGGGCCGGGTTCACCTCCGGTCCGATCCCTCCGGTGTCGACAAGGACGAGCCGTGCCACCCGGTCCGGGAACTGATACCCGAACTGCATTGCAATTCCTCCCCCGAGGGAGTGGCCGACAACCGTGGCTTTCGGCACGTCGAGGGCGACCAGCAGGTCTCGCATGCCGCTCGCGTAGGCGCCCAGGGAATAGTCGCCATGCGGCTTCGAGGAACGGCCGTGGCCGAGCAGGTCCGGGGCGATAACCGTGTACTTCTCGGCCAGCCTGGGCATGACCGCCTTCCAGGTGCGGGAACTGGAGGTGATCCCGTGAACCAGCAGCACGGGCGGCCCCTCGCCCATCATGTGGAAAGTGACTGGCTGGCCGTGGATCTCGATCGTCTGGCGTACCGTCATGTACCCAGTATCCCCGAATCAGGGGGTTCTAACGGGTGATTTTCGACACAGAAGCCGGTTTCCGGCTTACCGTCTTCGGCAGGAGCAGATCGTCCCCCGGGTAATAGACGACGACCCGGACCGGCTTCAGCCCGGAAGGAATCCGGAGGTTCAGGCTCCCGGCACCGGATTTCACCACGATCGTCCTGCGAAGCAGCCGTCGGGTCGTCCTGGGCCCGGCGGAAGATTTCCTGTCCCGCGCCAGCCGGACCCGCACCTGCGCCTTTTTCGAGGCCTTGCGGCTGATGCCGATCCGCAGGCGAAGGTTCGGGCGCTTCCATTTCGCCTTCTTGATCGTAAGGCCGGGGGAGACCCGCACCGGCGGCTCGGGCAGAACAGCCGGCAGCGTGGCCAGGTGATCATGAAGCGCGTTTCCGACCGCCCCCAGAGGGGTTCCGTCGAGGTCGGAGACCAGGGCGAAGTTGTGACAGCCGAGGTCCGGCAGCGACCACCAGGCCCAGGCCAGATAACCGATCACATGGTCGTCGGCCCAGTCCATGAAGCGGTTCACGTGGCCGTTTCGATCGCAGCCGTTCTGGCCGAACTCGGCCGCGAGAACGGGAACCTTCTCGTTCAGGGGCGCGATCTCCTTGTTCCAGCAGGCGGTGGTCCGGCAGCGCTGCTCGGGGTAGTTGTGGAAACCGGCGATCAGCTGGTCGTCATCCGGTGCGTTGGCCAGCCAGCCCCGCAGGTCGTTGGCGTAGTCGATTCCCGAAAGGATTATCGGCTGGGTGGCCCCGGCATTCCTGACCACCTCGGTCAGGGTGGCGAGCCCGGTCGTTCGGTACCACTTGTGGCCGCTCGTGGCCGCAGTGTCAGGTTCAACCGGTGCGTAGCAGCCCCCATTCGCCCAGCAATCCCAGCCCAGGGTGAAGACCTTCGTGTCGTCGGCGTTCCAGCGCGAGTGGGGCTCGTTGAAGAGGTCAAAGATCACCGACGGGTAATCCCTGAAGCGGGTCGCCACCGAGCTCCAGAATGCGGCCGACCGGTTGTCCGGCATCGGCCTGAGGCCGTCGGCAATCACGCCGTTTGGCCCGGACCAATGCAGATCCACGATCGCGACGATGCCGGCGGCGTTGAGGGCGTCCACGAAATCCTCGACCGATTGCCGGTAACCGTTCACCGTGAGACCGCCGGTCGGGAGGCCGTCGTCGCCGAGCCAGCAGTCCTGGTTCAGCGGGAGCCGGACCGTGTTGATTTTCCAGGAGGCGATCGCTGCGACGGTCGAGTCGATGTCCTCCGGTTCGGTCCCGTCCTCACCGTAGCTCCAGCCCTGCTGGCAGGAGTATTCGTAGCCCGGGAAGTTGACGCCATGGGGGACGAAGCGTGCAGAGGTCAGCGAATCGATGATCCGATGTCCCTCGACGACCGGTTCCGGAGCAGCAGCCTTCGCCCCGGACGAGATCAGGAAAAGTGCCGAGAGCAGGGCAAAAGGGAGGCGTCTGAGGAGAGATGCCACCGGGGGAGGGTAGCTGCCATGGGTAAAGGGAAGATCAGCGGGAGAGCCTGTCGCCACCGGGTCGTGAACGTCTGCCGATGCCGGGTAGTCTTTGCTCCAGATGGAGTCTTGCGGAAACCTGAATGGACGACGACCCCGGTTCTAGTCCCAGGCGCTACCCGCGGCGCAAGTTGAGCCGCGCAACGGGAGCGCTGCCCCGATGATCGAGCTGCTGCTCGTGCTCGTTTCCGTTGCCCTTGTCGTGGCCTGCGGTGCCTTCGTGGCGGCCGAGTTCTCCTTCGTCACGGTCGACCGCTCGCGGGTGGACCGTGAGGCGGAGGAGGGAGACCGGCGTGCCCGCGGGGTCCGGGCGGGACTCAAGTCGCTCTCGACTCAGCTTTCCGCGGCGCAGGTCGGGATCACCGTCACCAACCTGATCATCGGTTTCCTCGCACAACCGTCGGTCGCGTCGCTCATCGACGGTCCTCTGGAATCGCTCGGGATCTCGCCCGGTGCCGTGGACGGCGTCGCGCTGACCGTGGCCTTCATCCTGGCCAACGCGGTGACCATGATCTTCGGCGAGCTGGTTCCCAAGAACCTCGCGATCGCCAACGCGATGGGAACCGCCAAGGCGGTCCAGGGGTTCCAGCGGGGATTCACCCGGATCATCCACCCGCTGGTCAGGGCGACCAACGGCATCGCCAACTGGATTCTCCGCCGGGTCGGGATCGAGCCGCAGGAGGAGCTGGCATCGGCACGCTCGCCCGACGAGCTGACCTCCCTGGTTCGCCGCTCGGCAGAGAAGGGCACGCTCGAGGAGCCGACCGCGGAGCTGCTCGAGAAGTCCCTCGAATTCGGCGAACTGCGCGCGGACGACGTCATGACCCCCCGGGTCAAGGTCAAGACGCTTTCGCCGGACCAGCCGGTGATGGCAGTGATCGAGGCGGCCCGGGCCGGCGGTTTTTCCCGCTTCCCAGTGATCAGCGAGGGCTCGGAGATCGTCGAAGGCATCGTCCACGTGAAGCACGCGGTCGCGGTTCCTCACGACGAGAGGGGGGAGGTGCCGATCCGCGAGGTGATGGCCGAGCCCGTTCTGGTCCCCTCGACGATCGAACTCGACCCGCTTCTCGCCGAACTGCGAAAGGTGGGTCTCCAGGTGGCGATCGTGGTCGACGAGTTCGGCAGCTTCGACGGAATCGTCACTCTGGAAGACCTGATCGAGGAAATCGTCGGCGAGGTCCGCGACGAACACGACCGCGACGAGGATCCGATTCGCGAGATTGCCAAGGGAATCTGGGCGGTCTCCGGGCTGCTTCGTCCGGACGAGATCGAGGACCAGATCGGCGTGATGCTGCCCGAGGACGAGGACTACGAAACGGTGGCTGGCCTTATCGGTTTCGAACTCGGGCGGGTTCCGGGCCGCGGCGACTCGGTCCGTGTCGAAGCGACGAACGAGGACAGGGAACCGCTGCTTGTGGACCTCTACGTGCTGCGGATGGACGGGCTACGGGTTGACCGGGTGCGGCTGGTCGTCTCCCGGCCCGAGCCGGAGGAAGGGGACGAGCAGAAATGAGCACTCCGCTCGCCCTGACCATCTCCCTCTTCCTTCTGGCCGGCAACGCCTTCTTCGTCGGGGCCGAGTTCGCGCTGATCTCGGCCCGTCGTTCGGTGATCGAACCACGGGCCGACGAAGGCGGCTGGTCGGCCCGGATCGCGATTCGCGCGATGGAACGGGTATCGCTGATGATGGCCGGGGCGCAACTCGGAATCACCCTCTGCACACTCGGATTGGGTGCCCTGGCCGAACCGGCGATAGCCCACGGCCTTGAGGGGGTTTTCGCGGACATCGGCATCCCGCATTCGCTGGTTCATCCGGTCGCCCTGATCTTCGCGCTCTTCCTGGTCGGCGGTCTCCACGTGGTGCTCGGCGAGATGGTGCCGAAGAACATCGCCCTGGCCGGACCTGACCGCTCGGTCCTGATGCTCGCCCCGCCGATGGCGGCGATCGTGAAGATCCTGCATCCGGTCATCTGGGTGCTGAACCTCACCGCAAACGGGGTGCTGCGACTGATCGGAGTCACCCCTTCGGACGAGGTCACCAGTGCCTTCACCCGCGACGAGGTGGCCGGCCTGGTCGAAGAGTCGCGTCGTGAAGGGATGCTCGACGCCGATGAAACCCGCCTCCTGACCGGCGCCCTCACCTTCGAAGAGCGGGACGCGAGCGTCGTGCTGCTGCCGATCGACACGATCGTGACCCTCCCGATCACCGTCACCCCGGCCGAGGTCGAGGAGGCGGCTGGCCGGACCGGCTTCTCCCGCTTCCCGGTGACCAGGGACGGTGAGATGATCGGTTACCTCCACCTCAAGGATGCCCTGGAGGTGAAGGAGAAGCACCGCAACCGCCCGATCGCGGAATCCTGGATAAGGCCCCTGCCAACGGTCCGTCTCACCGACCAGTTGCGCGAAGTCCTGGAAGCCATGCAGAGTTCCGGGGCCCATCTCGCCCGGGTCGTCGTCCGGGGATCCCGGGGGAGGGGCAAGACGGTCGGGGTCGTCGCCCTCGAGGACGTGCTGGAAGAGCTGATCGGCGAGGTGAGGGATGCCGCCCAGCAGATCGAGTCGTCGAAGTAGGATCGCCCCATGAGCGCTAACGACGAGGTGATCGCACGTTTCTACGGTGCATTCGCAGCAGGTGACGCCGACACGATGGCGGGGTGCTACCACGAGCGGATCCACTTTCACGACCCGGTCTTTCAGGATCTGGACGGTCCCGAGGTGATGAAGATGTGGCGCCTGCTCCTGGGCCGCTCGGATGACCTGGAAATCACCCTCGGCGAGCATCAGGCGAGCGGCGATTCCGGCTCCGCTCACTGGTCGGCCGTCTACACCTTCAGCCAGACCGGCCGGGTGGTCCACAACGAGATCGACGCCGCCTTCCGTTTCGAGGACGGCCTGATCATCGACCACCGCGACAGCTTCGACTTCTGGAAGTGGACCCGGATGGCGCTCGGGGTGCCCGGGGTTCTGCTCGGCTGGAGCCCGATCGTCCAGGGCAAGGTCCGGAAGCAGTCCGCGGAACTGCTGGCCGGGGCCGGCTGAGGCTCCTCTTGGTCGGCACGGGCGAAGCGGTCACCGAAAACCTGCTCTGCATCCGGCCGGGGGCTTCGACGGCCACCGACTATGAAGTCCTGTTCGCCGACCCCGAGGTTGAGCGATGGCTGCGGCCAGATCCGATGCCGCGCTTCATCAGGGCCGATTTCGATCGCATGGCCCGCCGCGATCGCGCCCACTGGGACCGGTACGGCTACGGCCCGTGGGCTGTCCGGGAGAGGGAAGGCGGTGCCTTCGTCGGCCGGGGCGGGCTGGCCTGGGCCACTGTCGCGGGTGAGCGGGAAGTTGAGCTTCCCTGGGCCGTGAGACCGGCTCTCCAGAACCACGGCTACGCGACCGAGATGGCGCTCGCGGCTATCGAAGCCGCCCGGGAAGCGGGCCTCGAAAGGGTGGTGTCCCTGACCCTTCCGGCCAATCTCGCCTCCCGCCGCATCATGGAAAAGGCTGGCATGCAGTTCGTCGCAGAGATCGAGCACGTCGGCCTTCCACATCTGCTCTACGAACTGGACCTCTAGAGCTTCTTCGGGCTGCGGCTCTGAACCCGTTTCGAGCCGCGGCTCCGAGCCTTCCACAGGCGGGATTCATGAGGCCGGGTTTCACGCCCGGTATTGCGGGTAATTTCGGTGCATGCCACTAGCACTGTTGCTCATAGTCATTGGAATCGTCCTCGCCCTGCTGGTGAGTTGGGCGTTGGGCATCATCTGCGTAGTGATCGGCCTGGTCCTTCTTATCTGGCCGGCGGTCACAGGAAGGGGTAGTGGCTCAAGGGCCTGAGTTTCCCGGGCACAGCCAGTTTGACCGAAGGGCCCCGGGGAACCGGGGCCCTTCGCTTTCAGTCCCGGGCGCCGAAGATCGCGCTGCCGACCCGCACGATGGTCGAGCCCTCCTCGATCGCGACTTCGAGATCACCGGTCATTCCCATCGAGAGTTCATCCATCGCGACGCCATCGATGTTCTCTTCGCGGATCCGCTCGGCGGTCTCCCGAAGTAAAGCCAGGGAGGGTCTTGCCACCTCCGGCTCAGCATTGAGTCCGATCGTCATCAGGCCGCGGATCTTCAGTGCTTTCAGCCCGGCGACGGTACGGATGAACGGCTCGACCTCGTCGGGCTCCAGGCCGGCCTTGGTCTCCTCGCCCGAGGTGTTCACCTGAATCAGGACCTCGAGCGTTTCACCCTCCCGCTCGAGGCGGTTGTTCAGCTTGCGGGCAAGCGAGAGCCGGTCAAGGGTCTCGATGCAACTGACGTAGGGGACCAGCGCGTTCACCTTGTTCGACTGCAGATGACCGATGAAGTGGCGTTCGTATTCGAGGTCGGCCAGCGCCTCGAACTTGGGTCTGACTTCCTGGACCCGGTTCTCGGCGACCAGCTTCTCACCGGCCTCGATCGCGACCCGGATCCGCTCTGGCTCAACGGTCTTCGTTGCGAGCAGCAGCCGGACGGAATCCGGGTCGCGGCCGGCTCTCTCGCAGGCGGTGGCCATCCTCTCCCTGACCGTGGCGATGTTGGTCCGGATCCGTTCAGCGTCGGCCGGATCAGTTGCCCCGGTCTGTGGTTCCTGGCTCAATCCATCTCCCTGATCTCGGTGAAGACCGCGGTCGGGGTCCCCGGTGCCGTCTGTCCCCGGCGCTCGTCGGCGATCACGTGGGAGACCGCGTTGATCAGGGCGAGGTGGGTGAAGGCCTGGGGGAAGTTGCCGAGGTGCCGGTTGCTGGCCGCTTCGAGTTCCTCCGCATAGAGGTCGAGATCACCTGAGGCGGCAAGCAGCCTCTCGCAGAGCTTCCGGGCGGCGTCCTTCTCCCCGATCTCGGAGAGTGCGGCGACCATCCAGAAGGAGCAGATCAGGAAGGTTCCCTCTTCGCCATGGAGACCGTCGTCGGTCTCGTCGGTGACGTAGCGCAGGATCAGGCCCTGGTCGTCGAGTCCTTCCCGGATCGCCAGGACCGTGTCGCGTATCCGCGGGTCATCCGGCGGCAGGAAACGGACCAGCGGCATCAGGAGGACCGAGGCGTCGAGGGCGTCGGTGTCGTAGTGCTGGCGGAAAACCCCGTCCCTGAGGCCCCGGTCGATGATCTCCTGCTTGATCTCGTCCGCCTTCCCGCGCAGCATCTCGGCGTTCTCGGGGCGTCCGAACTCATTGGCCAGGCGCGCGCCACGATCGACTGCCACCCAGATCATCAGCTTCGAGGAGACGTAATGCTGCGGCTCGCCGCGGGCCTCCCAGATGCCTTGGTCCGGTTTCGGCCAGGCCTCCAGGGCATTCTCGACCAGGTCCTTGACCAGCTTCCTGGTTTGGTCGTTGATCGCTTCAGGGCCTATCGCCCTGCGGTGGACATAGATCGAATCGAGCAGGGCACCCCAGACATCATTTTGCCGCTGGTCGAAGGCGCCATTGCCGGTACGCACCGGCTTGGCTCCGCCGTATCCGGAGAGGTGATCCAGCAGATGCTCGGTCAGATCGTGTTCGCCGCCGATCCCGTACATGATCTGGATGCCGGCGTCGTTTGATTCCAGGGCCCGGTCACGGACGAAGCGCATGAAGTCCCGGGCCTCCTGCTCGAAGCCGAGCGAATGCATCGACCAGAGGGCGAAGGTCGAGTCGCGGATCCAGGAAAAGCGGTAATCCCAGTTCCGCTCGCCGCCCGGCGTCTCGGGGAGCGAGGTGGTTGCCGCAGCCAGCATCGCTCCGGTCGGGGTGTAGGTCAGGCCCTTGAGAACCAGCGCCGAACGCTGCAGGTGGATTCGCCAGGGGTGGTCGGGGAAACTGCCCTGGGCCAGCCATTCACGCCAAAGGTTCCGCGATGACTCAAGTCGTTCCTTCGCCTCGGGAAAGCTGCGCGGGTGGGGGCCGATCCCCTCGCCCCAGCTAAGGCAGACGAAGGCGCCGTCACCCTGCTTCATGTTCATCCTGGCGGTCGCCTGGCCCTGCTCCAGGGTCAGGTTGAGGTCGGTCGCAAGGGCGATCTTCTCGCCGGCTCCTTCGGCAATCGCCTCGCCTAGTCCCTGGTCGGTCCAGAGGGCGGCCTCGGCCCCGTAGTTGAACCGCGGCCGGCAAACCATCTCCATGTCGACTTCACCGTCGACGCATTCGATGAACCGGACCAGGCAGTGGTCCGTCTCGTGGCCGGTCATCAGTTCCCTCGGGCCACCCTGTTCGGCCCATGAGGAAATCGAGAGGGCGTCGCGGACCACGACCCAGCCGGTCTCCGTGGTCCAGGTCGTCTCCATGACCAGGGTTCCCGGCTCGTACCTGCGACTGAGCGGAGCGGTCTCGTCAAAGGGACCGACCCGGAAATGCCCGGCCGTCCGGTCGAGGATCGAGGCGAAAACGCTGGGCGAGTCGAAGCGGGGAGCGCAGAACCATTCGACCGAGCCGTCGGGCGCGACCAGGGCCGAGGTATGGCAGTCGGAGAGGAAGCCGTAGCTTCCGATCGCGGGAAAATGGCTCGGCGCGGCTCCGGCAGTCATCGCGCCCAAACTACAGCGTCGGTACGCTGGAAGGCCGTGGATCTGCTTCCCACAGTCCCGTTTGCCCTGAGTCCGGCCGCCGTTGCGATGCTGGAGCTGATTCCCCTGACCGCCGCCGTGGTCATCTACTGGCACCGGGCGATGACGCTTTCCTGGGCCGGACGTCCGGTTCCGGTCTGGCGACAGGTCTCCTACGGCTTCGGCCTTTTCCTCGCCAGCTTCGTCCTCTTCAGCCCCTGGGGATACCTGGCGGAGGAGCTGGTCATCGCCCACATGGTCGAACACATCGTGATCGGTGATCTGGCGGCCCTCTTCATCGTGCTCGGCCTGACCCGTTCGATCCTGCAGCCGATCCTCGCGATCCCCTTCTTCAATCGCCTGCAGGTACTCGCGAATCCCTTCGTGGCGATTCCGCTCTGGGCGATAAATCTCTTCTTCTGGCACATCCCGGTCATGTATGACGCGGCATACGGGGGAGCGTTGATGCATGGCCTGGAGCACAGCCTCTTCCTGTTCTTCGGCTGCCTGATGTGGATGCCGGTATTCGGCCCCCTGCCGACCCCGAAATGGTTCGGCCCGGGCTGGAAGGTCGTCTACGTGGTCGTCGTGCGCTTCATCGCCGCGATCCTCGGCAACATCCTGATGTGGACCCAGGTCGAGCTCTACAAGAACTACGACGCCGGCCATCTGAAGTGGGGAATCACAGCGGTCCAGGACCAGAGCACCGCCGGGGTGATCATGATGGTGGAGGGAACGTTCCTGATCCTCGGTGTCCTGGCATGGACCTTCTTCGAGGCGGCGAAGCAATCCACCCAGAAGCAGGACCTGATGGACCTCGCCTTCGACCGCGGAGTGGACATCGACGAGGACCGGATCGAACTCGCGGTCAAGTCCGGCCACGGGGATCTGCTGGAAAAGAGGATCCTGGCCGGGGACGCAAGGGTAGATGCGGCCAGCCGGTAGCCGGTTTCTCGGCCTGCTTGTTTTCACCACAGGCGCCTGCACGATGGGCGCCGAAATCGCGGGGGCCAGGCTGCTCGCCCCGTACTTCGGCGATTCGACCATCGTCTGGGCGAACACGATCGCGATCGTCCTGGTCGCCCTCTCGATCGGGTACTGGCTCGGCGGCAAGCTGGCCGACCGCCGTCCCGACCTGAATTCCCTCTGTGCCACCGTCCTCGCCGGGGCGATTCTCGTCACCCTGGTCCCGTTTTTCGCCCGGCCATTCCTGGGCGCCTCGGTCGATGCCTTCGACGAGCTTTCGGTCGGGGTGTTCGCCGGCTCCCTGGTCGGGGTGCTCGTGCTGCTGGCGATCCCGGTGATGATCTTCGGCGCCGTATCCCCCTGGGCGCTGAGGATCGCGATGGATTCCACCGACCTCGAGCATGCCGGCCAGCTGGCCGGTCGCCTCTACGCGCTTTCGACCGCCGGGTCCCTGATCGGAACGCTCGCTTCGGCGATGGTGACCATCCCCCTGATCGGCACCCAGCGGACCTTCATCCTCTTCGCCCTGCTGGTCGCGGTGGTCGCCTCGATCGGGCTGCGCAAGGTCTGGCCTGCGCTCGTCCCGGCCGCCGTCGCCTGCGCCGCCCTGGTCCCGGTCGGCACGATCAAGGCTTCCAGCGAAGGCGATGTGATCTACGAGGCCGAGACCCCGCACCAGTACATCCGGGTGGTCGAAACCGACGACGGGGAACGTCGTCTGGAACTGAACGAGGGCCAGGCCGTTCATTCGATCTACCGTCCCGGCGAATATCTGGTCGGCAACTACTGGGACGAGCACCTGGTACTGCCCTTCGTTGCGTCGCCCCAGGTCACCGGCGCTTCACCTGAAGTCACGCCCTCAGCGAACAGCGACCCGGGTCCCGGGAATTCGCCTGACTGGCCGGGCCGGATCGCAATTCTCGGCAACGCGGCGGGCACAGTCGCCCGGGCCTACGGTCGCTTCTACCCGGACACAGAGGTGGATGCGGTCGAGATCGACGGCAAGGTGACCGAGGTGGGGAGGGAGTATTTCGGCCTCAACAATCCGAACATGACGGTCCACACCGAGGACGCCAGGCCCTGGCTCGAGGCGGCGGATCCCGTCTACGACGTGATCATGGTCGACGCCTACCATCAGCCGTACATCCCGTTCTACATGGCGACGAAGGAGTTCTTCGAGCTGGTCCGGGACCGGCTCAGGCCGGGCGGGGTGGTGCTGATCAACGTCGGCCATCCCGAAAACAGCGACGCGCTCGAAAAGAACCTGACGGCCACGCTCGAGGAAGCCCTGCCCGAGGTTCTCCGCGACCCGGTCACGGATACCAACACGATGCTGGTCGGATCGGCCACTCCGATAGCGGCCCGTAACATCCTGCTGGCCACCGAGGGGAGAAAGCCGCCGATTCCCCACCGACTCGACCGCCTCGCCACCGACACGGCGATCCGGATCCGTCCGCCCCTGACCGGCGGAGACATCTGGACCGACGACCACGCCCCGGTCGAATGGCTGGTCGACCTTTCCCTGCTGGACTACGCCAATGAGTGATCCCGGCGGCAAGAACTCCGGCGACTCCGATCACGAGATGAAGCGCGCCCCTTTCAGGGCCTGGCTGGTCACCGGTCCGGTCGGCCGTCTCGTCGGCTTCTTCCTCGACTTCGCCCGGGCCCTCAGGGCCCATCGCGCCGCCAAACGGGACTGATCCCGCCGTCAGTACTTCAGCCGGACCGAGATCGTTCGCGAATGCTTCAGGCAGCCCTTGGCTCGCGGGTCAAACTTCAGATCTATCTTGACCCGCAAGGTTCCGCTTCGCTTCAGTTTGTGCAGCGCCGGCACGGTCGGTGTGATCTTCAGCCAGTAGGTGCCGGCCCGCCGTGCGTTCACGGACCGGGCCCTGACCAACCCGCTTCCCACCACCGACAGCCTGCCCCGTCCGGTGACCCGAACCGCCAGACGGGCCACGCCTCGATCCCGGTTCCGGACCAGTCTGCCCGGTTTCATGCGGACTTTGCTGCAGTAGGCAGGAATCGTCGAAGTGGTGAGAATCGAACGGGCTTCGGTGTCCAGCTTCTTCCATACGGCGACCACGTTGCCATCCGGACTCGAGGCAACCGAGCTTGCGTCCACCCAGTCGTAGGCGATAGTGGTCCACCGGTCGACCCTGGGATAGATGCCTCCTGGGGGGCGGGTTGCCGCGTTCAGCGTGGACCCGAGGCCGGGATCTGAGGCGCGCTTCTCGGACCAGAGGACCGTGGTCGAGCCGTCGGTCGAGGCAGTGATCCCCGGTGAAGTTGCGGAGTGCTCCAGACCGCCCCCGAATGCCCGTCTGTGGAACCCGAGGTGGGTGTTCCCGGTCGCCACGTAGGCCACCCGGTACCAGAGCCAGATCCCGTTTCCATCTCCATCCTCGCCGCGGAATCTCAGCAACTTGAGGAAGGCGATCGAGACCACCCCGTCGCCTCCGATTGCGATTTCCGGTGAAGAATTGTCGAACCCGACGGGACTGGCGCCGGAAACAGGTCGGGGGTCGGTGAAGTGCCCGCCGGGCTTCCTGGTCGCCGAATAGATCCGGCCCACCTCGGCTCCGTCCTGGTCCCAGACGGGAGGGGGACCCTGTCTCCAGGCGAGAGACACCGAGCGGTCAGGGGCGACGGCGATCCGCGGATCCTCGATCGGGTCGGTTCCGTCAGTCGTTCCGCGGGCAACGGTGACCCGGTTGCCGTGCCAGTTTCCTTCGGGCAGCTTTGCCACCTTCAGTTCGGAGCGATTGTTGGCGAAATCCGCGCTGCTCCAGATCACCGACACCGTGCCGTTGCGATCGATCGCGAGATCGGGAAGGTCGAAAACCGTGGGTCCTGCCACCGAAAGGTCAACCGGATCGGAAAATCCGTGACCGGGCTTTCGAACTGCCACCTGAACCACATCGTCTACGCCAACCCAGGCGACGGCGAAGGTGCCGTCAGGGCCAGCCGCCGAGGCCGTGAGCCGGAGAGCCGGATCGTCGGAGAGGTTGATCACCTTTCCGAAGTGGCCGCCCCTGGGCCGGAAGCTCCCCTGAACGACCAGATGATCGCCTGAGATACCGACCCAGGTGACCAGGGTGCCGCCCTTGCCGGCCGCGATTTGCACCTCATCCAGATTTCCCCCCGACGGGCTCGTTACGGGGGTAGTTACGAGCTTGACCGGTGCAGCGAACCGGCCCCAGGCCGGACGCGTCGAGATCCTTACGATCTGCCTGCCGTTGGTCGAATCCCCGTCGCTTCCCGGGTCGAAGCCGAGCCAGGCGGCAGTCGCCGTTCGTCCCGGTCCGACCGCGACCTCCGGATCGGACAGGACCCACTCGCCATTATCGGGCGTGATCGGCTTCGGGGGGCTAAGCCAGGGGCCGGGGGAAGCATTGGCATCAACGCTCGTCAGGATCAGGAACGGCAGCAGCAGTATGGCCAGGAAGGAGACCCGGGTGAACGGGCCGGCTTTGGCGTGGAGATGAGTCATCACCGGCTTCTCCGGTTGTGCCTGACCAGCACGATCTCCTCGAATGCCTTCGCGTTCTGGCAGGGCACGGCGACCGGGTCGAACCTGAATCCGACCTTGACTTCGGCCCAACCCGTCCGCTTCAGGAGCCGCCGGGCCGGTCCCTTCGGCACGACCTTCACGTGGTAGGTGCCTGCCTTACGGGCTCGGGTGGTTGTCGGCTTTATCCAGGGCGAACGGAGCGTCGAGACCTTGCCGCGAGAACCCAGCTTCACGGACATCCAGGCGGTCCCGTTCCGGGGGTTGCGCCTGACCTTGCCCAGGGACATGGTCGACCTGCCGCAGTAGGCGGGCACGGTGGACGAGGTACCGACCACGACCGAACTCTGTCTGTAGGCGATCCAGGCCGCGACCGCGTTCCCGTCGGGGCCGGTGGCGACATTCACCATGTCTGGCAGATCGGTGCTGATCCGGACCGGATCCGAAAACTCTCCTCCGGGAGTCCAGGCCGAAGCCTGTACGCCGGCGTCCCGTCCGTATCGGTCAGGCCAGACAACCGTCGTACTGCCATCGGCCGAGCCGGAGACCGATGCGCCTCCGAAGTTCCAGCCGCCGGCCCAGCCAAGTCGTTTGACCGTCTTCGCCTGACCGGGAATCCAGCTGACCATCTTCAAGATCGTGTCGTGGTAATACCCGTAGTCGGGGTCGCCTCCGGTTACCCATTCGGGCCAGACGATCGTGATGCGACCGTCGCCCGCCACGGCCATTTCGGATTCACGGGGATCCTCGGTCCGTGCGACACGGCTGGCAGCGGGGAATTCTCCGCCGGGCTGCTGCGTTGTCGCGAAGATCCCGCCCTGGCCACCGCTGGAACCGGTCCAGGCGACGGTCGTCGTCCCGTCCGGCGCGACGCCGACCACCGGCCAGTACCCCGATTCCGAACCGGTCGGTTCGATGGGTGCACCGAATGAGCCGCCGGACGGCCGTTCGGCAACCTGTATCCCTTGCCCGTACTGTTGCCAGGCGACAACCACGGCACCGTCGTCGGCGACTGCGACGGCTGTGCTGTCGGCCGTCGCGTTGGCTTGATCGGCCATCAGGTCCACGGGTGCCCCGAAGGCTCCGCCCGGCGGCCTGATCGATGCCTGGGCGATTATCGAAGGGGTGGACCTGGGCTGCCGCCAGGAGACCGCGGTTGTTCCGTCGGCTCCCCCCGCGAGTTCCGGCTCGTAGGGCTTCCAGGTTTCTCCCTGATCGTTCAACCGGACCTTGGGGCCGAAAGGACCGCCAGCCGGCCGGGTCCGGGTGATCACCGAGTAGTTGTCTTTCCGCTGCCAGAGCACCGTGATGTCACTGCCAGCCGCGGCGACGCTCAGGTTCCAGATCCCGTGAGCGTCACCGGAAAGGTCGAAGGGCTTGCCGAACTTTCCGTTCGGTGGACGAACGGCTGCCATCACCGAGTTCGTGTTGTCGTCAGAACCCTCCTTGTTCGGGTGCTCAACCAGCCACACCGCGATCGCGGTCTTGTCTGAGGCAACCGCCACCCGCGCATCTTGCTGCCAGCCCTTGTCGCTGGCTGCAATCACCCTTGAGGGCTGCACCCAGGTGCCCTGTGCGGCGAATGCCGTGCCGGTCACGGAAGTAAGCCCGATTAGGAACAGGGCGAGGAGCAGAATTCTGGGTCGGACGATCACACCAATTCAACCCTGCCAGATATTTCGAGTTGCGCCTCGCGCGCCGGGCCGGTGTTTTCCCGCAACCAGCCCCGGGCCGTGCCGTGGGGGCCGGAGAACAGGGACTGGGACGCGGATTGAACCGCTCCTCGCTAGGCTCATTCGACCTTGAAGACCACCGTTACTGAACTAGAAGATTCGAGGGCACGAGTCGAGGTCGAGGTTCCGGCCGACGAAGTGTCCGTTCAGGTCCAGCGTGCCGCCCGGGCGCTGGCCCGTGAAATGCGCATGCCTGGCTTCCGCAAGGGCAAGGCGCCACCCTCGCTAGCAATCCAGCGGCTCGGCTTCGACACCGTCTTCCAGGAGGCGATCCAGGAGGCCCTGCCCGAGTGGTACCAGAGGTCGGTCTATGCATCCGGGATTGTTCCGATCGGGTCGCCCGACGTCGAGATCACCAAGGCGCCGTCCAATGACGGCGAGACGGTTGAGTTCAAGTATGAGGTCGGCGTTCGCCCGACCGCCGAGCTCGGCGAGTACAAGGGTCTCGAGGTCGAGAAGGCAGGCATTGAAGTTCCCGACGAAGTGATCGACCGCGAGGTCGACCGCATGCGCGAGGGCATGGCCAGTCTCGATGTGGTCGACCGCGCCGCCGAGGAAGGCGACCACGTGCTGGTCGACTTCGTCGGTTCGCTCGACGGGGTCGAGTTCGAAGGCGGCTCCGCCACCGATCACACGATCGAGGTCGGCTCCGGTCAGCTGATCGACGACTTCGAGGAGCAGGTCATCGGCGCCAAGGCCGGCGACGAGGTCGCAGTGAACGTGAACTTCCCGGAGGACTACGGAGCCGCCGAGCTGGCCGGTCAGAACGCCGATTTCGCGGTCACCGTCAAGGAAGTCCGGGTCAAGCAGATGCCGGAAGCCGACGACGACTTCGCTTCCGACGCTTCCGAGTTCGACACGATCGAGGAGCTCCGCGCCGACATCGCCGAGCGGCTCGGCGAGTCCGTCGGGGAACGAATCGAGCAGGACTTCCGGGTAGCCGCCGTCGATGCGGCCGTGGCCAACGCCAAGGTCGGCATCCCCGAGGACATCCTCAGGGCCCGGGGCGAGGAGCGCTGGGACCGGGTTGAGCGGCAGATGGCCCAGCAGGGCATGAATCCCGACACCTACCTTCAGATGCAGGGCAAGACCCGGGACGAGATCATCGACGAGTCGCTCGATGATGCTGACCAGGAGATTCGCCGCGAGGCCGTGCTGGTCGCCATCGCCGACGCCGAGGGCATCGAGGTCAGCGACGAGGAGATGGCCGAGGAACTCGAGCACGCCGCTTCGCATGAGCGCACCACCGGCGCCAAGCTGCTCGAACGCCTCAAGCGCGATGGCCGCGACAAAATGGTCGCCGCCGACATCGAGGTCCGCAAGGCAATGGACGTGATCGCCGACTCTGCCAACGCGGTCGAGATGTCAGCGAAGGACGCGGCAAAGAAGCTCTGGGGCCTCGAAGACGAGGAGGAAGAAGATTCCTCCGACAGCGAAGCCGGCCCCGAAGAGATATCCCCGGACGAATAGTCCGTCGGCCCAACCACAAGCCTCTATAGGATTGCCCGCATGAGTCCACTTGTCCCCATGGTCGTCGAGCAGACCTCTCGCGGAGAGCGTTCGTTCGACATCTATTCCCGGCTCCTCAACGAGCGCATCATCTTCCTCGGCACCGGCGTGAACGAGGACATCGCCAACCTGGTGGTGGCCCAGCTGCTTCACCTCGATGCGGAGGATCCCGAGAAGGACATCAGCCTCTACATCAACTCGCCTGGCGGCTCCGTTTACGCGGGCCTCGCCATCTACGACACGATGCAGTTCATCAAGCCCGACGTCCAGACCATCTGTGTCGGCATCGCGATGAGCATGGGCGCCCTGCTGCTGGCAGGCGGCGCCGAAGGCAAGCGGATGTCCCTGCCGAACTCGAAGATCCTGATCCATCAGGTCTCCTCCGGATTCCAGGGTCAGGCGACCGACATCGAGATCCACGCCAACGAGATCATCGACACCCGCAGCCGCCTCGACAAGATCCTCGCCAAGCACACCGGCCAGGACCTCGAGAAGATCACCCACGACACCGAGCGCGACTACTTCATGAGCGCTGACGAGGCCGCCACCTACGGGTTGATCGACCGGGTCATCGAGCATCGATAGGCGGACCATCACCAGTTTCACCGGAGCCGTCGCCATCC
>JAGQUR010000082.1 GCA_020438395.1 Solirubrobacterales bacterium | reverse complement strand
ACGGTGCCCGTCTTGTCGAGCACGATTGTGTCGACCTGCCGGGTCGACTCGAGCACCTCGGGTCCCTTGATCAGGATCCCCATCCTGGCCCCGCGTCCGGTTCCGACCAGCAGGGCCGTCGGCGTTGCCAGGCCGAGAGCGCAGGGGCAGGCGATTATGAGGACCGCGACCGCCGCCGTGAAGGCAGCCTCCGCGGGGAAGCCCGCCCCGAGCCAGGCCCCCAGAGTGCCCGCCGCGATCAGGATCACCGCAGGTACGAAGAAGGCCGAGATCCGGTCCGCCAGCCGTTGAACCGGAGCCTTGCCCGACTGGGCGTCCTCGACCATCTTCGCCATTCGCGCAAGCTGTGTGTCGGAGCCGACCCGGGTCGCCCTGGCCACTATCCGGCCGGAGGAGTTGACGGTAGCTCCGGTAACGCTGTCGCCTTCACTCACATCCACCGGGACCGGTTCGCCGGTCAGCATCGACTCGTCGATCGAGGAGACCCCTGAAACGACAACTCCGTCGGTCGGCAATTTCTCCCCGGGGCGAACGACGAAGTCGTCCCCGACCTCGAGCTCCTCGATCGGAACGGGTACCTCGGTTCCGCCACGGAGCACGATCGCCTCTTTCGCCCCCATCTCCAGAAGTGCCTTCATCGCCGAACTCGCCCGACGCTTGGATCTCAGCTCGAAGTAGCGACCGGCGATCAGGAACATGGTCACGCCTGAGGCGACCTCGAGGTAGATGTTCGAGGTGCCATCCGTCGGAGCGACGGTGATCTCGAAGGGATGAGTCATCCCGGGCTCCCCGGCAGTGCCGAAGAACAGCGCGTACAGCGACCAGATGAAGGCCGAACTGATCCCGATCGTGACCAGCGTGTCCATCGTCGTCGCTCCGTGGCGAAGGTTCTGCCAGGTGGCCTTGTGGAATGGCCATGCAGCCCAGACCACGACCGGAGCCGCAAGCGTCAGCGAGGCCCACTGCCAGTTGGTGAACTGGAACACCTCGAACATCGACATGGCGATCACCGGAACCGAGAGAACGACCGAGCCGATCAGCCGCTGCCTCAGTGTCTCGATCTCGCGGTCCGTCTCGGGACCGGCCACGGCCCCGTGGTCGTGTCCGCCTGCATGCATGCCCGGTTCATCAGCCGGGTGCCCGGGGCCCCGACTGCCGTCATGCGGTCCCGGATGAGTTGTCGCCGGCAACTCCGCCCGGTAGCCGGTCTTTTCGACTTCGGCGATCAGTTGTTCCGGGTCGACGCCTCCCGGCGCCGAGACTCTGGCCTTTTCGGTGGCGTAATTGACGCTGGCATCCACCCCGTCGATCTTGTTGAGGTTCCGCTCGATGCGCGCGGCGCAGGAGGCGCAGGTCATCCCCTCGATCTTCAGGTCAATGTCCCGGGCTTCGGGGTCGGACTCGGTCACTTCAACCGTCATTGCATGCCGCCTTCCATCGACGTTCCGTGAGACTGCACTCCCGTCCCGCGTTCCGGGGTATCCCCGTCGGATCCGGAGTGATCCTGCTCCGCCTCCCGTACCTGCCGGTTCCAGTCGTTGACCGCGCTCTCGGGCACCAGGGCCCGTCCGGCCAGGAACATGAGGCCGAAGACCACGGCCGCAGCCGCGGCGAAGGCGAGTAGCTTCGGCATCGCGTTCATAGCCCTACCATATACCCCCTGGGGGTATGTGTCAAGTCAGGCTGCCGGCTGGTGTCCGCTGCCGCCGGGGCCCTCCTGGGCAAACCAGGCGAGAACGCTGGGGGCATCCTGATCCGGCGGAAACACCGGATAGAAGACCTTCGAGATCCGCCCCGACTCCACGATCATGGTCAGACGCCTGTACAGGGTCAGGTTCGAGATCGTGAAAGTCGGCAACCGGAGCAGTGCCGCCAGCTTCAGCCCCGGATCGCTGATCAGGTCGTAGGGGATCGACTCCCTTTGCTTGAACTCCGCCTGTGCGCTGCCGGTCTGGGCGCTCAGGCCGAAGATCCCTATCCCGCGCTCTCGGAAGCCGGCCAGGTTGTCGCGGTAGCCGCAGGACTGAGGCGTGCAACCCCTCGCCCCCGGGATGTCGTCCCACCCGGGCAGAAGGGGCTGGCCGGGGGTTCCGGTGCGCGGGTAGATGAACAGGACCGCGCGTTCACCCAGCTCCTCGGGAAGGTTCATCCACCTGCCGTCCGAGGACTCGAGCTGCAGGTCCGGGAAACCCATCCCGGTCAGGTGGTCGGCGGCTCCGTCATCCACCGGCACCGGCAGATCGGGAGGCAGTTGTGTGAAGTCAACCGGCATCGCAGGTATGAACTATCGGGGATTAAGCCGACGGGGTCTTGCGCGGGGCCGACCGGGAAGGATCGACCCACGGACTTCAGATGAAGAAGACCAGGCAGAGCCAGACGATCAGGGCGATGATGCCGACGACGAAAGCGCGGCTTGCCCAGGTCTCACCCTGCTGCCGGTAGTAGAGGGCGAACAGCAGCCCGATTATCGGCACGATGATGCATAGGGCCAGGGTTACGTACTCGTCCGAGCCGATCCGGCTCCCGTCTCGGTTCTTCTTGACCGGCTCTTCTGTCATGGCCGAACTCTATCCCGGCCACCCGGAATGGCGCGGCGCAACCATCCGGCCTCTCAGGTGCCGAGAGGATGTGACGTTTCGAGCAGCTCGATTGCCTCGGCGTAAATCCTGCGTTTGATCGCGCGCAGAGTGTCCGGATTCTTGGGCGCCTGGCCGGAAGCGCGTTCCACGGCCGTGGGAAGAAGCAGGTCTTCTGTGGCGGCCTCGTCGACTATGCCCGCGGCAGCGGCCTCGGAGCCGCCGTAGCGTCGGGCGGTGACCATCGCCTCATGTGCGGTCCGGCGGGGCAGGCGGCTCAGAAGCAGCTCGTTCATACCGGGCGTGAACGGCAGGCCGAGGTCGGCTTCCGGCAGGCAGAGATATCCCCGGTCCTCTCTCATGATCAGGTAGTCATGGGCAAGCGCGAGCATGGCGCCGCCCGCGAAGCAGTGTCCCTGGATTGCCGCCACGGTTGGCACGCCGGCCCCGAGGAAGGCGGCGATCAGTCGCTCGGTCTGGTCCAGGGCCTCCTGAACCCTTTCCGGATTCGCCTGGAACCACTCCAGGTCGAGGCCGTTCGACCAGACCTTGCCGGTGGCGACCGTGACAAGCGCCCGCGGAGCGGGAGCCCCTTCGACCTCGCCCAGCAACTCCTCGATGATCGAGTTCCGGTCCGGGTTGAACCGGTTCTCGCCATCCCCGAGGTTGAGCAGGTAGACGTCACCTTCGCGATTCAGGGTCGGCATTGATCGTGATTCAGCGTCCATGAGTTTCTCCGGTGTCCGGTTGCCAAAATCGTCGGACATGTTTTAGCACACTTGTTCTAAAACTTGTATACCCTTCTTTCATGGCCCGCCCCAGAACTCATGATCTCGACTCGCTCCTGGATGCCGCCGAGCACCTGCTGGCGGAAAGAGGAAGCTCGGCCGTGACGATCCGGGCCCTGGCCGAGGCGACCGGGGCTTCAAGCGGCACCCTCTACCACGCGTTCGGCTCACGCTCGGATCTTCTCGGGCGAATGTGGTTGCGTGCCGCCGAACGATTCCTTTCCGAGCAGGAGTCGGCGATCGAAGGACTCCCCGGCGAAGCCACTGATCCTGAACGGGCAGAACAGGCGACCATCGCCGTGGCGTCTGTACCCGCGACGATCTTTGCCACCTCGCCGGACACGGCAACCGTCCTGCTGCGATACCGGCGTGACGAGATTCTCGGACGCGAGCTTTCCGAAGGGCTTCGCCGTGAACTGGAGGGCCTCGACGGACGTCTGCTGGCCGTGCTGACAAGCCTCGCCGAGGGACTTTGGGGACGCCGGGACCGGGCCGCGATCGAAACCATCGCGATCTGCGTGGTCGACCTGCCGACGGCCGTCCTGATCACCCGGCGGGAGCGGGTCATCGACCCGCTGGCCGCACTTGCCGCTGCGATCAGGGGCGTTCTGGCCGAAATCCCGCCCGATCCTGTCCGCGCCTGAAATCGGCACGGGGACCCTGGCCTTCCCGATAAGCTGACCCCGTGGGAGAGGCGATCGGACAGACCCTGCCGCTTGCCGTGGGCGTGGCCCTCAGCCCGCTGGCGGTCATCGCGGTCATCCTGCTTCTCTCGACCCCTCGTGCGAGGGCCAACGCGGTCGCCTTTCTTCTTGGCTGGACAGCAGGGCTGATGGTGGCCGGAGGGTTGCTGCTCGTAATTGGCGACAGCAGCAACATGAGCGAGGCAGGCAGCCCGGCAGAATGGACCGGCTACCTGAAGATCGGACTCGGGCTGCTGCTGTTGGTGGTCGCCTTCCGGCAAAAGAACAAGCGGCTAGCACCCGGTGAAGACCCGGCATTGCCTGCCTGGATGACCAGACTCGATTCATTCGGGCCGGTGGGTTCAGCTGGTGCGGGAGCCCTGCTCTCGGGGATCAACCCCAAGAACCTTGTCCTGACCGCGGCGGCCGCAGTAGCGATATCGCAGACCGGAGCCGCCGGCGCTGACCAGGTCGTCGCATTGGTCGTCTACGCCTTGCTGGCCAGCGTCACGGTCGCAGTTCCGCTCGGCATCTATTTCTTCATGAGCGACCGGGCGGACGAGATCCTCGGCCGGCTGAAGAACCGGATGGGCCGGGACAACGCGATGGTCATGGCAGTGATCTGCGTGGTGATCGCCGCCAAGCTGATCGGTGACGGGATCACCACGCTGTCACTGTTCTAGCAAGGGCCCTCAGCCCTGGCCCTGGCCCTGGTCCTGCTCTTCCTCGCTCTGGGCGAGAATTCCGTACAGCTTCCGCCGGGCCTCGTCGACGATTTTCCTGGCTTCCTCTAGCTGCGCCGTGGTGCCCGTGTGGGCGAGCTGCCTGGCGGCCATCGCCAGGGCCTGGGTGGACTTACGCAGGGAACCGAGTTCCTTCGGCATGCCCCGGCCTTCCGTGTCCCAGGGGGATCCGATCTCATCCCGGTGCTCTTCAACCCAGTTCTTCCCGGCGTCGGTCAGGGAAAACTCCTTGCGGCCTCCGCTCTCGTTCATTTCGACCAGCCCCTCGTCCTCGAGCTGCGAGAGCGCCGGATATACCGACCCGGGGCTGGGACGCCAGCTTCCCCCACTCCTGTCTTCGACTTCCTGCATCAGGCCGTAACCGTTGCGGGGCTCGTCCTCGAGCAGCAGGAGAATCGCCTGGCGGATGTCTCCCCGCCTGGCCCGCCTTCCCCTGCCGGGCCCGCGTCCGCGGGGGCCTCCCCCGTGTCCGCGGGGACCGCCGCGTCCGGGACCGTGCCGGTGACGCCGGCCACGGGGACCCGCGTCGGGACCGAAGCCGGAATGGTCGTGGCTGTCTTCGAATCGCCCGCGATCACGCGGGTCGAAATCTGATTCGTACATCTGGAAAACCTTCCTTCTTGAATATCTCACGATAGATAACGATATATCGCAATACCTCGGATGTCAAGCCCCCGGCCTGATCCGCGGTTCCGGAACGTCAGGTCGCGGGCTGCCCGATGCGCCGGCCGAAGCTGGCCGGCCGCCAGAACGCCCAGGACCGGCGGGACACCGTCTTTCCCTCCCGTTGCCGGGCCTGGAGGTCGAAATAGAGCAGGGTCGTGCCGGCTGTGGTGAAGGGGATCACGACCGCGTAGACAACCGATCCGATCACGTTGACCAGAAGCAACGGCAGCGGAGTGAAGATCAGGAAGAGCCCCAGCAGCGGCCCGAGGATGGTCAGCAGCAGAAGCAACGGCACCATGGTCCGGACCGTATGCCACCAGTGCCCGCGGACCAGGTCGCTACTGGCCCGGAAGGAATCGCGCAACGACCGGTCGGTAAAGATCACCTCCTGCTGGACGAAGGTCCAGCTGACCAGAAAGCGGATGCCAAAGGGAATACCGATAACCGTGATGAACATGAGGGTCACGCCAAGCAGTGAAAGCAGCCTCGCAATCACGACCCGCCAGAAACGCTCCCAGGTACCGTCGAGGGATGTCTTCACTGTGGCCGGGCGCTGATGGACCAGTTCGCGCATGAAGACGATCAGGAAAGCGGATACCAGTGCCTGCGCCACGGGACGGCCGATGCTGAGGACCAGGTCCGAAAGCGACTGCAGCAGTCCGTCGCCACTTGACGCATCCCCCAGCCATCCTCCAAGCGCCTGGGTGCCGCCGACGATCGGGATCGCAATGGCGCCGAGCACGGCAAAGGCAAACAGGTGCCGGCGGTAGAGCTTGAGACTGGTCAGGACGATCTGGCCGTAGGCACGCTCGCCCTCCAGATGATCCGCCTCTGCAGGCCGCCACTTCGAGCAGCCGAAGATGAGGAAGACCAGGAGCAGGAAGAGGACCACGACCGCATAGGCGACCAGCGGCTGCGATTGCTGGAGGTTCATCACCCCGGTGATGTTCTCCATCACCCCGCAGAAGGCATTCACCGCCTCGGGTCCGACCAGGCCCCCTCCCGGCATGCGCGGGCTCGACCAGCGCTGGTCCTCCATCCAGGTGAAGGGCTCGTCCCACTGGTCCTTGGTCTGCGGTCCGGTCGGCCCGTTGTTGAAGCTCTTCTCCTTCTGACCCCAGCGACCGTCAAAGGAAAGCCAGGCGAACTCGCCCTTGTCGGTGGGCTGGTCCGGCAGCAGCACCGGCACCGGCCGCAGTTCCCGGAGGGGCTCCGACGTGTTGTCGCATCCCACCCCGGAACCGTGGGAACCGTTCTGGGGGAAGACGGCCGACTGGTAGAAGGTCGCGTGAGAACCGGCTGCCGGGTAAACGACCGGGTGATTCCCCTCCTTCTCCACCTTGCCGTCGTGCCAGTTGGCGCGCTCCCCGCCGGCGTGCTGGAAGAGGATCATCTGGGAGGGTTCTTCCTTGAGCGCGGCGGCCGGCGTGTCCGCGTCAAAAGTGAGCTGCATCCCCTCCCAGTCGCTCTCGTGAAGGTCGTTGAACTGGTTGAAGTACCAGTAGAACCAGTACTGGAGCGCCAGACCCGATCGTCCCTCCTGCCTGGCGATGTGGGCATAGACCGCGACCGGCGCCTTGCCGTCGGCCTTCATCGCGGCGAAGTCCTTCGAGTACACGCAGGTGTCCCCGAGCGGGTCACCTGGCAGGTCGATGTACGCCTCCTCGCCCCGGTTGGTCACGTCCCTGATCGTCGGTGCCCGTTTGATCAGGGTCGACTTGTCACTGCCGTTGTTGCGCATCAGCCTGACGTCGGGATTGCCGAAAAGGGCATCGACCTTCATCACCTGGTACTGCTCGACCTCGGTGTCGCAGAGGTCCTTGCCCTGCTTGCGGATCATCATCACCGGCACGTATTTCTCGGCAAGCTTCATCGCCGCAGAAGAGCCGTGTGCCGGAGCAGCCGCGGCTGTTATCGGCGTGGCTGCCGTCAGCAACCCGAAGACCAGTGCGATCAGCGAGCCGGTCGAGCAAATCCCCAAACGAGATTTTCCTCCGGACGGCACGAACACAGGCTATTGGTTCGATGTCCGGTAATTTCGCGGCAATGCGAAGCGACGTCCCGGAAACCGTTGACCTCTTCCACTTCGACCAGCCGGGTGCCATCGCGACCCATCTCTTCGACGGAGTGATCGTCGACCCGGGGGCCGAGAAGACGGTGGACCGGCTGCTCGAGGCGCTCGGAGACGACGTTCCCGAAGCCATCCTGCTCACCCACATCCACTTCGATCACGCCGGTGCGACGGGCCGCCTGGTCGAGAAGTTCCCCGACGTCGAGGTCTGGGTGCATGAGGCAGGGGCACCGCACATGATCGACCCGGAACGGCTGGTCAGCAGCGCCCGGAAGGTCTTCGGCGACCACTTCGACATGATGTGGGGCGAAGTCGTCCCGGTACCGGAAGGCAACATTCGCGTGCTCAGAGGCGGCGAATCGGACGGACCCTGGAAGGTCGAGTACACGCCCGGCCACGCCAAGCATCACGTCTGTTACCTGCATGCGCCGACCGGCACCGCCTTCACCGGCGACGTCACCGGGGTACGGATCGAAGGCGGACCGGCCTTCCCTCCCACTCCGCCTCCCGACATCGACCCGCCACTGTGGCATGAGTCACTGGAGACAGTCCGCGCCTGGCAACCGGAGCGGGTCGTATTCCAGCATTTCGGACAGGCGACCGACGTCGATGAGCAGATCGACATGATGCACGAATCGCTGGACCTCTTTGCCGGGAAGGCCCGCGAAACCGACGCCGAGGGCATGTCCGCCTGGATCCGTCAGTGGCTCGGCGAACAGGTCGGCGAGGCGCAGCTCAACACCTACTGGCGAGCCGGGCCCTTCGAGGGGATGTGGTCCGGGCTCGACCGCTACTGGCAGAAGCAGCAGTCCGGTTCCTGACCGGACTCAGGCGATCTCTTCCCAGAAGGGCGCGAGGCCGCCGAACCAGGCGTCGGGATCCTGGATCTGCGCGAAATGCCCAAGGCCGTCGATCACCGTGAGCCTGGCTTCCGGCTTCACCTCGCTCTGAAGCCTTCTGGCGATCGCGACCGGGGCGACCGCGTCGTCCGCCCCCCAGCAGATCTGGATCGGCATCGTGGCATCCCGGACCGCCGGGAGCCAGCGGGACTTCTCGAAGCGGCGGCGTTCCCGCAAGTAACCGATCAATTCGGCCATCAAGCCGCGTGGCGCGCCCGACGAAGAAGCCGAATACATGTCAAGAATCTGCTCTTCGGTAAGCCGGTCGTTGCCCTGGGCGCTGTTCACCTGCTTCTCGAAGACGGTCGGGCTGTCCATGATCCGGGAGAGCATCCGGCCGGCCGGTGAGACCAGGGCCCTCTGCCCCACCCTCAGCTTCGCGTCGCCAAGCACCATGCCGCCGTTGGTGAAACTGACGCTCACGGCACCGGTGCCGAACCAGGACGGCTGGTTCTGGTTGATCCGCGCGAGCAGTTCGGTCATCACCGAGTCACCCATGTCGTGGGCTATGAAGTGGCAACCCTCGATCCCGGATTCGCGGATCAGCCGCAGCGCCACATCGGCCTGCTCCATCAGCGAATACCCGAAGCCGTCGGCCGGTTTGTCGGAGAAGCCGAAGCCGATGAAGTCGAAGGAAACGACCCGGTCAAAGACCCCGGCCACGAGCGGGAACGCCCCGGCGTAGGAATAGGACGATTCCGGAAACCCGTGAAGCAGAACCAGCGTCGAATCCGGCGACGCGTCGGGGTTGCCCTCGTCAATCAGGAAAGCCCGATGGCCCAGCGGCGTTGCGGCAACCATGCGGCCGCGTTCGCGCCAGGCCCTGAGATCGGCGGCACTCACGACGCGCCCGGAAACTCGACCCGAATCATGATCCGGATCCTAGCCCGTGGGCCGGGCGGCCCCCTAGAGGCAGGTCCGGACGGGAATCAGTTCCCGGTGATCTTGTCCTTCACCTTGTCGACGGCGCTTTCCAGCTTCCCCTTCGCCGACGCGGAGGCCTGGTCTGCCTTGCCCTCCTTCTTGAGGTCCTTGTCGCCGGTCACGGCGCCGGCCGCTTCCTTGGCCCGGCCCTTGGCATCTTCTGTCCTGTGTTCGCTCATCGTGTCTCCTTTTCTGGTTGCCCTCGAGGTACCCGATGGCGGATTCACCAATCTCCAACGCCGGAGCCCTGCCAACCAATAGTCTGGGTACAGGCAACGTTGAGTGCCGCCCAAGGGCGCAAATCGAGGATTGGAGTTTCATGAGCGACTACGCAGTTGTGAACCCGGCAACCGGCGAAACCGTGAAGGAGTATCCGACCATCACGGACTCCGGACTCGATGCGGCGATCGCCGCCGCCGACGGCGCCTTCCGCGACTGGTCGCAGAACAGTGCACTCGCAGAACGGGCGGCCATCATGAAGCGGGTTGGCGAGCTGCATGTCGAGCGTCGCGAAGAACTGGCCGACATCATCATCCGCGAGATGGGCAAGCCGCGTGAGCAGGCCCTCGGCGAGATCGATTTCTGTGGCGACATCTACGGCTTCTACGCCGAGAACGCCGAAAAGCTCCTGGCCGACGAGCCGATCGAGCTGCTGGCCGGCGACGGCGACGCGGTGGTCCGCAAGTCCGCAATGGGGCCGCTGATCGGGATCATGCCCTGGAACTTCCCCTACTACCAGGTGGC
>JAGQUR010000081.1 GCA_020438395.1 Solirubrobacterales bacterium | reverse complement strand
CGGTGACGCGAACCAGCTCCAGGGCAAGGTTGCGGTCGGGCTTTGATCCGGATCGTACGTCCTGCGAGATAACTCCCATGGGCCGCAGGCTATTACTCCATCGCCGGAACCGTCCCGCGCCTATAGGCTGCGGCTCATGGCGAGCAATCGATGGGGTCTGACCCTCCCCCTGCCCGGGGTCTCACTGGCCGACACCAAGGACTTCGTGCAGCTTGCGGAGGCCGAGGGTTACACGGATCTCTGGACCGGTGAAACCGGCGGGCCCGACGGCTTCACTCCGCTGGCCCTGAGCGCCGCCTGGACCGAAAAAGTCAGGCTCGGCACCGGCATCGTCGGCGTCTTCCAGCGGGGCCCGGCCCTGCTGGCCCAACAGGCAGCGGCCCTGACCGACGCATCCTCGGGGCGTTTCGTGCTCGGCATCGGCGCCTCCTCCGACCGGATGGTCGAGGGCTGGAACCAGATCCCCTTCGTCAAGCCGCTTTCAAAGGTCGAAGCCACGGTCGACTTCCTGCGGGTCGCGCTCGCCGGTGAACGAACCGACACCGGATTCAAGCTGGAAACCGCACCGACCCACGAGACCCCGATCGTTCTCGCAGCACTGCGCGGCAAGATGCTGGAGCTGGCCGTGAACAAGGCCGACGGAGCCTTCACCAACTTCCTGCCGCTGGCCGGACTGCCCAAGGTCACCGACGGCATCAGCGCCGCGGGCGATGACTTCGAACTGCTCTGCCGCTTCTTCTGCATTGCCGGGGAGAAAGAGCAGGTCGAAGGGCTCGCCCGCTTCATGTTCTCCAGCTACATCACGGTGCCGGTATACGCGAACTTCTTCCGCTGGCTCGGCTACGGGGAACAGATCGAGCCGATGATCGAAGCCTGGAACAACAAGGACCGCCAGGGCGCCGCCGCGGCCGCCCCCTGGGAGCTGATCGAGGACACCTTCCTGCTCGGCAGCCCCGAACAGATCCGCGAACGGCTCGACGCCTACGTCGAAGGCGGCATCACCCTGCCCGTGATCACGCCGATCACCACCCCGGACAACCACGCCGCCCTGATCAAGGCCCTGGCCCCCTGAAACATTGAGCCATAACTCTTGTTCTCGGGTTGGCGCCGTGGTAGTAATTGCGCCACGCAGTCCGGGGGAACTGCCCTGGGCGTTACGAAAGGGATGATTTGTTTCGTCGTAGAACAGGTTGGCTGGTAGGCCTGATCTTTGCCAGCCTCGCGTTTTTCGCTGACCAGGCACGGGCCGACGTCCTGTACGACAACGTCGGCGGGGGCGGGTTCCAAGACTCACTGGTGTCACAGGATTTCGAAGCAGCGTTCAACCAGATGGACACACGCGGGGCCGACGACTTCACGGTCCCGCAGGGTGAAGAGTGGTTCATCGATACCGTCGCGGTAGCCGGCAAGCACCTCGGCGCGCCGGCCGTTCCGACCGCCTTCAGGGTTGCCTTTTTTGAAGACAACGGTGAACTGCCGGGAAGCGAGATTGCCGCCTTCGAGTCGAACGGGGGGCCCTATCCGGCGAAGGGGCAGAGCGCAACGACCGCGATTCCCCTCGGGGTAGGACCTCAGCTGGGGCCCGGCGAGTACTGGGTTTCAGTTCAGGCGATCATGGATTCCCACATCGACGTTCCGAATGAAGATGCTTCCCGCTGGTTCTGGGGCGTCAAGCCGGCCGGCCACATCGGCTCATCGGCAGTCTTCGAGAACCCCGGAGCCGGTTTCAACGAATTCACATGCACCAGCTTCGCCCCCCTGAAGGACTGTTCTTCCAACCCGGGCATCGTGGACGCCGACTTCGCGTTCCGGCTCGATGGAGCGACTTCGGTCACCGCGGAATGCGCAGCGGCAACCAACGCGGTGGCCACGGCCAACGGAAGTCTCACCACAGCCAAGAGCGCCCTGTCCAGGGCGAAGGCCGCCCTGACCAAGGCCCAAAAGGCCGTCAAGAAGGCCCAGTCGAAGCTGAAGAAGGCGAAGGGCAAGAGGGCAAAGCTGAAGGCCAAGACGGTCCTGAGGAAGTCGAAGAAGAAGGCGACCGCGGCGACTGCATCGGTCAAGAAGGCCAAGAAAAAGGTTGGCAGCGCCAACGCGGCACTGAGCACCGCAAAGACAAATCAGAGTTCCGTCTGCTGAGAGTTTCCGGGGTCGACGGGCTGGGCCGGGTCACCCGGTTCAGCCCGTTCCCTCGGACTCCGGGTCGGTCCAGACCTGCTTCTCCCAGGGCGGCGTGATCGGGTCGAAGTCCGCCGGCCGGGCCAACGGGCCGTTCCTGACCGACTCCAGCGGCACCAGACGGACCAGCCTGGCCGGGGTGTACGAGGGATAGTCGGTGTCATCGGCACTCGTTGCCACGTTGCCGGCGTGGCTGCCGCCGGCGATCAGATAGCGGCCCGTTGCCTCGCCCCAACCACCCTTCTCGCGCAGTCCGACCGCCTCTGCTGCGTCGGTGAGAAACTCCCAGCCGAGATCGGAGCCCCAGTTGGCCGATGATCGGCTGTGGTTGTAACCGCTGTGGGACGAGGCCCTCTCGCTGACCGTCCCGTCGGCTTCAACCCGGATCTGCATCGATTCCCAGTCGTTCCGGTGATACCCCTTGCCCTCCAGGAACGGTGCTCCCCTCAGCGAGGCACTCTCCGGGTAGTAGGCCCAGTACTGAACGTAGGTGCTGTCTTCGGGGCCTTCGACCACCCGCGTGAAGAGGGTTACCGGCTCGCCGGCAGTCGATTCGCTTACTTCTCCTTCCCCCGATCCATCGGCGCACCATGGGGAGCGACAGGTCCGGAAGTCAACAGGCAGGCCGAGCATGTCCTTCCCGTACATGAGGGTCGGCGCTCCCGAACGGACCAGTCCGGCGAGTTCCGGACCGTATGCGACCTCCAGTGATCCGTCACCGGCGCAGGACCGGGACAGGGATGCAGCACAGAGGATTTTCGTCGAGACCGAATGGGCGAGTCCGGCCGCCGGAAGCCTGATCCCCGCAGCGGTAAGCCCGGCCATCACACAGGCGACGAGCGTGATCAACCCGACCCATTCGACGGTCGACTGACCACGCACAGATTTATGACCTGACGCCACCCGATGATCGTCGCCGGAAAGAACTCAAGCGTGGGTTACCGGTGCAACGATTCCGTGACAGGCGGCAGATATAGAGTCCAGACATGGCCGATCGCAATAAACCCTCCTCTCCCCCGACCGCCGCAAAGAAGGAAGTCCAGTGGAAGTGGTGGGCTTTCGGTGTCGCGGTGCTGCTGCTTCTGATCGTGGTACTTCAGAACTCCCAGGACGTCGAGTTCAAGGTCCTGTTCCTGGTCGACACCTCCGCCCCGCTCTTCATCCTGCTGCTACTCGGGGCATTGATCGGCGCGATCATCGGCTACACGGCCCCGATCCTCCGTCGCCACCGCCACAACACCCGCAAGGAATACGGCAAGGAATAGCTGCAACGTGTCGCTTCCCGTAATCGAGCCGGTGTGCCTCGAAGGCGAGGGTGTCACGCTGGAGCCGATCCGGGAGGACCTGGCCGAGGATCTCTGGGAAGCCGCCCAGGACCCGGAAATCTGGCACTGGACGGCGCATCTGAATCACAGCCGAGAGTTTTTCGACGACTGGGTTGCCAGCGGAATCGCCGGCTGGCAAACGGGTGAACGCAACACCTTCGTGACCAGCACCCGCCGTTCCGGATCGGGCGATCCGGCGAGGGTGGTCGGCAGCAGCAGTTTCCTCTACTACCGGCCTGACGACGATGCGGTCGAAATCGGGTCGACCTGGCTCAATCCATCGGCCTGGGGCAGCGGGACCAATACGGAGGCAAAGCTCCTGATGATGACTCATGCCTTTGAGACGCTTGGCTGCGTGAGGGTCGAGTTCAAGACCGACCGCCGAAACGAACGGTCCCGGGCCGCCCTGGCGGCGTTACCGGCCCGGTTCGAGGGAATCCATCGCAAGCATTCCAGGATCTTCGGGGTCGGCCGACGGGACTCGGCCTTCTACAGCGTCATCGACGACGAATGGCCGGAAGTCCGGGCGAAGCTCGAGTCGCGCATCGCCGGCTGACCCTTCAACCTTCCCCCAGCCTCCCCCTCGTGACCTCGATCGCTTCCGGATTCTCGTCTATCAGGACGTAGTCGCGACCGAGTTCCCGGCAGACCGCCCCCAGGGTCCCGGAACCGCAGAACGGGTCGAGGCAGAGGTCCCCGGGCCGGCTGGAGGCGGTGACGATCCGCCGCAGGATTCCCTCCGGCTTCTGGGTCGGATAGCCGGTCTTCTCGCTGCCGTTGGTCGGCACGATCGTGTGCCACCAGACGTCGGTCGGCAGCTTGCCCTTCGCCGCCTTCTCCGGCGTGACCAGGCCCGGTGCCATGTAGGGCTCACGATCGACTTCCTCCGAGTCGAAGTAGTAGCGGTCCGGGTCCTTCACATAGACCAGGATCGTGTCGTGCTTGGCCGGCCAGCGGCGCTTTGACTTGCCGCCGTAGTCGTAGGCCCAGATGATCTCGTTCAGGAAGCAGTCCCGGCCGAAGATTCCATCCAGGATCACCTTCACGTAGTGGGCTTCGCGATAGTCGATGTGGAGATAGAGGGTCCCCGCCGGGTCGAGCAGACGGTGGACCTCTCGCAGACGAGGCTCGAGGAATGCCGCGAAGTCATCGAAGACATCGGCGTAGGAGCTCTCGCCGGAGGACTCGGTCCGGTACCTGCGTCCGCCGAAGCCCGTGCGATCGCCTTCCTCGTCGGCGATCGTCCTGACCGAACGGCGGGCCTGCCGACGTCCGGTGTTGAAGGGAGGATCCGCATAGACGAGCTGGATCGATTCATCCTCGATCCCGGCCATCAGGTCGAGATTGTCGCCCAGCAGGATCCGGTTGCGCTCCATGTGGTGAACGCTAGATCACTCCGTCCCGGTCTGTCCCGGCAAGGCGTCAATCGCGTAGTTTCCTCCTGGTGACCGCCAGCAGCGAACTGCCATATCCGCCCTTCGAGCTCGCCAACCGGGTGATAGAGCTTCCCGATGACGATTTCGCCGGCTATGTCAGTTACGAGATGGCGGGCCGCCAGACCAGGGACGAACTGCTCGAGTTGCTGCCGGACGAATTCTCGTTTGAGGGACGGAGCATGCTCGACTTCGGCTGCGGGGCCGGGCGCACACTGCGCCAGTTTCATGACGAGGCAGCCTCTGCCCGGTTCGTCGGATGCGACATCGATGAAGAGAGCATCGACTGGATGAACGGAAACCTCTGTCCTCCCCTGGAAGCCGTTCGCTCCCGGGTCGATCCGCCTCTTCCTTTCGAGGACTGCACCTTCGACTTCATCTGGGCGATCTCCGTGTTCACCCACCTGACCGACAACTCGGCCGCCTGGCTACTCGAGCTGCACCGCCTGTTGAAGCCGGGTGGGCTGCTCATGGCGTCCTACATGGGCGAGCTGAACTCGGAAGAGGTTTCAGGTGAGCCCTGGGACGAAGACCACGTAGGCATGAACGTGCTTCGACACAGCCAGGGCTGGGATCTCGGCGGGCCGATGGTGATGATGTCCGACTGGTGGGTCGACGCGCACTGGGGCCGGGCCTTCCGGATCCTGGACCGCAGGTTCACGGGTGGCCAGACCTGGCCCCTGATGGAAAAGCGGGACGTTTCGCTCACCCCGGAACAGCTGATGGAACCCTCTGACGACCCGCGGGAGTTTGCCGCCCTCCGCCACAACGTGAAGCAGCTTCAGGCGGAGGTAGAAGAAGTCCGGGAAGCCCTCGCTTCCGCCGAGAATCAGAACACGGGGTCGAAGCAAGGCTTCAGGTCAACCGTCGGTCGCCGCCTGAGGCGGTCTACTTCCGGACAGTGAAACTCGTTCCGTGCCAGGACGAAACCAAGTGTTTTTCACCTGCTTCGGGCAGGTGGGTGCTGGAGCCTCGGTCCGATTTCTGGCGCGGGGCTAGAGGTTGCCGAGCTCTGTGACGATGTCCTGCACCGTCTGCTTGGCGTCGCCGAAGACCATGGCGGTCTTCTCGTTGTAGAAGAGATCGTTGTCGATCCCGGCGAAACCGGCGGACATGGAGCGCTTGAGGAC
>JAGQUR010000080.1 GCA_020438395.1 Solirubrobacterales bacterium | reverse complement strand
CGCCATGCTGATGGCCAACACGCTGACCGCCGCCCGGGCCCGCTAATCACATCAGGCTGGGACCGTGGTTCCGGGGTCGATGAGGATCTTCCCGTCGGCCGGTGATTGAGCCAGCCGCTCGAAAGCTTCGGCGACTCCCTCGAAGCCGACTCTGCCTGTCACCATCGCCGAGACGTCAAGCCGACCTGAATCCAGAAGCGACACGGTCTGCGCAAACTCCTCGGGCGTGTAGTACAGGCAGAAGCGCAGGTCCAGCTCCTTCAGGATCCCGTGGGAAGGCTCGAATTCGTCGGTGCCAAGGTTGATTCCGGCTACCGATATGCGCGAGCCCGGGGGCGCCCCGTCGATCATCTGCTTCAACAGACCGGGCTTGCCCGTCGATTCGAAGCCGACCGTCGGGCGCAGGGGCAACTGCCCGATCACGGCAGTCGGCGCGGCCATCAGTGCCGGGTCGTCCGTCGCTGCGGCCTGCATCCAGGCTTCATACGGGGAGTTCACGGTCGGGTCGATCACCTCGTCCGCCCCCAGCTTTTTCGCGAGCTCGAGTCGCTCCGGGGACAGGTCCACCGCCACGATCGGTCCCAGCCCGCGCATTTTCAGCATCGCGACGATGGCCAGTCCGATCGGCCCGCAGCCCAGGACGAGTGGTACGTAATTCGAATCGACGTCCACCCGGTTCACCGCGTGGAGCGCCACAGCCATCGGCTCCGTCAGCGCCGCGAGTTCAGTGGACATTTCGTCCGGCACCGGGATCAACAAGTCCTCGGAGAGGATGAAACGTTCCGCATACGCGCCCGGGGTGTCAACGCCGGCAAACCCGATCAGCACCTGGGGATCCCGCAGCAACATCGGCATCGCCACGACCCGGGTGCCGACCGGATGCTGTTGTCCCGTCTCGGGGCCGTAGGACAGGATCCGGGCAACGAATTCGTGGCCTAGAACAATCGGGTTGTCCAGATCAAGCATCTCCTGGCCGGTCAGGGCAAGGGCGGCGCGGTTGAAACCCTCGCCGTTGGCGAACGCACTCATGTCGGAACCGCAGATGCCCACGGCAAGCGTTTCGACCAGCACCTCGCCGGGTCCCGGCGTTGGCTCCGCAATCTCTTCGACGGCAAGCTGACCGTCCTTCATCAGAACCGCGCGCATCAGGCCACCTCCGCCAGGTTGGAATCCGGCAGGATTCCTTCGCTCATTGCCCATTCCTCGACCCTGTCCATCCCCTCGTCGAATGAGACGAGCGGCTCGTAGCCGAGCACCGTGCGGGCCTTCTCGATCGAGACCGTGCCCTTGCGATTGAGCATGTACATGGTTCCTGCGGCCAGGTCGCTGTGTGTACCGAACATTCGGATCAATCCCCCAACCGCACTCGCGAGCGGAGCCGCGACACGTACGGGCATGGTCACCACGCGGCCGCCGCCCATCCGGGACAATCGCCCGAAGTATTCGGAGCAGGGAATTCCGATCCCGTCGGAGATGTTGAAGATCTGCCCCCGGGTCTGCTCCGGGTTGGCCAGGGCCAGGATCAGGCCATCGACGAAGTTGTCGATGTATACCGGGGTGAAGATCCCGTTCCCGCCGTCAGGAATCGGAAAGCCGGTCGGTTTTGCCATTTCGGCGAGTGGTACGCGGACCCAGATCGAACCGGGACCCCAGACATCTCCGGGGCGCACCACGGTGACATCGATCTCGCCCGCGGCATGAGCCGCGAGCACGACAGCTTCCGAGTTCACCTTGGTGTCGGTGTACACGTCGTTGTCGACATGCACCGGATACGTCTCGTCGACACCGTCCGGAAAGCCGAAGCCGTAGGCCATGATTGACGAGAAGTGCACGAAACGACCGACGCCGGCAGAGATGGCTGCCCGCAGGACCTGGTGGGTCCCGTAGACATTGACCCTCCGGGACCGCTCGAGACTGTACGCCGGACCGAGCAAAGCCGCGGTATGGATGACGACATCGGCGCCGGCAAGTTCCTCCGTCCAGTCTCCCGGCTCCGTGATGTCGCCCGCAATTACCCCGCGCGAAGGATCCGCTTCGAGATCCATTCCGCTGACCGTCGCGCCGAGCTCGCGGAGGCGCGTTGCCACAGCGCGCGCTATGAAGCCGTTCGCGCCCGTGATGAACACACGCATGTCGAGGGACGGAGCCGGGCGCCCCTCTTCCGTCTTAGTCTCCATCAGCTCGCGTCGCTCTTGACGGCGGCGAACCCGCCGCGGACGTAATCGACCGGACCAATGCCCTGGGCCTCGCACAGCTCCGTCGTCAGGTGGGCGATCATGCAGGCGTCGAGAACCGAGTGGAAGGAGCCTTCCTCGTCAAAGTTGACGTTCGCTCCGGAGACTCTGAAGTGGACGACCGTATCCTCGGTGTTGTCTTCGGGAACGTACAGAGTGTGAACCGAAGCACCCGGCTCGTACAGGTACGAGCCCGCCGTCTGGGGCTGGTCCGGGTACTCCTCGTAGTGCCAGGATCCGGACAAAGTCCAGGCATCGACCGCACCGGTGTGGTAGTGGAGCGGGATGCGGGCACCCGGCGCGAAAGTCGCCTGTACAACCCATTCGCCCTGCTCGAGGTCCAGCCTCAACGGCTTGAAGTGAACGCCGGGACCGAGCGCATCCTTGATCAGGGGCGTGTCGCCTTCGTTGATGGTCAGCAGTTCGCCCTGGGGCAACGCGAGCAGCGGCAGGGGATTGCCGTTCGCGGTTGTCGCCGGAGCAGGGGTGGTGGCAGCGGTCATCGACCAGTCCTTTCTGAAGGCCCGAACAGGCGCCTGAGCACTTGACTTTCTCTCTCTCCCGGCAAATGCCAGAATCCTCACCGCGCGGGCGGCGATTCCGTCGATCGTAACACCGGCCAGTTGTCATGTCTTGACATTTCAGGACAAGTTTTTGATAGTTGAGGACATAGCTCCAGGAGTGACCCGGAGGGGTCAGACCGTTGCGGTTTTCAGCCGGCCGAGCGCTCGTTCAGGGTCGCGCAAGTCGCGGCGCAGAGCCGAAGGACTGCGGCCGTACCAACGCTGGCACGAACGGGTGAGGACGCTCTGTTCGGTGTAGCCAAGTTCGCGCGCAACCTGGATCAGACTGAGGTCTGTGTCTCGAAGGTAATGCTCGGCGAGTTCCTGGCGGCACTGCTCGACCAGGAAAGTGAAGCTCGTTCCCTCGACATTCAGCCGTCGCTGAAGCGTCTTCGGGTGGAGCGCGAACTGTCCCGCGATCTGTTCCAGGCCAACGGCCCCGGTGGGCAGCAACTGGCGAACCAGCTGGCGAACCGGACCGCTCATTCCCTGCACGTCCGAATCGACGATGGTGTCCAGGTACCGGGCGATCGCTTCGTGCGCCTGGGCATCCTGCGACACGGACTTTGCCAGGTCGGACTCGCGAAGCATCAGTCCGGCAGCCGGGGAGTTGAAGCAGGGTTCGCAGCCGTAGTAGGCGCTGTAGTCGCTTTGTCTCGCCAGCGGTGCATGCGGGAGATGCACAGCCGCCGGCCGGTACCCCTCACCGCGGAGATAGCGGACGACACGGAGTGCGACCCCGAGCGAAAGTTCGATCACCTGCATTGCCGGGGGGACCGAATGATCAACAATCTCGAACTCGAGAAAGACGCGGTCCCCGTTGTCCTGGGGGACCAACCGGACGGCTATCGCGGGACTGTAAGCCGACAGATACGTGCTGCAGGCCTGGAGCGCATCCCCGGTCGTCGGCGCCGTTCGTGCTGCCACGCCGACCGGGCCGAGGATCTCGATTCCCTGAAGCAGGGCAAGGCGACGGCCAAAATCCGGCCGCCCGGTCACTTCGGCGGCCCGCTCGAGAGTCAGGATCAGACTCCGGTAGCTGAGAAAGACCTCATGGTTGCCGGCATCCTGCGGGCGTATTCCGGCACCGCGAAGCACAGGATCCGGGTCGGCACCCAACTCGAACATCAACTCCCTGAAGTTGGTCAGACATGCCCCGCGTATCAAGCCCACGATTCGAGACGGTCTCAGAGTCCTTTCGCTCTGTCAAGGGCACGGTCGAGGCCATGGTCGCGTTAGGGTGGAACGGAATGAATGGTGATCAGGCAGCCTCGGGTTTCAGCTTCTCGCGGGTTCACCCGCTCGAGTGGCTGGCCGGCCTTTGTGGAATCGCGCTGATCTGCGCCCTGATCATGCCCTGGAGCGGGGGCAAGGCATCCTCCGATTCGCCGGGCCTGCTCGGTGTGTTGCTCCTGCTGAACGGCGTTTTCGCATTCCTGCTTCCGTTCGTTGTCGCAAGCAGCCCCCGGACCAACGTGCCGATCGTCTACGAGACCTTCCTCTGGACGGTTACCCTGCTGTTGACGATCGTGCTCTTGGTCAAGCTGGCTTTCCCGCCGGACGGCGGCTTCGATTCGGGTTTCTGGCTGGCCCTGGGTGCCACTCTGGTTGCCAGCCTCTCGCTTTGGCGAAGCGTCGGTCGGGAACGCTGACAGGGCTGCCTGACGCCGCCGCTGGCTCGTCCATAGACTCAGCTTCGTGATTGAACGCGAACAGGTTCTCCATGTCGCCCGCCTCTCCAGACTGCGGCTGGGCGACGAAGAGTTGGACACCCTGGCCGGGGAACTCTCCTCGATCCTTGACCACGTAGACAAGCTGGCCGAGGTAGACATCGAAGGTGTCGAGCCGACCTCGCATGTGGTGCCACTCGAGAACGTCCTGCGCCCGGACGAGCCGAGGCCCAGCCTCGAACGGGACGTCGCGCTCTCCCAGGCACCCGATCCGGAAGACGGCGCCTTCAGGGTGCCATCACCGCAGGCAGAGGCATAGGCGATGGCCGACCTCCAGTTGCTGGCCGCCAGCGGAAGCGAAACAGCGGCCCGGATCGCGTCCGGCAATGTATCGGCAGGAGAGGTGCTTGATTTCTGGCTTGAGCGGGCGGCCGGGGACCCCCTCAACGGCTATCTCTGGCATGCCGACGCCGAAGCGGCAAGGACAGGGGTCAGTGCCGATGGCGGCGCCCTGAGCGGAGTGCCCCTGGCGATCAAGGACATCTTCTGCACCGAGGGCGTGCCGACCACCGCCGCCTCGAAGATCCTCGGCGGATATGTGCCGCCCTATACCGCCACCTCGGTGGCCAGGACCGCGGCGGCCGGCCTGCCGATGTTGGGCAAGACCAACATGGACGAGTTCGCGATGGGCTCCTCGAACGAGAACTCGGCCTACGGCCCCTGCCTGAACCCCTGGGACGCCGAAAGGGTTCCCGGCGGCTCCTCGGGCGGCTCCGCAGCTGTGGTGGCCGGCGGTCTCGCGCCCTGGGCCCTCGGTACGGACACCGGCGGATCGATTCGCCAGCCGGCCGGATTCTGCGGCATAGTCGGCCTGAAGCCAACCTACGGTGCGATTTCCCGCTTCGGCATGATCGCCTTCGCCTCCTCGCTCGACCAATGCGGACCGCTCACCCGTGATGTCACGGACGCGGCCCTGCTGCTGGGAATCCTCCAGGGCCGCGACGAGATGGACTCGACCTCGGTCGGGATCGAGGGCGGTGTCAGCGCCCCGAGCGCCGAGCGGCTCGACGGCATGACCTTCGGGGTTCCCCGGGGACTGATCGGTGAGGGAATGGAAGCCGGTGTGCTGGCCCGATTCGAGGAGACCCTGATCCGGATCTGCGAGCTCGGTGGCGAGATCGTCGACATCGAGTTGCCGCATGCCGGCCACGCGATCTCCGCCTACTACGTTCTGGCCCCGGCTGAGGCTTCGACCAACCTCTCCCGGTACGACGGCGTCCGCTACGGCCTTCGGGCCAGCGACGAGGACCTGCTCTCGATGTACGAGGTGACCAGGGAGGAGGGCTTCGGACCGGAAGTCAAGCGCCGCATCATGCTCGGAACCTACGCACTTTCCTCCGGCTACTACGACGCCTATTACGGCCGTGCCCAGCGGGTGCGGACCCGGATCGTCGAGGATTTCGACAAGGCCTTCGGCCTGGTCGACTTCGTGGTCACCCCGACCTCGCCCACCGTCGCCTTCAAGCTGGGAGAGAAGACCACCGACCCGTGGTCGATGTATCTGAGCGACATCTTCACGGTGCCGATTTCGCTGGCCGGAGTCCCGGCGATCTCGATACCGGCCGGACTGGCGGAACCCGACGGGGGAGGGCCCGAGTTGCCGGTCGGCTTCCAGATCGCCGCTCCGGCCTTCGGCGAGCAGAAGCTGCTCGAAGCCTCCTACGCCCTGGAACAGGCGATCGGGTTCGATGGTTCGCCCGGACTGGAAGGTGGATCGCCATGAGCACCGAGTACGAAGCGGTGATCGGGCTGGAGATCCACGTCCAGCTTTCCACCAGGACCAAGATGTTCTGCGGCTGCGAGCTTTCCTTCGGCGACGACCCGAACGTTCACACCTGCCCGGTCTGTCTAGCCCATCCGGGGGTGTTGCCGGTGCCGAACGAGACTGCGGTCCGTTACGCGCTTCAGATCGGGGCGGCACTCGACTGCGAGCTGGCCCCGGAATCCACCTTCGACCGGAAGAACTATTTCTATCCGGACAACCCCAAGGCCTACCAGATCACCCAGGCAGCGAAACCCTTCTGCGCCAACGGGAATCTGGGCGGGGTCCGGATCCATCACGCCCACCTCGAGGAGGACGCCGCGAAGACAATCCACACGGGCGGCGGCGGACGGATCAAGGGATCCGATGCCTCGCTGGTGGACTTCAACCGCGGCGGAACCCCGCTGGTCGAGATCGTCACCGAACCGGATCTGCGTTCCGGAGCCCAGGTGCGGGAATGGGGCCAGCTGCTCAGGGCCACCATCAAGCAGCTGGGCGTCTCCGACGTAAACATGGAAGAGGGCTCGCTGCGCTGCGACGCCAACATCTCCGTGCGCCCGGCCGGCTCCGATGTCCTCGGCACCAAGACCGAACTGAAGAACATGAACTCCTTCCGGTTCATCGAACGCGGAATCGAAGCGGAGATCGCCCGCCAGAAAGAAGTCGTGTCTTCAGGGAGCGAGGTCGTCCAGGAGACCCTGCACTTCGACCCTTCGACCGGCGAACTCCATTCCCTGAGGTCCAAGGAAGAGGCGCATGACTACCGCTACCTGCCGGAACCGGATCTGGTGCCGATCGTCCCGACCCAGGCGATGCTGGACGAAGCCAGGGAGTCACTGCCGGAGCTGCCGGCTGCCCGGGCCGAGAGGTATGAAGCGCTCGGGGTGCAGGAGGGGGCGGCCCTGCTGCTTTCGTTCGAAACCGACTGGGCCGGGTTCTTCGAGGGAGTGCTGGCCGCCGACGATTCGATCGAGCCGCGGGTTGCGGCCAACTGGGTGACCGGCGAGTTCGCCGCCGAACTCAGGAAGCAGGACGATCAGCCTCTCGCGGATGCCAGGGTCACCCCCGAAGCGCTGGCCACCCTGGTCGGCCTGGTCGGCTCTAAGAAGATCTCTCACGGTGCCGGCAAGACCGTTCTCGAAGAGATGGTTGCCTCGGGCGCCGATCCCGAGGCGGTAGTCGCTGACAAGGGTCTCGAACAGATCTCCGACTCGGGAGAGCTGGAAAAGATCGTCATCCAGGCAATCGAGGACAACCCGAAGCCGGCGGAACAGGTCCGCTCAGGCAACGAGAAGGCGATCGGTGCGCTGGTCGGCGCCGTGATGAAGGCCACCCAGGGCCGGGCAGACGGGGGCGAAGTGAACCGCCTGCTGCGCCAGCACCTGGGCCTCTAGCCTGGCCGGGTGATTGCCCCGACCGGCAACGCCGGTCAGCGTCGCCGGATCTTCACCTTGAAGCTTCTGACCGCCGGTCGCTTGCTCTGCTTGCCGGTCTGATCGAGGGCCCAGACCCGCAGGGTGTGCTTGCCGGTGCTGAGGCGCTTGACCGAGATCTTGTTGGAGCAGTTGACCGGCTTCTGGCGGTCGAGCCTGCATTTGAACAGAAGCAGCGTTGCGGCCTTGCCCGAGAACTTGAACCTGACCGAGCGCTTGTGGACGACCTTGGGCGGCGCTTTCAGAACCTTGACGGTCGGGCGCGGAGAGCCTCCGGCATTGACGTACAGGGACTTCGCCGCGTTGGAGAAGTAGGGGCCGAAAATGTATCCGCATGAGCTCGGCAAGCTGTCGCAGTATCCGTAGCTGACGACCGAATTCACGTAGTTGCCCAGAGTCACCCATCCACCTCCGCTGGCGCCCTGCTGCATGTAACAGGGGTGGGCGGCAATCGGGTAGGGCGTGATATTGCCGCCGCCGTTGTCGCGACCGGCAAAAGCCGAATGGCAGCCCTGCAGCACTTCGCCGTTGTAGGGGGGATTGGGCCTGGACGGATATCCGTAAAGCGTGTACTGGCGGCCCTTCGGATTCAGGTCGAAGGCGATCTGCCGTGCGCCAAAGAAACTCTCGGCCGGCTGATCGAGTACGACGACACCCATGTCATAGGAGTTCGCCCCCTGATTCGCCCATTGGGAGGTGGTGAAAAGCTTGACCGCGTTTCCGACTCCGAGCGGCGCATTTCCGTTCTCGTAGCCGGGAATGAAGATGAGGTTGGTGACGAACGACTTGGTGGACTGGTCGAAGACGCAGTGGCCGGCTGTGAAGATCACGTTGCGGTTCAGCGAGTCGATGATCGTGCCGGAGCAACTGTAGGTATCCGATCCGACCGAGAAGAAGATCTTGCCGTGAACAACCTGCGGGAACCTGGTCACGTTGCCCGGGGTGAAATCGCCGGTCGCGGCTGAGGCAGAGGCACCGGAAGCGAACTTCGGGATGTCAAGGCTGTCCGCCGGCGTGGGCATCTCGGCGGGCTTGGCGGCGGCAAGGCGTTCCGGCGTCCAGAAGCCGTCTGCCGATCGGGGATTGAGGACCGTTTCGGAAACGACTTGACCCGAATTGGCTGCCACCTTCGAGACCTTTGGCGGAGGCGAGCCGAGATCGACGATTCCGGCGGCGCTGGCGGTGGATGAAGACGAGATGAGGATGGCCATGAGGAAGGCTGCCAGGGCGATTGCCCCGAATATTCCTCCCCCGACCCTGCTTGTGTGACCCATAGTGTCATTAGAACAGATCGGGGGGCCGTTGGTTGCGTATTTGTCCGCGAACTTTGCGCCCTATACTCGCCGCCATGGCATGGAACATCGTCATCGTCGGCGGCGGATTCGCAGGAGCGAACGTCGCCAGGCACCTGGAGAAGGTTCTTCCCCGTCAGTCGTCGCGGCTCACCCTGGTCAATGACGTCAATTTCCTGCTCTACACGCCGCTGCTCCCGGAAGCTGCAGCCGGCACCCTGGAACCGCGCCATGTGGTGACGCCCCTGAGGGAGATCCTCCACCGGACCAATCTCCGTCTCGGTGTGGTCGACGACCACGACCGGGAGTCCCGCGAGGTCACCCTGCGCAGCCACATGGGGCAGACCGAGCAGATCCCCTACGACCACCTGGTCCTGGCGCCAGGCTCGATTTCCCGCTTCCTTCCCGTGCCCGGCCTGAACGAGCACGCGGTCGGATTCAAGAGTCTCGCCGACGCGATCTTCCTCAGGAACCACCTGATCGAGACCCTCGAGATGGCCAACGCCACCGATGACCCGGAACTCCGCGAGGAATTGCTCACCTATGTCTTCGTCGGCGGCGGATATGCAGGGCTCGAGGCCCTGGCCGAGCTCCAGGACTTCGCCGCCGATGCGATGAGGGATTACCCGAAGGCCCGGCTGCATGGCATGAGGTGGATCCTTGTCGAGGCCGCGGACCGGGTCCTGCCGGAGATCGACATCGAACTTGCCGACTACGCCGTGGACGAGTTGCGGGGCCGCGGCATCGACATCAAGCTCGGGACGACGCTGGAAGAGGTCACCGAGACCACGGCCACGATCTCCACCGGTGAAGTGGTCCCGACCCGGACCGTCGTCTGGACGGCAGGGGTAGTGCCCAATCCCAGTCTCCAGAACTTCGGGGTTCCGCTCGACGAGCGGGGAAGGGTGAAGGTGGACAGCAGCATGGCTGTCGAGGGCATGGACGGCATCTGGTCCCTGGGGGATTCCGCTGCGGTTCCCAACCCCAAGGGCGGGGTCTGCCCGCCGACTGCCCAGCACGCGGTACGGCAGGCACCGGTCGTGGCAGCAAACATCGCCGCGGCTATCGGCCTCGGAGAACCCCGCGTTTTCGACTATCAGGGTTATGCCTCTTTCGTGAACCTCGGTCGTTACAAGGCCGTGGGCAAGATCAGCGACCGGACCTTCCGCGGATTCAAGGCCTGGTGGATGGCCCGCTCGTACCACATGAGCCAGATCCCGGGTGCATCGCGCAAGGCCCGCGCGGTGATCGACTGGACCGCCAGCCTTCCCTTCTCACGTGACATCTCCGAGGTGGGTTCGATCGGTCGGCCCGGAGTCCTGAGTCCCGACCGCTACATCCACGGGGGCTCCCACCGGCCGGTGGACGGCGAGGTTCCGGCAGCCGGACGGGACCGGGCCCAGGCCGATGTGAACGGTACCGGCGAAGCAGACTGACCCGCACGAGCAGTCCCGGCCGTCACGCCGAACCCGCTGACGGCACAATGTCGCTGTGGGTTACGAGTATCTGTTCATCGCCCTGCTGTTCGGCATCGCGACCGGAATCATCGGCCGCGCCAAGGGCGGGTCGTTTTTCATCTGGCTGATAGTCGGCACCATCCTGCCCGGCCTCGGCCTGATCGCGGTATTCATGATGAGAAACGAGATCAACGAGCCGGAACGTCAGTGCCCGAACTGCGGAAAGATCCTCAAGCTCTACGTCCAGGTCTGCCCCCGGTGCGGCTACGACCTCTACCTGCCGCCGCCAGAAGAAACCCGCATGCCTCCCAGGTAATCGAGGGGCCCGGCCCGGGTGTACCCCTCAAAAACCGTCGCTTCGCTCCCCATTCCGAGGTTTTTGAGGGGCACACCCGAACCGGACCCAGCGGGACCCGGGTTCGGGCCTGCGGGCTCCCCCGAAGGCCCCTGAGCGGCACACCCGACCCGGACCCGACCGGATCAGGAGCTCACCCACAGACAACACCGTCACGGAATCATGGTCGATCCGAGATGGCGTGGGGTGGGGTTGCCCGTTTTGGGCCTTCGGGGGAGCGAAGCGACGGACCAAAACGGGCAACCCCGTCCCGCGCCCGCAAGGCCGGCTACCTGAGCCAGGTGCGGACGATGGCGTTGGCGAAACCCATTCCATAGCGGAAGACAGCCGGCTTTTTTGAATGGCCGTGGAGGCGCTGTTCGACCGTGACCGGTACCTCGACCGCCGGCACTCCGCGCTTGATCGCCTCGATCATGAACTCGGAGGTGTGGAACTGCTCCTGCTTCAGGACGAGGGTGGGGAGGACCGAGGTGCGGACCGCCCGGTAGCCATTCGAGCAGTCCGTGACATGGGTCCGCGTGATGAAGGAGACGAGGCGGTTGAAGAAGACGATCCCGAGTTCACGGGCGAAGTGGTTCTGCTCTGCGTGACCCAGGACACGCGAGCCATGGGCGACATCCGCCTTGCCGTCGAGCACCGGCTGGACGAGGTTCGGCATCTCGGCCGGCAGGTGCTGGCCGTCGGCGTCCAGGGTGACCACGATCGCGGCATCGGAATCGGCCATCAGCCGGTAGCCCGTGCGCAGGGCGGCGCCACCCCCGCGATTTACGACGTGGCGGATCACGACTGCGCCATGGGCTTCCGCCACTTCTTCGGTTCCGTCCTTCGAGCCGTCGTCTACGACCAGGGTCGCGGTCGGCAGTCCGCCGACCTCGGCCGGGATCTGGTCGAGCACGTAACCGATGTTGTCGGCCTCGTTGTAGGCGGGAATCACCACGCCGATCCGGCCCTTGAACTCCTTGCGATGACCCGCCTCGCGGAACTGCTCGGAGGAGATGCCCTCGAGCACGGCCTGTAGCTGACGGGCGTTGCGGGCCCCGACCGAGAGGGCGCGCAAGGCCATCAGGAAGAGGATGAAGATCGCGATGACCGCGAGGCCGAGAATCCGGCCACCGTTGCCGCGGTTGAAGGAAAGCGCCGATAGCAGCCGGTCGGTCAACTCAGTGCCGGAAACGATCGCCAGGCCGAAGCCGGCGAGCAGGAGGAGGATCACGTCGGCGTTCCGCAGGTGCCGTCGCCTGATCAAGGCGAAGGCGATGATCAGGATCGCGATCGCGAGGCCGGTGGCCCGGAGGGCGGTGATCTGGGCAGGGAATATCGAGGCGAGGATCATGGGGTTTCGGTTGCAGCGTCAGCATCTGGCGCGGCACGGCCCGGAGCCCGGTTCAGCAGGGCGTCGAGCGCGACCGCCGCCAGCGGCAGGACGAGCATCATCAGGATTTCATTTCGGCGGGCGGGAGCGAGGGTGATCGCGGCGACTGCAGTAACCGTGGCAATCGGAAGCCCGACCGCGATCACCTCCCAGCGCCGTCGCCAGGCAAGCAGGGCCAGGCCCGCCAGTCCGGCCAGGACCAGCAGGATCTGAACCACCTTGCCGACCGGTGACGACATCGCGTCGCCGACCCCGGAACTCCACATCCGGCCAACCTTGCGGAAGGTCATGCCGATGTACCCGAACGGGTGATCGCCGAAATACTTCTTCAGGTTCTCCTTCCCGAGCCGGCCCAGCGCATCGTCACGATCGAGGTCCGGAAGGTCGTGTTCCTTCTTGTAGTCGTTGGCGACCCGGTCGAAGAGCGGGACCGGATCAACGGCCTCCAGCTCGGCCGAACCCGGATCGAGTCGCCGCCCGGTCTGCTGGTAGAGCAGTTCGGCCTTGACCTGCTGGTATTCGCCGTCCCCCGGGTAGTAGGTGCCGGTGAACAGGGCCTTGCCGCTGCCGGTCGAGAGCGGCACCACCTTGTTCAGCTCCTGGTAGTTGTGGATTGTCCAGGGAACTATCGGGATCAGCACCGCCAGGACGAAAAGGGCGGCGGAGGCGATCGCGTTGGCCGCGTTTGACTTCATCCAGGCCCGGATCAGGAGAAAGAGCGTGAAGGCGGCGCAGACCGAGAGGTATTCGGGGCGGATCAGCGCGGTCAGTCCGAAGCCGAGACCGGGCAGCAGCCACGGCCAGGCCCGGCTCCAGCCGCTCATCCCGGGCGTGTTCATGCGGCGGTCCGCCCAGAGGAAGGCGAGCACGGAGGCCGGCAGCATGAAGAAGGCAGGCGGCTCGCTCATCAGGGCGCCGGTCGAATGGATGAACGGGGGATAGAAGGCGACGAGTCCAGCCGCGACCAGGGGCGGCAGTGCCTGCCTCCAACTCACGGTCGATTCATCGAGAAGGTTCTTTTCAGTCCTGCCGTCTGACCCCTGTCTTCTCGACCGCCCTGATGGCCCTGAAGCAGCTCCCGGGGGGCCGAGCAGACGGGCGGTGAGCAGGAAGGCAAGCAGGATCGAAGCGGCGCCGAACAGTGCCTCGACACCGCGGGCTACGCCATCGCGCACCCCGCCGGTCAGGTAGTAGGCGCCGGCGTAGATCAGCGGGGCGCCCGGCGACCAGTCGCTCGGGCTCTTGAACTCGGGTCCGCTGGAGGACCCGGCCTGGTACCCGAAGGTTCCGTCGACGTAGAGGGCCTCGGCCAGGGCTCGGTAGGCGAGGGCATCGTCGCCCGGGTCGGCCAGGGGGTTGACCACCACCCAGGCCCGGACCAGGAAACCGGCGCAGACGATCACGGCAAGGGCGATCGTCGCCCCGCGTCCGTAACGGGTGAAATAACTCTTAAGGACCTGCATCCGGGCCGGTCAGGCTATGGGAACCGGCTTCAATCGGCTCGCCACGGCATCGCGCGCAAGACGGAGGGCCATCGAGAAGCCGAGGCCGGACAGGCAGGCGATCACTGGCCAGAAGGCCAGGGTGCGACGCGGCGAGGCAACGAAGACCGCACCGATAACGGTCGCGGCCAGGGCGAGCGCGAGGATCAGCCAGAACTCGGGACGGCGACGGAAACCGAGTAGCAGCAGTCCCATGAGCGCCACGGCGACCAGCGTCATGTGGACCGCCCGGCCGAGCGGGGTTCCGGTCAGGTCGGTGCGGCCTCGCCACCAGATCCGGGCCGATTTCCTGACGAAGTATCCGAACAGACCGGCGGGATCATCACGCAGCATCCGCAGGTAATTCTCCCGGCCGATCCTGGCCAGGGCGAGATCGGTCGGTACGCCGGGCATCCTCCGCGCGGCGAGCAGGGCCAGGACCCTTTCCGGCGTGATCGAATCCGCTCCCTCCCCGCTGGCGCGGTTCTGGGCATCAATTCTCGCGGCAATTCCCGGATAGCGGGCGAGTACATCCGGCATCACCTCGAGCGGGTCCCCGGCCGAGGCCAGGTAGCTCCCGGTGAAGAGGGTCTGGCCACCGCCCGTGGAGAGCGGAACCAGGCGGCCCGAGTGATCGAGATTGCGGGTGGTCCAGGGGGCGATGACAAGCACGATCGCCAGCAGCATCACGGTGCTTGCGCCGATAACCGGGAGGAGGCCGTGGTCCCTCGTGATGAAGGCCAGGACGAGAATCAGGACGATCGAGATCGGCAGATATTCGGGCCTGACCATCGCCGTCATGCCGAGCAGGACTCCGGGAAGCAGCCAGTCCAGGGCCCGAAGCGCCAGCGGGCGTCCCGCCACTCCCAGCCGGTCCCGGGCCCGGAGCATCGCCAGCAGGGCCCCGGTGATCAGGGTTCCGGCCAGGGCTTCGGTAAGCAACTGTCCGGCGTCGGCAATCAGGCACGGATAGAAGGCCACGATCGACGCGGCGGCGATCCCGGCTACCCCGGGATCCTCGGGCGGGGCGAGCCGGCGGGCCAGGAGCCAGGCCAGGGGGATCGCCAGCGTGGCAATCAGGGCAAGGACGATGCGGGCAAGCCTCACGTCGTCGTTTCCTGCCAGGTCGAAGATTCCGGCCACCGCCAGGGGCAGTCCGGGGCTGTAGTTGGTTGCCGGCTGGGCATGGGCCGGAGTGCCCGGCCCGACCTGCGCGAATTCACCGTCTTCGTGAAGTCCCTTGGCGATCCGTTCGTACGCGGCCGAATCGGGAAGATTCTCGGAAGCACCTTCCCAGGCCGCATCGATCCTCAAGGCCAATCCGGCCATGACCACGAGAACGAGGGCTAGCACACGCACTGAGCGCATCCTAGCCCCTGTTCGTTCCGGTAATCTCGGCCGTCATGCGAATTCTGATTCTTGGTGGTGACGGCTATCTCGGATGGCCCACGGCAATGCGGTTCTCCGATCGCGGGCACGACGTGGTGATCGTCGACAATTTCGCGCGTCGTCGCTGGCACCTGGACCAGTCGACCGACTCGCTGACCCCGATCGGAAGCCTGCAGGACAGGCTCGACACCTGGGAACGGGTCGCGGGCCGCCGCATTGAGGCGCGGGTCGGCTGCATAGAAGACGGCGAGTTCCTCGATTCGGTCGTCGCCGACTTCCTGCCGGAGGCCGTCATCCACTACGGAGAGCAGCCTTCGGCGCCGTATTCGATGCGTTCTCGCCAGACTGCGGTCGAGACCCAGCAGACCAACGTGATCGGAACGCTGAACCTGCTGTTCTCCATGCGCGAGCACGTGCCGGACGCCCACCTGATCAAGCTGGGCACGATGGGCGAGTACGGGACGCCGAACATCGATATCGAAGAGGGATTCATCGAGATCGAGCACAACGGCCGCAAGGACACGCTGCCCTTCCCGAAGCTTCCGGCCTCGCTTTACCACTGCTCGAAGGTCCACGACTCGACCAACATCCACTTTGCGACCAGGGTCTGGGGGCTGCGTGCCACGGACCTGAACCAGGGTGTCGTCTACGGAATCGAGACCGACGAAACCCTGCTCGATCCCGGTCTTGCGACCCGTTTCGACTACGACGAGACCTTCGGCACGGTCCTCAACCGTTTCTGCCTGCAGGCCGTGATCGGCCATCCGCTGACCGTTTACGGGGCCGGCGGCCAGACCCGCGGTTACCTCAACATCCGTGACACCCTGCGCTGCGTCGAACTCGCGGCCCTGAACCCGGCTGATCGGGGCGAATACCGGGTCTTCAACCAGTTCACCGAGCACTTCACGGTGGCCGAACTGGCCGAACTGGTCCAGCGCTGCGCGGCCGAGGTCGGGCACGAAGTCTCGATCGAGACTTTCCCCAATCCGAGGGTCGAGCTCGAACACCACTACTACAACCCGAAGAACCAGAAGCTGCTGGACCTCGGGCTCGAGCCGCATTACCTCGGGGAGGAACTGGTGCGTTCGGTTCTGAAGACCATCGAGCAGCACAAGGACCGGGTCATTCCGCGGGCGATCACCCCGAAGACCAAGTGGAACCCGGGCGAGCTCGAAGGTGGAGCGCTTTCAGCCGAGCAGAAGGCCTAGCGGCCCGCTTCTGATTCGTTAGGATCGTTGGTCTGATGAGAGCCGCAGACGCATTGTTCAAATCCCTCGAAGTCGAAGGTGTTGACCACATCTTCGGCATTCCGGGTGGCGCAAACCTGCCCACCTATGACGCGCTGGTCGACGCCGATCTGCGGCACGTACAGGCCCGTCACGAGCAGGCTGCCGGCCACGCAGCCGAGGGTTACGCCCACGCCTCGGGCAAGGTCGGGGTCGCCTTCGGCACCTCCGGCCCCGGCGCGACCAACCTGGTCACCGCGATCGCCGACGCGATGATGGATTCGGTTCCGACCGTCTTCATCACCGGGCAGGTCCGCACCGACCTGATCGGCACCGATGGCTTCCAGGAAGCCGACATCGTCGGCATCACGATGCCGATCGTCAAGCATTCACTGCTTGTGACCGAACCGGAGCACATTCCGGAATACATCCACGAGGCTTTCCACATCGCTTCCACCGGCCGGCCCGGACCGGTCCTGGTCGACGTTCCCCAGGACCTCGCCAAGGCCGAGATCGACTATGCGCCGCGCACCGAGCCGGTCGATCTCTCCGGATACAAACCGACGGTCGAAGGCAACCTGAAGCAGATCCGGCTGGCCGCGAAGGCGATGGCGAACGCCCGGCGCCCGATCATCTACACCGGCGGCGGCGTCAGGAACGGCAACGCCTCGGCCGAGTTGCGCGAACTCTGCGATACCGACGACTTCCCGGTCACTTCGACCCTGATGGGCCTGGGATGTTTCCCGGCCGACAGCGACCAGTGGCTGGGGATGCTCGGAATGCACGGCACCCGGGCGGCGAATTACGCGATGGATGAAGCCGACCTGATCATCGCGATCGGGGCCCGCTTCGACGACCGGATCACCGGCAAGCTCTCCGAGTTCGCCCCTTCGGCGAAGTTCATTCACATCGACATCGATCCGGCCGAGATTTCGAAGAACGTTCCGGCCCATATCCCGATCGTCGGCGACGTCAAGCTGGTACTGCCGAAGCTGACCCGCGAGTATCAGGCCCTTCAGACCGACTCTTCCCGCCTCGATGGCTGGTGGAGCCGGATCAAGGCCTGGCAGGGCGAATACCCGCTGACCTATGAACCCGGAACCGACGGCGAGATCAAGCCCCAGTTCATGGTCGAGATGATGCACAAGGTCACCGGCGGCGAAGCAATCATCACCTCGGACGTTGGCCAGCATCAGATGTGGGCCGCCCAGTACTACGGCTTCAACCAGCCCCGCAAGTGGATCAACTCCGGCGGCCTCGGCACGATGGGCTTCGGCCTGCCGGCGGCGATCGGAGCGAAGGTCGCCCGGCCCGACGAGCAGGTCGTCTGCATCGCCGGTGACGGCAGCCTGATCATGAACATCCAGGAACTGGCGACCGCGGTGAACGAGGAAGTGCCGGTCAAGGTCTTCCTCATGAACAACGGCTTCATGGGCATGGTCCGCCAGTGGCAGGAACTGTTCTGGTCTGAGCGCTACAGCGGAGTCGAGAACGGGCCAAGCCCGGACTGGGTCAAACTGTCCGAGGCATTCGGAGCCGGTGGCCTGCGCTGCGAGGACAGTGCCGACCTGGAGGAAATGATGGTCGCCACCCTCGAACATGACGGACCCGCCCTGCTCGACGTTCGCGTCAGCCCGCGGGAGAACTGCTACCCGATGATCCCGGCAGGGAACGCGGCAAGGGACATGGTGGGCTGAGATGGCTTCCACGGACATGGTCAGGCTTGAAGACCTTCACGCCGGTCGGTCGCCCCTTTCCGGCAGGAAGCACGTCCTCTCGATCCTGGTCGAGAACCGGCCGGGCGTGCTCGCCCGGGTCGCCGGCCTCTTTTCGCGCCGCGGGTTCAACATCGACACGCTTGCGGTCGGCCCGACCGAGGACCCGGACATCTCCCGGATCACCCTCACTCTCGATGGCGCCGTCCATCCGATCGATCAGGTGACCAAGCAGCTGCACAAGCTGGTCAACGTTCTGAAGATCAGGGACATGGAGCCCGAGGAGACTGTCGCTCGCGAGATGGCGCTGTTCAAGGTTTCGGCCGCGGTCGAGAACCGGGCGGAGATCGTCCAGTTCGCCGAGATATTCCGGGCCAAGATCGTGGACGTCTCGCGGCGTGCGTTGATCGTCGAGGTGACCGGATCGCACGACAAGATCGAGGCCTTCGAAAGCATGCTGAGGCCGCATGGCCTGCTCGAGATGGTTCGCACCGGCGAAGTCGCCCTGGCTCGCGGCGGGGACTGATGGCCGCGCCCGCAGACCGGGCGAAACTCGAAACGGAGCTGCTCGACGCCCTCTCCGAAGCTGCGGACCGGCGCGGACCGACCCTGGTGTCGGTCACCCTGCCTTTCGACTGCGATGACCCCGCCGCGACCGTGTTTGCCTCCCGACGGGCCGGGGAGCCGTTCTTCTGCTGGGAGCAGCCTGACCGGAACCTGAAGCTGGCGGCTCTCGGCCGTGTTCGCGAGATAACTGCCCGGGGAACCGAGCGCTTTGTCGAGGTGGCCGCGGACTGTGCCCACCTCTCGGGTGACGCGGTACTCCGTGGCGGAGGGGGATTCACGACCGGTCCGGTCTGGACCGGGGGATTCGCCTTTGACGACGGAGACTCCGGCGGCGGTGATCCGGCCTGGTCGTCGTTTGAACCGGCTTCGATGATCCTGCCCGAGCTGGCGATCCAGGCTTCCGATGCCGGCACTTTCCTCACCGTGAACCTGATGGCGGGGCCGGGGGCGGGGCATGAGGAACTGGCTGCCGGTGCGCTGGCCAGGGTCGCCGGCCTTGTCGGCGCCGACCTGCCGATGATCGACCCCCATCCTGCCGTTGCCCCGTCGATCGAGAGCGTCCGGAGCCCCGATGCCTACGAGCGGTCGGTCGGCGAAGCGGTTGGCCGGATCAGGGCGGGGGAGATCGAGAAGGTGGTGCTGGCCCGTGAAGTCGTGGTCCGGGCCGGATCGGCACATGATCCCGCCGCGATCTTCGGTGCCCTCAGGATCGGTTTTCCCTCCTGCTTCAACTTTTGTGTCGGAACGGGAGAGGCAGTCTTCATCGGGGCCAGTCCCGAGCTGCTCGTCCGTTGCGCCGGACGGGGCGTTTCCACGGTCGGGCTGGCCGGATCGACCCGGCGGAGCAGTGACCCTGCAGTTGACGACCATCTCGCCCAGCAACTGCTTTCCTCACCGAAGGACAGGGGAGAGCAGGAGGTGGTCGTGCGGAGGATCGTCAAGGCCTTGAGCCGGATCAGCGTCTGGGTCGAAGCCGCAGAGGAACCGGAGATCATCAAGGTGGCGAACATCCAGCATCTCGGTACGCCGGTCTATGCGCAGCTTGCCCAGCCGAGAACGGCGATCGAACTGGCCGGACTGCTTCACCCCACCCCGGCGGTCGGCGGCGAGCCCTGGAAGAAGGCGAGAAGGGTGATGGCCGAGGTCGAGCATTTGGATCGAGGCTGGTACGCCGGTCCGGTCGGCTGGATGGACGGCTCCGGCGACGGCGAGTTCTGCGTGGCGCTGCGCAGTGCCCTGATCCGCGACCGCGAAGCGCATCTCTTTGCAGGGGTCGGCGTGGTCGCCGATTCCGACCCTGCGGCCGAGCTGGCCGAGACCGAGATCAAGCTCGGCGCCCTGCTGCCCCTGCTCAGCTAGCCCGAGACCGGTACTTCGATCACCGAGACCGCGTCGGCGTCAGCCTCGAAGGCGGCCTGGAGGGCATCGAGATCTGGTGCCCGGTGGAAGGGCAGTCCGTAGAGCGTCGCGGCCTTTTCAACTTCCAGTCCGGCCGGGGTCCTCATCAGGGCTTCGAATTCGTCGGCGTCCATCTCCTCACGCTGGGGCAGGCGCTCGAAGATGCCGCCGCCTTCGTTGTTCAGCACGACGATCCGGACCCGTCCTTCGACGTTCCGGGCCAGTGCGAGGCTGCCGACATCGTGGAAGAACCCGAGGTCACCGGTGATGATCGTGGTGTCGCCGCCGGTGGCCCGGGCGGCACCGAGGCCGGATGCCAGAAGCCCGTCGATCCCGTTCGCGCCGCGGTTCGCCAGAAAACGCACGTCGGCATCGAGCGCGGGAATCGACTCTTCCTGGTCCCTGATCGCCAGGCTCGAGGCGGTATAGATGAGGCCACCATCGGACTGCAGCCCCGCGAGCCGGGCGTGGACTTCACCCGCGTCCAGTTTTCCTTCCCGGGTCCATGAACTCTCGATTTCCCGGCGTTCACGCTTTTCCGCTTCCATCCAGGCGTTCCAGAACCTGTTTCCGGCCGGGCCTTCCACCCGTTGCTCGGCGGTGTTCTCGATCTGGTGGAGCAGGGCTGCGACGTCGCAGCGGACGATCAGATCTGCTGTCCGGACCGGCTCGTACCAGCCGTACCCGGGATCGATCACGGTCTGGGCCGGATCGGTTTCGGCCATCCAGAGGCGGAGTTGCTTCGAGGTCGGGAACTCGCCCAGGCGGATCAGGAGATCCGGAGCAAGTGACGACTCCCGTCGCCGCGCGATCCTCTCGTAGGCCGTGATCACCGCACCACGGTCATGCGGGCCGAGCCGGAACTGGGAGGTCGGCTCCGCCAGCACCGGGGCACTGCAGGCGTTCGCTAGCCTCGCCAGGGGCTCACGGATCGAAGTGTCCGTCTGTCGTCCGGCCAGGATGAGGATCCGCTCCGCCCCCTGGATCATGGCCACCAGTCTGTTCACGGTCGGCCGGTCGGCGCCGCAAGTGGGCTTCTCGACGACGGTCAGGGGTCCGTCCCGGCGGCCCTCCAGGGCGAGGCGTCTGCTCGCGGTGACGGCGTCCGGCTCACCGACCGGAGCGAGCGGATCGCGCAATGGAAAGTTGAGATGGACCGGACCCGGTCTCGGGTCCCCCGTCGCCGTCGCATATGCCCGACAGGCAAGGGAGCGGAAATGGAGCAGTCCGGCATCGTCGGCCTCGTGGCTCCCCACCTCGGCGAACCATCTGACCGAGTCCCCGTAGAGCTTGATCTGGTCGATTGTCTGGCCGGCGCCGATCTCGCGCAGCTCGGGCGGACGGTCTGCGGTGAGGACGATCAGCGGGATCGCAGAGAGGTCGGCTTCGGCGATGGCCGGATGAAAGTTGGCCGCAGCGGTACCCGAGGTGCAGACGAGTGCGACCGGCGATCCGGTTGCCTGGGCGGCCCCAAGCGCGAAGAACGATGCCGACCTCTCGTCAAGCGCCACTTCGGTCTCGATCGCTTCTTCCCGGAACAGGGCAAGTGCGAGGGGGGTGGACCGGGACCCGGGGGAGATGACCGCGAGCCGGACGCCGCTGCGAGCCAGTTCCTCTGCAAGAGCGGTGCAAAGGGCCATATTTCGGTTGGACGGGTCCACGGAGATCCCGAGACTAGAACTCTTTGGCGGTAAGGGTCAGGTCGGCTAGGTCTTGGCCTCTGCGCTTGCATATAGAGGTTGCCTGAAGGGCGTCCGCGCAAGTTGGGCCGGCCTAGAGCCGGCAGGAGGAAAGAACTCCCTCGTCCAGCTCGACCCCCAGGCCAAAGCCATTGGCCGGGGGGTCGAGTTCGTTAAGGGTTGTCAGCGGCCCGTTGGCCGAGAGTTCCTCCTCGAAGAGGCGACCGGTGGCCAGGCCGTGGGCCATGCCCGGCCAGGG
>JAGQUR010000194.1:1296-1833 GCA_020438395.1 Solirubrobacterales bacterium | reverse complement strand
TGTAACGCTTGGTCTGATGGGTCAGGCCCGAGCCGCCACAGGTGTGGCAGGGGCTGGGAATGATCTGGCCTGTGCCCTGGCATTGGGGACAGGGCTGGCTGATCGAAAAGAAGCCCTGACCCTGGGCCTCGACGCCGCGGCCGCCGCAGCGGGGGCAGGTCTCCGGGCTGGTCCCCGGCTCGGCACCGGAGCCGGAGCAGGTGGGGCAGCGTTCGGATTTCGGGATCGTGACCGTGAGCTGGGTGCCGGCCATCGCATCGTCAAAGGAGATGCGGGTGTCGGTTTCGAGATCGCGGCCACGCTCCGGACCGGCCGGCTCGCCGCCGCCCCGGCTGAAGATGGTCGAGAAGATGTCCCCGAAGCCGCTCGGGGCGCCCTGGCCGAAAGGATTGCCCTGGGCGCCCGCCTGGCCGAAGGGGTTTCCGCCCTGGCCGAATCCGCCGAACATGCCGCCCCCGGAGTCGTACTGCTTCCGCTTCTCCTCGTCACCGAGAACGTCGTAGGCAGCCTGGATCTCCTTGAACTTGTCCTCGGCGG
>JAGQUR010000194.1:0-1229 GCA_020438395.1 Solirubrobacterales bacterium | reverse complement strand
TCTTCCTGCGATGCCTTCTTGCTGACACCGAGCACTTCATAAAGATCGTTTGCCATCTATCTCACCTCCCCGTACGCCTCCGGGGATTTCGCTCGTAGCCCTTTCAAATTTCTGCCAGGTTCACTGGCTGACCACCACACGCGCGTGACGGATCACGTTCTCACCGGCCCGGTAGCCCTTCTGCATCACTTCCAGCACGATCCCCGATCCGACACCTTCCGCCGGCAGCGCCTGCAGCGCCTCGTGAAGGTTGGGGTCAAACGCCTCGCCCTTCGAGTCGAACGCCTCGACTCCCGCCTTCCGCAGCACCGCATGAAGGTCGCGATAGGCGACGATCACGCCCTGTTCGGTGACCGGAGCGTTCTCGGGCAGCGAGCCGCCGAGCGCAACCTCCTGTTCGATCCCGGCCGCGTCGAGCACTCGCTCGAGGTTGTCGATCGCCTCGATCAGGCCGGAGACGACTTCGAGCCGGCCCCTTTCGATCTGGGCCTGGCTTTCGGCGGCGACCCGCTTGCGGTAGTTGTCGAAGTCTGCCTTCGTGCGCTGGGCGAGGTCGAGATACTCGTCCCGCTGGCTGCGGGCTTCTTCGACCAGTGCCGCCAGGTCGCTCTCGACCGTCGCCTCGGCGGCAGCTTCCTCCGCGGCCGCCCCGTCCACGGCCGGATCGGCCGCCGACACCACTTCGGCGTCGACGACCTCTTCCACCTCGGGTTCGCCCGCGGTCTCTTCCGGCTCCTGGATCACTTGCTTTCGTCCTCGTCAACCACCTCGGCGTCGATCACCTCTTCCTCGTCAGAGGAGGGGGCGCCGTCAGCAGCACCTTCGGCTCCGGCGGCCTGGGACTCGGCCTGGGCCGCCTGATAGACCTGCTCGGACACCTTGTGGAAGGCCTCCTGGAGCTCGTCGGTCTTCGCCTTGATGTCCTCGGCGTTTTCCGACTCAAGCACACCGCGCAGGGCCGCGATCCTGTCTTCGATCTCGGTCTTCGCGGCACCGTCGATCTTGTCGCCGAGCTCGGTGAGCTGCTTCTCCGAGGTATAGGCGGCGTTTTCGCCAATGTTCCTGGCTTCGGCCAGCTCGCGCTGCTTCTTGTCCTCATCGGCATGCGCTTCGGCGTCGGAGACCATGCTGTTGATCTCGTCGTCCGAGAGTCCGGAGCCGGACTTGATCTCGATCTTCTGTTCGGTGCCGGTGCCGAGGTCCTTGGCGGTCACGTTGATGATGCCGTT
>JAGQUR010000011.1:1259-11681 GCA_020438395.1 Solirubrobacterales bacterium | reverse complement strand
GCGGTGATCGCGGTGCCGGCCACGCCGGCGACCACGACCGCGGTCACGAACGGCGCGAACTCACGGATCGAAGCGAGAACGAAAAAACCGCCGAGGCGGTCGAGGGCTCCGAAGAGCGAAAGGAAGTTGGCGGCCTGGAGTCCCGGGGCGCCGAAGCCGAAGGCGACGGTTGAGATCAGCATCGGGAACCAGCAGAGTTGAAGGGCGAAGAGGAACTGCCCGATGAACTCGTTTCCGTAGGGATAGGGAGGCTTGACCGCGGACAGGATCGTGCGTCCGGTCAGGATCATCATTTCACCGGTTTCGGTGAAGAATTCCTTCGCGGGCTCGATCGCCTTTTGTGCGGTGTCTTTGACCATCTCTCCCGGGCGCCGGCCCCGTGGACTTCCCGTGACCCGCCGTGGCGCGGAGTCTATGCGATACCCCGGCGTGTGTGACCGTCGCCACACGCGTGGTATGTTGCGCCCGACCTTGAGGGGGACCAGCCTGAGATCCATGCCGAGATTCATTCTCACCCTCGGACTGCTTCTGGGCGCGCTCTCCGCCGCCCTTGTCGTCTCCGGCTGCGGCGGTGATGACGACGGCCAGTTCGCAAACGAGGCGACCGGTGAATTCCCGGTCCAGATCATCGATGCGAATTTCAAGAAGCTGCAGACGGTGGCCCAGACCTATGACCTGACGATCGCCGTCAGGAACTCGGGCGACGAAACGATTCCGGCGATCAACACAGTGATCGATCTGCCCGGCAAGGGTTCGACCCTGGCCTTCGCCTACGGCGACAAGCAGCCGGGACTGGCCATGAACCAGCGCCCGGTGTGGGTGGTCGAGGAAGGCTGGCCCAAACTGGCTGACACGGTCGGCCGCGGCGGGGCAACGACGCCCGACCGGAGGACCTTCGAGTTCGGAAAGCTGAAGCCGGGCGACACCGCCAACATGGTCTGGCGGGTTGTCGCCGTTCGGCCCGGCAACTACCTGCTGAAGTACCAGATCTCGGCCGGTCTCGGGCCGGATACGAGCGCGGTCGACGCCAACGGAAACGTCCCGACCGGAGTGCTGCCGGTTCACATCACCGATTTCGCCCGCCTGACCAAGGTCAACGCCAAGGGCCAGGTCGTCCCGGTGAGCCGGGCCGAACAGGCCCACGTCGAGGCCCAGCAGGAATCCGCCAATACCGGCCTGAACCCGTAACGCGGCCGACGGCCTCCGGGCCCGCCTGCCAATGCGCAACTTGAAGGCCGGGGCCGGTTTCGGGTATCAGTGATCCCCATGGGCCGTCTTTCCTGCGCCACCGCCGCGGTTCTCGCAACCTTCGCCCTCTCGTCAGTGTCGCTCGCCTGCGCCGGCGGCAGTGACCAGTCCGCTTCGGACCGGGCGGATACCTCAACCACCACCGGCCAGAGCGGCAGTGCCGACCAGGGCGATGCGACGGCCAGCGCCAGGCGCCTCAGGGCAGTGCGGGTCGCCAGCTTCGACCGCCCGGTCGAGATCAGGCATGCCTCCGGCTTCCCGAACCTGATGTTCGTGGTCGAACAGCCAGGACGGATCATGGTTCTCCGCCGGGGCCGGAAACTGGCCCGGCCCTTCCTCGACATCCGCTCGCGTGTGGATTTCGACGGCTCCGAACGCGGCCTGCTCTCGGTCGCCTTCCCGCCCGACTACCGGAAGACCAAACGCTTCTACGTGTACTTCGTCGACAACGCCGGAAACATCCGGGTGGTCGAGTTCCGCCGCAAGAGCGCCGTCCGGGCCCGGCAGAACTCGGCCCGGCTGGTGATCCGGATCGCTCATCCGGTCAACGCCAATCACAACGGCGGCCGGCTGGGTTTCCTCGGCAACAACCTCTTCTTCGGCACCGGCGACGGGGGCGGATCCGGCGACCAGCCGGGCAACGCCCAGAACCTGAACTCGCTGCTCGGCAAGCTGATCCGGATCGACCCGCGCAAGAGTGGCCGTCGCGCCTACACCGTGCCGGCCTCGAATCCCTTCGTGGGCCGGCCCGGCCGGGACGAGATCTTCGCCTACGGCTTGCGCAACCCTTTCCGCTGGTCCTTCGACCGGACGAGTTCGAAGCAGAAGGTGCGGATCGCGATCGGCGACGTCGGGCAGGACGAATGGGAGGAGATCAACTACCTGAACCTGAGCCGCGCCCGCGGGGGCAACTTCGGCTGGAACCGCTGGGAAGGGTTTACGCCCTTTGACGGTGGCGGGGCGGGAACGATCAAACCGTCGCTCGTCCTCCCGCATCCTCCGAACTGCTCGGTGATCGGCGGCCTCGTCGTCAGGGACCGCAGCCTGCCGGCCCTGCGCGGCCGTTATGTGTTCACGGACTTCTGCAACGGCAGGATCCTGAGCTTCAAGCCGCATCTGGGACGCGCCGCGGGACGTCCGACCGGCCTGAACATAGACAACGTCACCTCCTTCGGCGAAAGCCTGAAGGGCACCCTGTTCATCACCTCACTCGACGGCAGCGTCTACCGGATCCGGCAATGAGCGGGGCCCGCCGCCGCCGGTGGGCCCCGGCCGTCGCCTGCATGGCCGGCCTGGCAATCCTTTTCGCGGCAGCCTGCCCTTCCGCCGGCGCCGCCCCGAAGCTGGGCTATGTGAAAGTGGCGAGCGCCCGGCAGCCGACCAGCCTGGGCTCACCTCCCGGTTACCCGCGAATGCTCTTCGTGGCCGAAAGGGCCGGCAAGATCCGGATCCTCCGACGAGGCAGGTGGCTGAAGAATCCCCTGCTCAGCCTGAACCGCAAGGTGAGTTCCCGCAACATCGAACGCGGGCTGCTCGGCCTCGCCTTCCCCCCCGACTTCCGGAAAACCGGTCGGTTCTATGTCGATTACACCGCCAGGAACGGCAACTCAGTGGTCGCCGAATACCGGACCGGGCGCGGTGATCCGACCCGGCTGAGACCGGGCAGCGGCCGGGTGATCCTGGAGATCCCGAGGGTCAACGGGAACGGCAACCACAACGGCGGGCACCTCGCGTTCCGGGGAAACCTCCTCTACATAGCGGTCGGCGACGGCTTCGATCCCGGCGACGCTCCCGACAACGCCCAGAACCTGGAGAGCCTGCGCGGAAAGATCCTGCGGATCGACCCAAGGCCGGACCCCGGGGCCGGAACGGCCTACCGGATACCTCCCGGCAATCCCTTCGTGGGCCGGCCCGGCCGGGACGAGATTTTCGCCTACGGGCTGCGCAACCCGTTCACCTTCAGCTTCTTCGACTCTGGCGGCCAGGCGATGATGTCGATCGCCGACGTCGGCCAGCTCCGATACGAGGAGCTCAACGTTCTCCCCTTCACCGAAGCCCGGGGCGCCAATTTCGGATGGAAGGGTTTCGAGGGATTCGAACCGTTCAACTGCGGCGAGCTCTGCCCCAACGGCGCCGACCCGCTCGTCACCACCGGCCTGGAGTGGCCGCAGCTGGTCTACTCGCATGAGGACGGCTGCGCGATCATCGGGGGCCTCCCGATCAATGACCCGAAGCTGGGGGCCTTCCGGGGCAGGGTCATCTACGGCGATTTCTGCACCGGCCGGGTACGGACCGCCGCCCCCCGCCTACCCACGATCGTCGACGACCGGCCCGCCGGTTTCTCCCTGCCGTCCAGGCACGGCGTCGCCCTGCTCAACGGTTTCGGGACCGATGGCCTGAAGCGCCTTTACGCATTCAGCCACTACGGCGGCATCTACCGGATCATTCGGCGCTAACCTTTGTATTGAACGCCTGGGTGGGCTTTCGCTCAGGTGAAGAGCGACGAGAGAGACTGGAGCAGTAAGTGGAACCGACCGCAGCAACCGAGTCAATTTCCGTGATGAACCCCGCCACCGGAGAGCAGGTCGGGTCGGTCCCGGTCGACTCCGCCGGTGACGTCGCCGCTGCGGTAGCCAGGATCCGCGGCAACCAGCCCGCCTGGGAGGCGCTCGGCTTCAAGGGCCGGCGGAAGTGGCTGAACGAGCTTCGCGACTGGCTGCTCGACAATTCGGACCGGATCGCCGACACGCTCAAGGCCGAGACCGGAAAGGTCCGGGCCGAAGCCACGATCGAGACTCCCTACCTGGCCGACCAGATCAACTTCTACGGGTCGAAGGCCGAGAAGTTCCTCGGCGAACAGAAGGTACGCCCCAACACCATGCTCGCCGCGACAAGGAAGCTGCGGCTGCAGTACCGCCCCTACCCGGTGGTCGGCCTGATCAGCCCCTGGAACTTCCCCCTCGTCCTCTCTCTCGGAGACGCGATCCCGGCCCTGATGGCCGGCGCCGCGGTGGTCCTGAAGCCTTCCGAGATCACCCCCCTCGGACTGAACGAGATCGTCGACGCCTGGCGAAACGAGATCGGCGCCCCGGACGTGATCACGGTGGTGAACGGCGGAGCCGAGACGGCGACCGCCCTGATCGACCATTCCGATTTTGTCGGCTTCACGGGGTCGGACGTGACCGGCAAGAAGGTCATGGCTCGCGCCGCGGAGACCCTGACCCCGGTCAGCCTCGAGCTGGGCGGCAAGGACCCGATGGTGGTCCTCGAAGGCGGCAACCTCGACCGGGCCGTTAACGGCGCCACCTGGGGCAGCATGCTCAACTCAGGCCAGATGTGTATCTCGGTCGAGCGGATCTATGTCGAGGACGGCGCCTACGACGAGTTCGTCGGCAAGCTGGCCGAGAACGTCGGCAACCTCAGTCAGGGCATCGACGGCGAGCAGGCCACCTGCGACGTTGGCGCGATGACCATGATGTCGCAGCTCGAGAAGGTCGAGAAGCAGGTCGATGACGCGGTCGAGGCCGGGGCCAGGGTGCTCACCGGCGGCAAGCGGGGCGAAGGCCCCGGTCAGTGGTTCGAGCCGACCGTGCTGGTCGACTGCACCCCGGACATGAGCGTGATGGAGGACGAGACCTTCGGTCCGGTGGTCACCGTGACCAGGGTCGCCGACGAGGAGGAGGCGATCCGGCTCGCCAACGACAGCCGCTACGGCCTCTGCGCCTCGGTCTTCGGCCCCCGTGGCAAAGCCGAAAAGGTGGCCCGCCGAATCGAGGCAGGGGCCGTCAACGTCAACGACATCATCTTCAACATGCTCGCTCCCGGGCTGCCAATGGGTGGCTGGAAGGAGTCGGGGATCGGTTATCGCAACGGGGAGTACGGCATCCGCAAGTACTGCCGCTCCGAGGCGATCGCGAGCGCCCGCACCCTGCTCGGCTCGGAACCGCTCTGGTACCCCTACACCCCGCAGCGGCACAAACTGGTCAGCCGGACCACCCGCTTCATGGGCGGACGCGGCAAGCGCCGCTTCCGCTGACCAACGCGCACCGGTAAGGGCCCGCCACGGGTGTGCCCGAAAAAGACCGTCGCCCTCCGGGCTCCCCCGAAGGTCTTTTTCGGGCATACCCGCGCCGGAACCAACCTGGATCGTCGGTTCACCGCCGTTTCGAACGGAAGTCGAGTAACCGCCAGGTCGGCTGGCGTGAGATGGACTTCGCATGAAAAACGCAGTCGTTCGGAACGCCGGTCATCGCTCAGGCGGAGCCCCTTAACTCCACCGGTTATTGCGAGAGGACCGGCTACGCCTGTACGTGTACCGGGCTCCGCCCGGGCAGCCGCGGGTGTTCGTGGCGTGGTGCGGGGGTTCCTGCACTGGGCCTTCGGGGGAGCCCGCAGGGCGACGGACCAGGGCAGGAACCCCCGCGCCGCGCCTCGACCGCCACTAGGGGTTGACGGTGGAGCCTGTTACGCCGGTTGTTCCGGTGGTGCCGGTTGAGGGCTTGACGAGGATCGTCCTGCCGTCGTCGAGCTGGTAGACGGTCCCGAGCGGCTGGCCCTGGCCGACCACGGTCTGGCCCGGCTCGATCGTCACCTGCTGGGTGGTGTCGTCGGGATTGGTGATTACCGAATCCTGCGGCACCGTCTGCTGACTCTTGGTCGTGCTGCTCTTGGTGAACTCGTCGGTCAGATTTAGCGACGAGAGCGCCGCCAGCAGGAATCCGACCGAGAGGATGATCCCGATGTCGAAGAGATTGACCAGTCCGTCGAGCGGGTCCCCCGCCCGGTCTTCCCGGCTTCTCGCCTTCGCCGTTACCTTGGTGGCCATCAGGGATTCCCAAGCGAGACCTGGGTGCTGTGCCCGTGCTCGACGGTCGAAGGTACGAAGTGCTGGGCGAGATGCTTGTCCGGGGCGAGGTTCGCGGCGGCGAACTCGACGTCGGAGAAATCCTGGGCGTAGATCCGGTCGCGGATCAGCGAAACGCCGAACGCGAGAGCACCGGTCAGAAGTCCGGCCACGGTCACCCCGAAGGCGACCCGGAGGTTGTCGGTCAGCTGGGTCACGTTGCCATCGGCCAGTCCGGCGAGGGCCGGGGCCAGCGGGATCAGGGTGCCCATCAGGCCGAGCGCCGGACCCATCCGGACCAGGATCCTGGTCCGCTCGAGCCGGCGCAGCGAGTTGTAGTCGTAGTCGGCGAGCCGTTTGGCGATCCGGTTCTCCGCATCCGGGGAAGGTCTCAGCGTGACAATGGAGGTCATCACCTCCCGCATCGGCCGGCTCCACGAGACCGAGGAAAGCGCAGCGATCGCCCCGAGCTGATCACCCTGGACGATGTCGATCTCGGCCTGGTCGACCGCGTTCTCGAGGGCGTTGATCGAACGCCAGCGGCGACGCCAGACCTCGGCCAGCAGGATGCCGATCTCGATCACCGACCAGGCCAATGCGAGCAGCACCGCGACGAGCACCGGCCAGCGGAGCGCATCGGAAACCGAGAAGAGGAAATTTTCGATCTGCATGGGGTTTACGGCGGGTTGGCTTAGGGCAGCCGAAGAGCCAAGATAGCGGAGGTCGGGAAGCGGTTCGCGCAACTGCCGCCCGTCGAATGTGTCTGTACGCTGACCCGCCCGATGCTTCGCCTCCTGAAAACCCTGCCCGGACTGATCGTCATTCTTGCCGGATTGGCCGTCCCGAGCCTTGCCCAGGCCTTCGATGCCGGGGTTCGCGCACCCCTGCTCACCGACCGCGCGCCGGGAGCCGTCAGCGTGCCGTTCGAGATCCCGTTCAGGCAGTCGGCCGCCGTGCCCCAGCCGCTCGAATTCGAGGTCGCGGTACAGGGATTCAGCCTCGATCCGGCCGCGATCGACGGAACCCGGATCGGTTCCCTCGACATGGTCACCGACGCCGGTGATTTCGATGACAAGGCGATCTACTCGGACGGGCCGGGCGCCGACGGGACGAGGACCTGGACCCTCGACTGGCAACTCAGCAACGATCCGATCACGGCCACGGTCACAGACGGGACCGGCCTCGATGCCTCCGGGGAGAAGATCAACGCGCCGGACTCGACCCTGATCACTTTCACCGTTCCCGGCAACTACCACGGCTTCCGGCTGATGGGTTTGAGCCTGCGGTTCAACCAGGAAGACCACGGGATGCCGACCCCGGGCGTCGGTGCCGTCAATCCGGTGATGCCGGGCAACTACTTGATTCGCAGCCGGATCCGGTCCGTTGCCCCGCAGAGCGCGGTGAAGGTTGCTTCGACCACGGTCCCGATCGGTCTGGAAGCACCGAAGACCAGACTGGTCGCAAGCGCGAACCGGTTCCGTGTGAGACGGGGCGGGAAGGTCAGGATCTCGATGCGGACCGCGAACCAGACCCGGGACACGGTCGGCATCTGGCTCCGCGGCAAGCGGCTGCGAAAGGTCAAGGTCGGGCCCGCCACCAAACACATCTACTGGCGACCGGGCCGGAAGTTCAGGGGCCGCAGGGCGGTCTTACATCTCCGACCCGCGCATGGCCCAGATCGCCAACTGGTGATCCGGGTTATCCGCTGAGCAGATGAACGAAGCCGGCCGGATCGACGGTTTCGACCGGACCCTCGGCCGGATCGGAGCCGCCTCGGCCGACGGCTACGGGATCATCGTCCGCCGGCGGAAGGGCCCGGGTGACGGCTGGTTCTCCGCCAGCGAACTCGACGACAGCGGCCGGGTCCAGGCGCTGCTTCTCTCCAGGATCAGCGGCATGGCCGGCCCGCCGGAAGATCACATCCGGGCGGAATGGCTCCTGGAAAGCCTGGCCCGCGCGATCGCCGACCTCGGCGGCTCGTTCATCGTTGCGTCCGGCCAGCTGCCGGACCTCTCGCCCGGGAACGTCCTGCTCGCTGCCGAAGGCGGACTCGTCCGGGCTACCGCGGTCACCTCCGATCGCGGGTTCGACGGCGGTGACCGACCCGATCGGGACGGACTGGCCGAGCTGGCCGACAGGTTCCGCCCCGGATTCGCCGGGCTGCTCGAACCGACCGTCAACTGGCTTGACCTTCAGGGCCTCAGGCCGGCGAAGACGCTGTGGCATGCCGCAGCGGACCGGCTCGCCCAGTCGCTGGTCTGGTCGGGGAAGGCATTCGACCGGCCGGATCTCGCCCTCGAGCTGACCCGGCTCACGGTCGGCCCGGAAAGCCCCGACCCCCGCCTCGCGATTCCGGTCGAAAGGGCCGAGGACGACTGGGGCGAGGAGTATCACCTCCGAAGCACCTGCTGCCTCGCCTACCGGACCGGAGGCGGCGAGCTCTGCCAGTCCTGCCCGCTGGTCAAGGACCGGAGTTGAAGAACCGCGATTCCGGCGGGGCCACCCGTTTCGGGAGATAGCCTTTGCCGGGATGGATGAGCCGATCCCGACCCAGCAGCATCCCGACGAACCTCACTCCGCCGGCATTTCACAGCGCCTCAACTGGTTGCGAGCCGGAGTTCTCGGTGCCAACGACGGAATCGTTTCGACCGCCTCCCTGGTCGTCGGCGTGGCGGGGGCGACGACGGACACGACAGCGATCCTGATCGCCGGCGTGGCCGGAATGGTCGGCGGCGCGGTTTCAATGGCGCTGGGCGAGTACGTGTCGGTCAGCAGCCAGCGCGACAGCGAAAGAGCCCTCGTCGTGAAGGAACGGGGCGAGCTCACCGACTTCCCGGACGCGGAGCTCAAGGAACTCGAATACCTGCTGCGCCAGAGAGGCATTTCCGAGCAGACTGCCCGCCAGGTAGCCCTCGAATTGACCGATCACGACCCGCTGGCAGCCCACCTCGAATTCGAACTGGGCATCCGCGAGGACGACTTCGCCAACCCCTGGCACGCGGCCATCTCCTCGGCGCTGTCCTTCACGGCCGGGGCGATCCTTCCCCTGGTCGCGATCCTCCTCCCCCCGCCCGACCTCCGGGTTCCAATCACCTTTGTGAGCGTTCTGCTCACCCTCGCGCTAACCGGCGCGGTCTCCGCCGAAATCGGTGGATCGTCAAAACGGCTGGCCGCCACCCGGCTGGTGATCGGAGGGGCGCTGGCCCTGCTGGCCACCTGGCTGATCGGAACCCTGCTGGGCACCACGGTGGGCTGACCCTTCCGCCGGGTACCACGGCGGTCTGACCCGCCGCTGCCTGCCGCTCACCCTTTGGCCAGGTCGGCCAGCTTCGAGACAGTGTTCAGGTTGCGGCTGGTGCCGTACTTCGCGGCCGGGATGTTCAACTTCGATTTGCCCATGCCGTCCGGGTAGTGGATGTAGACCTCGCGCTTGCCGAGTTCGATTTCCTCGTTCTTGCGGCCTTTCGTGTTCCTGATGTTGTCCCGCGGCAACGGGTGATCCAGGAAGAGCACGCCGATCCTGTTGTAGGCCACTCCCTTGAACGGGTTCGCCAGCTCGACCGCGCGCATCTCCCGGGCTGTCCTGACGATGACGTCGATGGTCATCCCCGTGTGCCTTTTCAGCGCAGCCTCTAGTTGCTTCTTCACCTGCTTCTCGGTCAGATCCGACTTGAAGAGGAGGTTTCCACTGGCGATGTAGGTGCTGACTCCCGCGAACCCGATTTCCTCGGCGAGCTTCCGTAGCTCGGCCATCGGCAGCTTGCCGGTACCCCCCACGTTCACTGCCCTGAGCAATGCGATGTAAGCGGTGGCTCCGTCCATGGACAAAGACTAGGACACTGGCCAACCCCCGAATCCTGATCGGATTTACCGGCTCGGTATCCTCGACCGATGGCTGAACGTGACTACCTGAGCGCAATCTCCGACCACATCGTCGTCTTCGACGGCGGCATGGGCGCGACCCTGGAGATGTTCGACCTGACCCAGGAGGACTACGGCGGCCTGCTCGGCAAGTGTCACGAGGCGCTGGTGCTCAACCGTCCCGACGTGATCGAGGGTGTCCACGCCTCCATGCTCGAAGCCGGAGCGGAGGTGGTCGAGACCGACACCTTCCAGGCCTCGCGGGTAAAGCTCGACGAATGGGGCCTCGCCGACCACACCGAAGAGATCAACGTCAAGGCGGCCGAGATCGCCCGCAAGGCGGCCGGCCCGGACCGTTTCGTTGCCGGTTCGATCGGGCCGACCGGGCACCTGCCCGCCTCGGATGACCCCACCCTCGGCCAGATCCGCTTCCCCGAACTGGTCACCGTCTTCACCGAACAGGCCGGCGG
>JAGQUR010000011.1:0-1145 GCA_020438395.1 Solirubrobacterales bacterium | reverse complement strand
GTCCCGATCCAGATTTCCGTTTCGCTCCTGCCGAACGGCGGCAAGATGCTGCTCGGCACCGACATCCAGGCAGTGTTGACCACTCTCGAGGCGCTCAAGGTCGATGTGATCGGCCTGAACTGCTCGACCGGCCCCGAGGACATGCGCGACGCGATCCGCTACCTCGGCGAGAACTCGACCGTTCCGGTCCACTGCATCCCCAATGCCGGCCTGCCCCTGCAGGGTCCGGACGGCGAGACGATCTTCCCCGAGAAGCCCGAACCCCTGGCCGCGACGCTGGGCGAGTTCGTCGAGCGCTACGGGGTCGGCGTGGTCGGTGGCTGCTGCGGCACCACCCCCGAGCACATCAAGGCGATCGCCGACCGGGTCCGTGACCTGAAGCCTGGCCCCCGTCCCGGGCCGGGCGAGATCAAGGTCTCCTCGATGATGACCTCCACCGCCCTGGTCCAGGAGCCGACCCCGACCATGGTCGGCGAGCGGGTCAACTCGCAGGGCTCGCGCAAGGCGAAGGAACTTCTTCTGGCCGACGACTACGACGGCCTGCTCCAGGTCGCCGAGGATCAGGTCGAAGGCGGAGCCCATGTGCTCGACGTCTGCGTAGCCCTGACCGAACGCCAGGACGAGGACGAGCAGATGAGGCAGGTGGTTAAGCGGATCTCGCTGACCCAGCCCTCCCCGATCCAGATCGACTCGACCGAGCCGAACGTAATCAGGACAGCCCTGGAGCAGATCCCGGGCCGGGCGATCGTCAACTCGGTCAACCTCGAAGCGGGCCGCGACAAGCTCGACACCGTGGCCCCGCTGGCCAAGGCCCATGGCGCCTGCCTGATCGCCCTGACGATCGACGAGGTAGGTATGGCGAAGACCGCCGACCGCAAGGTGGAGATCGCCAAACGGATCACGGAGATGGTCGTGGACGAACACGGACTCGACCGCGAGTCGCTGATCTTCGACGACCTCACCTTCACCCTGACCACCGGTGACGAAGAGTGGCGCCCCTCGGCGATCGAGACGATCGAGGGCATCCGCCGGATCAAGGCGGAGATCCCCGGCGTCAAGACCTCGCTCGGCGTTTCCAACGTCAGCTTCGGTGTCAGCCAACCGGCCCGCGCGGTTCTCAACTCGGTCTTCCTCCACCACTGCGT
>JAGQUR010000010.1 GCA_020438395.1 Solirubrobacterales bacterium | reverse complement strand
AGCTTCACTGCTGTCATCGGTTACTGCCTTTCAGAAATCAGGAGGCCCGGGCCGAGGTGGCCCGGGAGGACCGCACGCGGCATCCCGCCGCGCTGCCGCGTGGCCTTATCGGCCCGCAGCCCCCGTAATTCGGGTGATCCTGATTTCGCCTGCAGCGTGAAACATTGGCCTCAGACTGTACTGGGTTCGGTCTTGGCAGCCGGTTCTCCGACCAGGTCGAGCCATTCCGTGTATTCGGGCAGGCGGCCGTAGATCGCATCCTCGTATCCCTGCTGGACCAAGCGGGTCACCTCGCCCGGCTCGCCGAGCGGATGGTCGTCGATCTCGCGGACCGGAACCACCTCGGCGGCGGTGCCGCACATGAAGACCTCGTCGGCCAGGTACAGCTCCGAGCGGGCGATGTCACGCTCGATCACCGGGTAGCCCCTGTCCTCGAGGATCTGGATGACCGACTTGCGGGTGATGCCGTCGAGGATCGAAGCGACCTGGGGCGGCGTATAGACCTTGCCGTCCTTGACCATGAAGATGTTTTCGCCCGACCCTTCGCAGACCATGCCGCGTTCGTCGAGCAGGATCGCCTCCTCGTAGCCCGCCTTGGCGGACTCGGTCTTGGCGAGAATCGAGTTCAGGTACTGCCCGGAAGCCTTGGCATGCGGGATCAGGCTCATCGACGAGACCCTCCGCCAGGACGACACCTTGGCCCGGATTCCGTGCTTCTTGCCGTCCTCGCCGAGATAGGCGCCCCAGGGCCAGACCGCGATGATGATCTCGACCGGAGCCGACTTCGCGTAAAGCCCCATCTCGCCGTAGCCGCGGAAGGCGAGCGGGCGGATGTAGCAGTCGCGCAGCCCGTTCTTGCGGATCAGCTCGCGGGTCGCCTCGCCGATTTCCTCTGTCGAGAAGGGCAGATCGAGGAAGTACATGCGGGCGGAATCCGAGAAGCGCTGAAGGTGCTCGGCGTGACGGAAGATCGCGGGACCCTTGTCGCCGTCGTAGCAGCGAATTCCCTCGAAAACCCCGGTGCCGTAGTGGAGACCATGGCTCAGTACGTGCACCTGCGCCTCGTCCCAGGGGACGAACTTGCCGCTGTGCCAGATGTACTCAGCCTTTTCCACCTATCTCTCCTTCGGGTTGAATTCTTCGCCCATGGTACGCCAGTTCATTCCGGCGCACCGGAACACTTTACCCCTGACCAAGCTCGGTCAGGACCGCTTCGGTCACTTCTTCGGTTCCGACGCGGGTTTCGCCTTCTCCGCCCTCGTATATATCCGGAGTCCTCAGTCCCGCGGCGAGAACGGCATCAACCGCGCTCTCGATCCGGTCGGCCGCAACACCGTCTCCCAGCCCGTAGCGCAGCATCATGGCGGCCGAAAGCATGGTCGCAAGCGGATTGGCAACTCCCTGGCCGGCGATGTCCGGTGCCGAGCCGTGGACCGGCTCAAACAGTCCCGGCTCATCCTCGGCGCCGATCGAAGCCGAAGGAAGCATGCCCAGGGATCCGGTCAGCATCGCCGCCTCGTCGCTGAGGATGTCCCCGAACAGGTTCTCGGTCACGATCACATCGATCTCGGACGGGGCCGAAACGAGTTTCATCGCGGCGAAGTCCACCAGCAGATGATCGAGCTGGACATCCGGGTACTCCCCGGCGACCTGCTTGACGGTTTCCCGCCAGAGCCGCGAGCTCTCGAGAACGTTGGCCTTGTCCACGGAAAGAACCCGCGGGCTGTCTGAGCGCTGACGGGCAGCGTCGAAAGCCGCTCTGGTGATCCGCTCGATCTCGGCGACCGAGTAGGCGCATTCGTCGTAGGCGACCTGTCCGTCTTCCCGACGGCCTGAATCCCCGAAATAGATGCCGCCGGTCAGCTCCCGAACGACCAGAAGGTCGGTCCCGTCAATCAGCTCCTTCTTCAAGGGGCTGGCGTCGATCAGAGCCGGCGAGGGCTTGACCGGACGCAGGTTCGCGTAGAGCCCCAGCGCCTTGCGGATGCCGAGCAGACCCTGCTCAGGTCGCGGAGCGGTCGGGTCCTTGGCGACCGCCTCATCCCACTTCGGACCGCCGACCGCGCCGAGCAGGACAGCGTCGGAGCCCTTGCATGCCTCGATCACCTCGTCGGTCAGGGCGACACCGTGCTCATCGATGGAGGCACCGCCGATCAGGTGATCGGTGTACTCGAAATCTCCGACCGCGTCGAGAACCCTCCGGGTCGCGCCGACGATCTCCGGGCCAATGCCATCTCCGGCCAGGACGACGATCTTCTTGCTCTCACTCATTCTCGTTCTTCCTTTTCGCGGTCATGTTCAGGCGAACATAGTTGAAGCTGGTCGG
>JAGQUR010000079.1 GCA_020438395.1 Solirubrobacterales bacterium | reverse complement strand
GGGCGAGACCGTCGCCCTGGTCGGAGCGAGTGGCGGCGGCAAGAGCACTCTGGCCCACCTGCTCCTGAGGCTGGCCGAGCCCGAGGCGGGGACGATTCGCTGCGGCGGGGTGGACCTGGCCGAAGTCGATCCGCGTGAGTGGCGGCGCCAGATTGCATGGGTGCCGCAGCGGCCGACGATTTTTTCCGCCACGTTCGCCGACAACCTGCGCCTGTTCAACCCCGATGCGAGTAACGCGAAGCTGACGGAAGCGATCGGTGTCGCGGTGCTCGGGGACGTGGTGGCGGGACTCCCCGACGGTCTCGAGACCATGGTTGGCGAGGGCGGCCGACGGCTTTCGGCCGGTCAGGTCCAGCGGATAGCGCTGGCCCGTGCCCTGCTCTCGGAGGCCCCGCTGCTGGTCCTCGACGAACCGACCGCCCACCTCGACCAGGACACCGAACAGGAACTGGCCGAAGCGATCAACGAGGCGGCAAGGGACCGGACCGCCCTGATCATCTCCCACCGCGAGGAGCCGATCGCGAAGGCCGACCGCACCTTCGTCCTCGACACCCGGGGCCTGAGCGAAATGGTTGCCGCATGATTGCCGCCCGTCTGGAGAGATCGCCCCTGGGCCGAGCCGCCCTGGCGACCAGGAACCGCTGGAAGCTCTTCGCCGTCTCGGTGCTGCTCGGGACCGGGACCGTGCTGGCCGCGGTCGGACTGCTGACCGCTTCCGGCTACCTGATCAGCCGGGCCGCCCAGCGGCCGGAAATCCTGTCGCTGACCGTCGCGATCGTCGGGGTGCGGTTCTTCGGCATCTCGAGGGCCCTGCTCCGTTACGGAGAAAGGCTCAGCTCGCATGACCTCGCCTTCCGCACCCTGACCGACCTCCGTGGCCGTTTCTTCGAGCGGCTGATCCCCCTGGTCCCCGCCGGGATCGACGGCTCTCGCCGGGCCGACCTGATGAGCCGCTTCGTCGGGGATGTCGACCGGCTGCAGGACCTCTACCTGCGGGCCCTCTCGCCGCCTCTGGTGGCGATCTTCTGCTCGATCTTCTGTGTGGCCCTCGCCTCGATCATCCTCCCGGTGGCCGGACTGGTTCTGGCGATCATGCTGCTGCTCGGCGGACTGGCAGCTCCGGCCCTGACCCGCTGGGCCGCCCGCAGCGCCGGCCACAGGCAGTCGGCCGCACGGGGGAGGCTGGCCGGTGACCTGCACGAAATCGCCTCTGGCGGGGCCGAGATCGCGGTCGCGGGGCGCGAGGAAGACTGGCTGTTGCGCACCAGCGAGGACGACCGGAGGCTGGTTTCGCTCCAGCGCCGCGACGCGATGAGCGGCGGACTGTCCGAGGGGCTGTCGACCCTGCTCGCGGTCGGTGCCGCGGTCGCGGTCACCGCGGCATCGATCCCCGCCGTTCATTCCGGGGAAGTGAACGGGGTGCTGCTGGCCGCACTGGCGCTCCTCGCCATGGCTTCCTTCGAGGCGATCACCCCGCTCAGCCAGGCGGCCGCAGTGATCGACGCCACCGACGAGGCGGCTGGCCGAATCGAGGAAGTCACCGAGCGGCCGGTCCCGGTCTCTGATGTCGAGCACACCCGTCCGCTCCCGGCCGGCGGTGCAATCCGGCTGAAGGGGGTGAGCTTCAACTACCCGGGCAGCGACCGCGAGATTCTGACCCGGGCGGACTTCGAACTGCGACCCGGTGAGGCGGTCGCCCTGACCGGTCCGAGCGGCATCGGCAAGAGCACCCTTGCCGAACTGATGGTCCGGTTTCGCGACCCCTCGGAAGGATGCATAGGCCTGGGCGGAATCGACATCGGCGAGCTGGACCAGGAGGAGCTCCGCGAGGCGGTGAGGCTGGCCCCGCAGGACGCCTACATGTTCAACACTACGATCGCCGAGAACGTGAAGCTCGGTCGTCCCGAAGCCGATCGCGAACGGATCTTCGAAGCCCTGGCCGAAGTCGGGCTGGAGGACTGGATCAACTCGCTGCCGGACGGGATCGACTCCCTGGTCGGCGAGGACGGATCGAAGATCTCCGGCGGCCAGCGGCAGCGGATCGCCGCCGCCAGGGTCTTCCTCTCCCGGGCCCGCTTCCTGATCTTCGACGAGCCGACCGCCCATCTCGACCCCGAGGGTGCCGCATCACTCGAAAGGCATCTGGTCGATCGCCGCGACACCGGCTGCGGGGTACTGGTCATCACCCACACGCTCGCCGACCCGGAAGCCTTCGACCGCATCCTCGAACTGGACGAGGGTACGTTCCGCGAAGTGCGGGTCTGACTGGCTGTTCGCGGACGTCAGGCCCGGCGGGCGGGCAGGGCGGCGGTGATTGTGGTGCCCTCGTCGCCGGAGCGCAAGTCGAACCGGCCGCCGGTCAGGTTCACCCTTTCGCGCATTCCCAGCAGTCCGAAACCGCCTCCGGTGCGGCCGGGATCGAAGCCGGAACCGTCGTCCGTCACCCGGATCCCGATCTCGCCTTCTTCCTCGATCACCTCGACGATCGCCCGGACCGCGTGACCGTGGCGGATCGCGTTGTTCAGTGATTCCTGGATCAGCCGGTAGATCGTGTCCTCGATCAGCGGCTCGTAGCGCCCGTGGGCGTCATCGGCCGGGCCGAGGTCAACGTACAGGTCGATGTCGACTCCGGTGCTGGAGAGCCGCTCGACCAGCGAGCTGAGCGCCGCCTCGACCCCGAGTTCATCCAGGGCGGCGGGCCTCAGGTCGGCGATCAGCCGGCGCAGTTCGACGATGGTCTCGTCGATCCTTTCGATCGACTGGTCGAGGATCGGCGAGACCGGGCTCATCGCGGTGCGACGGCGGGTGCCCGAAAGAAGAACGCGAAGCCCGGCCAGGTTCTGAAGCGTTTCGTCGTGGAGCTCACGGGCCCAGCGGCCCCGCTCCTGCTCGGCTGCCTCGATGGTCAGGCGAACCCTTTCGGCAGCCGCCGAGCGGGCGTTGTCGATCGCGATCGCGACCCATTCCGCGAGGATGACCACGGACTGGATGTCCGTGTCATCGAATGGTCCGGCGTCCTTCTCGGTCAGGTAGAGGTTGCCCCAGACTTCGCCACGGATCTTCACCGGCACTCCGAGGAACGACTTCATCGGCGGGTGCCCGGACGGGAAACCCTGCGAGCGGGGATGAAGGCTGACGTCGTCGAGGATCAGCGGCTCCGGTTCCTCGATCAGCAGGCCGAGCACGCCTCCCCCGTGGGGCGGATGCCCGATCTTCTCGCTCAGTTTCTCTTCGACTCCCCGGGTCAGGAACTGCTCGAGTTCCACCCGCCGGGTGTCCAGCACACCGAGCGCCGCGTACCGGGCTCCGGTCAGCTCGCGGGCCGCTTCGAGGGCGTCGGTGATGACCGCTTCGGGATCGGATTCGACGACGAGGCTGCGGCCGACTTCGATCAGCCTTCGCAGCCGGGCTTCGTCGAGACTGACCGTCGTGTCTTCCACGGCCGGGATTCTATGGACCGCTGCCGGTCCGTCCAAGTCTGCGGAAAGGTACGGAATTGGCGCCATTTCCGGCGGGTAGCCTCTTTCTGTGGAATCAGGTCCGCATAGCCCTGCCGAAAAACTGACCCTGGTGCTGGTTGACGATCACGCCGTGGTGCGCTCGGCGCTCAAGGTCCTGCTCGAATCGGAGCCCGATCTTGAGGTCGTCGCCGAAGCCGGCACCGCCGATGACGCGATCCGCTATGTCGGGGCCCACAAGCCGGATGTGCTGGTGCTCGACCTGAACATGCCGGGCCGACCCAGCCTCGAAGCGGTCCCCGATATTCAGGCTGCCTCGCCCGACACCAAGATCGTGATCCTGACCATGCGAAACGAGCCGGCCTTCGCCCGCCAGGCCCTGCGGGCCGGGGTGACCGGATACGTGCTGAAGGAAGCCGCCGATGCCGAGCTGGTGCTCGCCGTCCGCCGGGCCGCCGACGGCGACACCTACCTGCAGCCTTCGCTTTACCAACACCTGGCCGACAAGGACAAAGCGGAAGGGCGCACCGGCCGCACCCTCAGCGACCGCGAGGTCGAGGTAATGCGCCTGATCGCGCTCGGCCACACCAACGCGGAGATCGCCGACCAGCTCTTCCTCAGCGTCCGGACCGTGGAGAGCCACCGGGCCAGCATCCAGAAGAAGCTGGACATCAGCAGCCGCGCCGAGCTGGTTCGTTATGCCCTCGACCAGGGGCTGATTTCGGCTTGAGTTTCAGGGCCCGGTCAACGGGCTCCTGTCACGAATAGATTCCGCCCGATGCTCATCCTGCTGCCCCCATCTGAAGGAAAGGCCTCGCCCTCCGGCAAGACCCGACTCGATCTTGGCTCCCTCGCTTTCGCCGACCAGCTCGGCGGGAAGCGGGCCGAACTGATCGCGGCGCTCGAGAAGCTCGGAAAGGCTCCGCAGAAGAAGGCGATCGAGGTCCTCGGCATCTCGAAAGGTCAGGCGGGCGAGATTGCCCGCGATGCGGAACTGGCAACCGCACCCGCGGCGCCGGCCTCGGAGCTCTACACCGGGGTGCTGTACGACCGGCTCGACTTCGGGACCCTCACCGCGGCCGCCGGCCGCCGGGCGAAGGGAAACCTGCTGATCGCCTCAGCCCTCTGGGGTTTTCTCGCCCCGGCCGACCGAATCCCCTACTACCGCTTTTCGATGAAGGCAAAGCTCCCGAAGATCGGCGGCCTGCCGGCCTACTGGCGAGATGCCCTGACCGCTGCGATGGAAAGTGCCGGCCACGACGAGGAGGGAGGCCTGGTGCTCGACATGCGCTCCGGTGCCTACTCGGCCGCCTGGAAGCCGAAGCGGGCCCGGCTGGTCACCGTGCGCGGATTCACCGAGACCGGCGGCAAGCGCAAGGCGATCTCCCACATGGCCAAGGCGGTCCGCGGCGAGGTCGCCCGGACCGCGCTCTCGGCCCGCTCGATGCCAAAGGACCTGGAAACCCTGGCCGGCCTGCTCGAGAAGGAAGGCAAGACGATCGAACTGACCGACAAGACCCTCGACGTGATCGAAAAGGCCTGAGCCCAGGCAATTGAGCCCGGCCCGGAGGGGTCCGGAGAGGGCCGGTGCGTATCATCGAATTGTGGCTTCCATCCTGAGAAAATCGCCTGCGGGTACCGCAGTAACGGTCGTCCTGCTGCTGGCGGGACTGGCCGGTCTCGTGCTGCTTTCGGCGGCTGGCGACAACTCGGGAGACTCGAACGCCACTGCCGGCTCGGCGGCGGTCGGACCCTTCGTCAAGTCGGAGACCGCCAGCTCCCCGTTTCCGCCGCTGACCCGGAACCTTTCAGCCGGGCTGGGCATAAATCAACTCGCCGGCCAGCGGATCGTTGCCGGTTTCGAGGGCAAGTCCGTTCCGCCGGTGATCCGGCGCCGGATCAGGGCCGGCCTGATCGGCGGGGTCATCCTCTTCGCCGACAACCTCGGTTCACGCAGTCAGATCCAGCGGCTGACCCGCTCGCTTCAGCGCATCGGGCGCCCCGCAGGCCTGCGACGCTATCCGCTCATGATCATGGTCGACCAGGAAGGCGGACTGGTCAAGAGGCTCTCCGGCGCTCCGAACGCGTCGGCCGAGCAGATGGGTGCCAGGGGCGCTGCCTATTCGCGCCGCCAGGGACTGCTGACCGGACGCAACCTGAAGAATGCCGGTTTCAACATCGATCTCGCCCCGGTCCTGGACGTCGCCCGGCCCGGCGGGGTGATCGCCGACACCGACCGCGGATTCGGCTCGACCGTGAAAAAGGTGAACGCCACGGCGATTCCCTTCGCCCAGGCTCTTCAGAGAACCGGCGTTGCCGCCACCGCCAAGCATTTCCCCGGCCTCGGCGCCGCCCGGGAGAACACGGACTTCGCGGTCCAGCGGATTCGCCTCTCGAAGGCGGCACTCCGAAAGTTGGACATGGCCCCTTACAAGCCGTACATCGCCAGCCGGGGCAAGCTGGTCATGGTCGGCACTGCGATCTACCCGGCCCTCGGGCCAAAACCGGCCGCCTTCGAACCGAAGGTAGTCCGGGGCGAGCTCCGCCTGCGCCTCGGATTCAAGGGGGTGACGATCACCGACGCCATGGGCACCGTGGCGGTCAGCAACTTCGGCGGTACCAAGCAGTCCGCGATCGCCGCCGCCCACGCCGGAATGGACATCCTCCTTTACAGCGACTGGCGGTCAGCCGGCCAGGGGCAGCAGGCAATCGCCTCCCGCCTCAGAACCGGCAAGCTCCCCCGAGCCCAGTTCATCCGCGCAGTCAACCGCACCCTCCAACTCCGCGCCAGCCTGCGGCGATGAACGACCGGAGCAACAATCCGTTGAGGAACTACAACTAGCGGCCGGTCCAGTTTGGCTTTCGCTTTTCGCCGAAAGCGGTTATTCCTTCGAGGAAGTCCTGCGAGGTGAAGCATGATTCGCGCAGGGCCACGAGCTCGGCGATCTGTTTCTCCGAGAGGACCGGGTTCTCGGTGATTGTTCCGATCGCCTGCTTGTTGCCCTTCATCGAGAGCGGGGCGTTGGCGGCGATACCGGCGGCAAAGCTGACCGACTGTTCCTCGAAGTCCTCTTCGAAGACCCGGTTGACCAGGCCGATCTCGTCGGCCCGGGCGGCGGTCAGCATGTCGCCAGTGAAGAAGAGCTCGCGGGTGCGGGGCAGGCCGATCGTTCGGATGAAGCGGATCAGGCCGGTGTGTCCGTAGATCAGGCCGAGCTTGGCCGGGGGCATGCCCACCTTCGCCTTCGGCGCCGAAACGCGGAGATCACAGGTGACGGCCATCTCCAGCGCGCCGCCGAGGCAATGGCCGTTCAGGGCAGCCACCGTTGGCCAGGGAAAGGCTTCGATTGCGTCGAGGGCCGCGGTAAACGGATGGGCGACCAGGGCCTCGGCGTCCTGCTCGAAGCTCTCGGCCGGAATGTCACCGATGTCGTAGCCGGCCGAGAAGACCGGGTCCTCGCCGGTAATCAGCAGGCAGCGGATCTCGATGCCGGAATCAAGTCGCGGAACGGTCGCCGTGATCGCATCGAGGATCTCGTGATCGAGGGCGTTCCGCTTCGGCGGATTCGAAATCGTGAGGCGGGCGACCGATTCGGCCGGGAAGTCGAGCCGGACCTTCTCCGTGCCGGTTTCGATTGAAGTCACGTCGGCCATTTCTCTCGCTCCGGCTTTGCTTCGCGGTTGCCGGGAGACTCCGGGTCCTGACTACTCCAGGACGATCAGGACGTCGCCTTCGGTCACGGACTGGCCCTCTTCGCAGAGGATCTCCTTGACCACGCCGTCGTCCTCGGACTCGACCGGGATTTCCATCTTCATCGACTCGAGGATGATCACCTCGTCGTCCTCGGAGACCTCGTCCCCGACCTTGACCTGGATCTTCCAGACGTTCCCGGTGATGTGAGCTTCGATGTTCGGCATGGGCTGGACTCTAGTCGAAGGACAAAGGGTCCGGCTGCCGCGCCGGGCGCAGATAAAGTCCGCTGCGGTGGAGAGTTCGAACGCCAATTCCCTCGCGGTACTTATCGCCGCGCGAAACGAGGCCGACGTGATCGCCGACACGATTCGGTCGTTGCGGGAAGCCTTTCCCGGGGCAGCCCTGTGGGTGGCGGACGACGCCTCCGATGACGGCACTTCCGAGGCGGCGATGGCGGCCGGGGCGAAGGTGGTGCGGCGGGGAAAGTCCCACGGCAAGGGAGGCAATGTGACCGCCTGTGCCGAGGCGATGCTGAGCGACCCGGACCTGCCCGAACTGGTGCTGCTCTGCGATGGAGACCTGGCCGGATCGGCCGGCGATCTCGCCCCGCTGGTCGATGCGGTGAGAATCGGTGACTGCGACCTCGCGGTCGCGATGTTCGCCAGGCGTGTCGGGGGCGGATTCGGTTTCGCGCTCGGTTTCTCCGCCTGGGCGATCAGGAACCGCTGCGGGGCCGAACCGCAGGCGCCAATCTCGGGACAGCGGGCGATGAGGCTGGAAGTGCTTCGCGCGGTGCTGCCCTTCGCACCCTCCTACGGAATGGAGACCGGGATGACGATCGACGCGGTTCGCGCGGGCTACCGGCTGGGCGAGTACGAGATAGACCTCGCCCACAAGGCGACCGGCAAGAGCTTCCGGGGATTCGTCCACCGTTTCCGCCAGCTGATCGACTTTGCCCGCGTCTGGTGGTCGCGGCGGGGCGGCCGCGGTCCGGACGGAAAGAAGCCGGCCCGCAGCCCGGACCGGCGAAAGCAGGAGACGATCTCGTGATCCTGGCGATCGATCAGGGCACCACCGGGTCTACCGCGCTCGTCTTTGACGAGATGGGGAAGATCCGGGGCCGCGGTTACGCCGAGTTCAAGCAGCATTTCCCGCAGCCCGGCTGGGTCGAGCACGACGCCGAAGAGATCTGGGAGACAACCTGGGGGGTTGCCGCCCGGGCGCTTGCGGGGGCCGGCATCAGCGGTCCCGACCTCGACGCGATCGGCATCACCAACCAGCGCGAGACGGTCGTCGCCTGGGACCCGGAAACCGGGAAGCCGCTCCACCGGGCCCTGGTCTGGCAGGACCGTCGCGGAGCAGCCCGATGCAACGAGCTCAAGGCCGAGGGCCTCGAACCGCTGGTCCGTGAACGAACCGGACTGGTGCTCGACCCGTACTTCTCGGCGACCAAGATCGAATGGCTCAGGCAGAACGTGGAAGGAGCCGACAAGGCCGTCTTCGGGACGATCGACTCCTGGCTGGTGCAGCGGATGTGCGGGGAGCACGTGACCGACCTGACCAACGCCTCTCGGACCATGCTGTTCGACACCGGAAAGCTCGAATGGGACCCGGAGCTTTGCGCGGCCTTCGGGGTGGAACCGGAGTCGCTCCCGGAAGTTCGACCTTCCGCGGGGATCTTCGGCACCACCTCCGGTTTCGGCGGCGAGGTTCCGGTGGCGGGCATCGGCGGCGACCAGCAGTCGGCCCTCTTCGGTCAGATGTGCCACGAGCCGGGGATGGCGAAGAACACCTACGGCACCGGCAGCTTCGTCTTGCTGAACGCCGGCCGGGAGAAGCCGGACCCGGGGGAAGGGCTGCTCGGCACCATCGCCTGGGGAATCGGAGACGCCGGATCCGCCGGCAGCAGTGCCGCCACGGTCGACTACGCACTGGAGGCATCGGTCTTCGTCACCGGCAGCGCGGTCCAGTGGCTGCGCGACGGGCTGGGAATCATCAAGGATGCCCGGGAGACCGAGGCGATGGCCGCGTCACTCGATTCCAATGAAGGGGTCTACTTCGTGCCTGCCCTGACCGGTCTCGGCTCGCCCTGGTGGGACCCCTACGCCCGCGGCACGATGGTCGGCCTGACCCGCGGCACCACCCGAAACCACCTTGCCCGGGCGGCCCTGGAAGCGATCGCCTACCAGACGGTCGACGCGGTCCGGGCCCAGGAGAAGGCTTCCGGCGAAAGGCTGGAAGTCCTGCGGGCCGACGGGGGAGCAGTCGCCAACAAGTGGCTGATGCAGTTCCAGGCTGACCTGCTCGGGGTGCCGGTCGAGATCCCCGAGATCACCGAGACCACTGCCTTCGGCGCGGCCTGCCTGGCCGGGATCGGCAGCGGCAACTGGACGGTCGAAGAGGTGCGCGGCATGTGGAGGCCTGCCGCCCGTTACGAGCCGAAGATGGGTCGGGACCAGGCCGACTCGCTCTTGGCTTGCTGGCATCGAGCCGTTGAACGCTCCCGAGACTGGGCGAACTGAAGAATCCAGTCAACGAGGTTGAAGAGAAGAGCGCTATTTGGCCATAGCTTCAATCTCGCTGAATTTGCCTGGGCATCGGGGTCAAGTCGGGTGTAACCCGAGACGGAAGGCGGGGTAACGACGCGTAACCCATGTCCGACCTGAAGCCTCAGAAGTACAAAGACTCCCGGCCCGCCGAGTACTACGACCACATCCACGAACGGTCGAGGAACCACGAGCCGAACTGGGTTTACGAGGCGGTGCGCGCGGTCCTCACCCCGATCGCGGTCGGCCTCTACCGGACCAGGGCGATCGGAACCGAGAACGTTCCCGCCGAGGGCCCGGTCCTGCTGGCCCCGAACCACTTCTCGAACATGGACCACTTCTTTGCCGGGGTCTACCTGCGCAGGAAGATCCGGTTCATGGCCAAGTCCCAGCTCTTCGGGCCGCCGATCCTGAAGTCCATCTTCAAGTACGGCGGGGTATTTCCGGTCCGTCGTGGCCACAAGGACGAGGAAGCTTTCAAGACCGCCCGGATCATCCTCGAGAACGGCGGCTGCGTGCTCGTCTACGCCGAGGGTGGCCGCTCGCGGACCGGGGGCCTCGGGGAAGCAAAACCCGGCATCGGCCGGATCGCGCTCGAGAACGGGGTGCCGGTGGTGCCGGTGGCGATCCACGGCTCGGCCTCGGTCCGCAAGTGGAAGAAGCTCGTTCTGCCGAAGGTGACCGTCCAGTTCGGCGAGCCGATGACCTTCCCGGTGGTCGCCGAACCTACCCGCGACCAGCAGCTCGACTGCTCCAAGGAAGTCTTCGATCAGGTCAAGCGGATGTACACGGCGCTCGACGAGAAGGGCCGGCGTGGGGTCAAGCAGGCTTTGCGGGAAAAGGTGAAGGCGCCGGAGCCGGGCCGGACGATCGAACCCTGAGCGCTTGGGACGAGGTCCGCAATGCGGTCTTCCTCGGCCCGAAACGTCGTCAGCCCGCATTGCGAACCTCGTCTTCGAGTCTCCAGGTTCGTCCACCGACCCTTCAGACCGGCAAACGGAGGTATGTGTCACTCCCAGACTTCGGGGGCCTTTTCGTAGAAGGCGGTTTCGTGGCCGGCGGTTATCACCGCTGAGGGGTAGGTCTCGTGGAAGCGCTTCAGCTCGGAGAGACTGCGCTTGTAGTTGTGCTCGTCGTACATCGAACCGGGCAGGCTGGCTCCGGGCTCAAGCTTGCCTTCCTCGTAGATCGCGTCACCGCTGATCACCAGATCGCGGTCCTTGAGGCGGCAGATCAACGACTGATGCCCGGGTGAATGGCCTGGGGTGGAGGCAAGCCGAATCGAGCCGTCACCGAAAAGGTCGAGGGTGCGGCCGAAACTGGCGTATGAGCTCACCCGGTTGGAATCGAAGGAGATTGTGCGGAAGTCGAAGGCGTAGTCAAACTGCTGGCGACGGTAGCCCTTGAAGTCGGGACTGCGAACCGTCGCCGCGTACTTCCACTCGACATCGTTGACGATCAGGGTGGAGTCCGGGAACTCGGAGATCGCCGACGCGTGGTCGTAGTGGAGATGGGTGAAGATCACCATGCGGATGTCCGAGGGGTTGATGCCCTTGTCCCGGAGCTGCGAGAGGACGTCCTGGCCCGGGTCCTGATGGGGGCGCATCAGCCAGGTCGTGAACTTGCCCAGATTCGACGCCGGATCGGAGGCGATCGAAGGGTGAAGGCCGGTGTCGACCAGGATCAGGCCGGCGGAGGGGTGGCGAATCAGAAAGCAGGGAATCGGGGTCGGTTCCCGCTCCTTCCGGGTCGAGCGGAGGATCGCGAAGGTGCCGGCCTTGCCCTTGGGGCTGTCGTGCAGGATCGGCGGGCTGCTGAAGGTTCCGGTGACCATCGGCTCGACGGTCACGGTCGCGCCGTCTTTGCCCCCCGGGAGGGGCGTGTCGAGCGGTCTGGATTCAGCGTGGATGCTCACGCGCGTGACCTTACCGCCGGACCGGTCAGGGGTAGGATTCGCGGCAGCCGATGGGAGAAAACGTACGATCCGAGATTTTCCGCGACGGGCTGCTTGACGGCAAGGTAGTGGTCCTGTCCGGGGCCGGCACCGGTCTGGGGAGGGAAGCGACCCTGGAGATGGTCCGGCTGGGTGCCACCGTGGTCGGATGCGGCCGTCGCCCGGAACCGCTCGAGGAGACCGCTGACCTTGCGGCCGGGCTTCCGGGCAAGTTCGAACACGGGACCCTCGATATCCGCGACGAAGAAGCGGTCGACGGGTTCTTCGACGGGGTGGTCGAACGCCACGGGCGGATCGATGTCCTGGTCAACAACGCGGGAGGCCAGTTCCTCAGCCCGGCCGAGATGATCAGCCCCAAGGGTTTTCGCACGGTGATCGAACTGAACGTGACCGGCACCTGGCTGATGACCCATGCCGCAGCCACCAAGGCCTTCATCCCGCAGGAGAGTGGGGCAATCCTGAACGTGACCCTTTCACCTCACAACGGGATGCCCGGGATGGTCCATTCCGGGGCGGCCCGGGCTGCGGTCGAGAACATGACGAAGACGCTTTCGATCGAGTGGTCGAGGTTCAACATCCGGACCTGCGCGATCGCGGCCGGCCAGTTCGCCACTGACACCTTCGTCAACAAGTATCCGAAGGAGATCGTCGAGTCGGTTCACAACACGATCCCGACGGGAAGGGTGGGGGAGTCCGAGGAGATGGGCTGGCTGATCGCCTTCCTCGCTTCCGACGCGGGAGCCTTCCACTCGGGTTCGGTGATCACCCTGGACGGGGCACGTGACAATTGGTTCGGGCCCTGGCCCCCGGCCGCCATCGCCAGCGAGGGCGGCTCCGTCCCGGCGGAAGAACGCCGCGAATAGTGGGAGTCGGGCAGGCGGTGGCGCTATGCTCGGTCAGAAGTCGTTCTTCGGGAGGTGCAGGCGCGTGAGCAGGGTTCAGGGAAGGAAGAAAGTGCTTTTCCGGTTCGGCGGGACCGCCATGCTGGTCTCATGCCTCCTCCTGCTCGGGTCGGTCGCCCCCGCCCAGGCTGCACCAAGCCCTCACATGAAAGCGGTTCGGGCTCCGTCGAAGATGGTGCAGGGAAGTGCCTACATCGTCTCTTCGATCATTCGCAATCCGCGGCGGGTGCTGGTCAGCGGCTCCATCCGCATCACTCTTTCGGTCAACCGGCACCCCGGACCGTTCCTGCTGGGCAAGCGGAGGGTTGCCGGCATCGCGCCCAGGGGCGGGAAGGCCGTCCTGGCAGGCGCCCGGATCAGGAAGAACATCGCAACCGGCCGGTACTTCGTGGTGTCCTGCTTCCGCGGAGGCTGGGGCCGGACCTGTGCCGCAAGGCAGGTCAGGATCCGGGCGATGAGAGTGGGGCCGATCGGCCCCACCGGTCCGACCGGCGTAACCAGTCCGACTGGTGCCACCGGATCTACAGGTGCGACCGGCGACACCGGAGCGACGGGTCCCACCGGCCCCACTGGCGCCACCGGCCCGACGGGTCCGACCGGGGATACCGGTGCGACCGGCCCCACGGGGTCGACCGGGTCCACCGGAAGTACCGGGTCAACGGGCGACACGGGAGCGACCGGCGTCACGGGTGACACCGGGCCCATCGGTCCGACGGGATCCACCGGAGACACTGGCGCGACGGGGCCGACGGGAATCACCGGCCCGATCGGTCCCACGGGAATCACCGGGCCCACAGGTCCCACCGGAGCTACGGGTCCAACGGGCCCCACCACCGTCACCGGTGACACCGGGCCGACCGGCGCGACCGGGTTGACCGGTGACACCGGGCCGACCGGCGCGACCGGGTTGACCGGTGACACCGGGCCGACCGGCGCGACCGGGCTGACCGGCGACACCGGGCCGACCGGAGGGACCGGCGGCGCAGGCGGATCCGGAGCCACCGGGGCGACCGGAGCAGGAGGAGATGGTGGTGCAGGGGCCACTGGCCCAACCGGAGCAACCGGCAGTACCGGTGCGGGGGGTACCGGTGGCGACGGCGGCACCGGTGGAACCGGATTGATCGTGAACGTCTTGCTGTTCTGAACTGCACTCCCGCGGGGCTCCACTGGAACCCGTCTCTTCCTCTCGCATCTTGAGTCGACCCATTCGCTGGCGAAGGCCCCGGTCATGCCGGTCATGGCCGACAGCACCGCATCGTCTTTGGCGTAACAGGTGCGGATACGTCTTGTACCGGCGTATATAGGCGTCGGACCGGGTAACTGGGATCCTGCAGCGTCTGGAGCTGCTGGTTCACAGGGAAGCGGCCTCCAGCCATACATAGAAGGAGGACCAGAAATGGTCTCGCAATCACCAGGGGCGGCCGCAGGGGGCCTGCGGAAGGCGGCGATGGCCAGCCTTCTGTTCTTCCTCGCAGGCTGCCTTTTCGTCGGCTCCGCAGACGCGGCGGCGACACAGAAAGTCGTCAAGGTGACGGCGCCCAAGAAGATGGCGCAGGGCAGTCAGTACATCGTCGCGGCGAAGATCAGCAACTCGGCGAAGAAGCGGATACAGGGCAAGGTTTCGGTCAGCCTCTCGGCCAACCACTCCTCGGGTCCGATCTCGCTGGGAGCGCGCAAGATTTCAGGACTTCCGCCCAGGGGCAGCAAGTACGTTCTTGCCATTGCAAAGGTCAGGAAGTCGATCGGCACCGGCAAATACTTCGTCGTGGTCTGCTTCAAGGGCAGCTGCAAAGCGGCTTCCACGAAGGTGACCCCGCTGGCCACCGGCAAGCCCGGCAAGGACGGCAAGGACGGGACTACCGGCGCGACCGGCGCGACCGGCGGCACGGGTGAAACCGGCAACACAGGCGATACCGGGGCCACGGGCGACACGGGCCCGATAGGTCCGACCGGTGAGACCGGTGCGACCGGAGACACCGGGCCCACCGGCGATACCGGAGCGACGGGTGACACCGGAGCGACCGGTGACACCGGGCCCACCGGAGCTACCGGTGACACTGGAGCTACCGGTGAGACCGGAGCGACTGGCGATACCGGCCCGACCGGTGACGCGGGAGCGACGGGTGACACCGGAGCAACTGGAGCGACAGGCGCAACCGGCCCCACCGGAGCGACGGGCCCGACCGGAGCCGAAGGCATGCCGGGCCGTCCTGCCGACCCTGGAGCCCCCTATGTCGTCGGGGCCCGCAGCACCGGTGATGCGCTGTTCCCGGATATCGGAAACGGCGGATACGACGCGCTCGACTACGACATCAACATCGACTACAACCCGCTGACCAACTACTTCAACGCGGGCACGTACTCGACGATGACGGCGAAGGCGACCGAGCCGATCTGGGAGTTCAGCATGGACTTCGGTGACCTTCTGGGCAGCAGCCCGGGGCTCTCCGTTTCCGAGGTGAAGGTCAACGGCGTGCTGTCCTATTTCACGACGGAGGACGACACGAAGCTGATCATCGCGCCGCAGACTCCCATCGACCAGGACGACACGTTCACCGTGAAGGTGTCCTACAGCGGTTACATCAACCACATCGTGGACCCCGACGGGTCACGTGAGGGATGGGTCAGGGCCTGCCGTTCCGGTTCCCCGAGCCCGACCAACACCCAGTGCTACGGATCGTTCACCGTGAGTGAGCCGATCGGGGCGCAGAGCTGGTTCCCGAACAACAACATCCCGGCCGACAAGGCGACGTTCACGACCACGACCAAGGTCCCGACAGATACAGGAACCAACGAGTGGACCGCCCTCGGAACGGGCGAGTTCGTCTCGAAGGTTGACGGCACGGACGGCAAGACCACCTGGCAGTGGCGCGAAGCGCTGCCGACGTCGACCTACCTGACCACCGGCTCAGTTTGCCGCTGCGTCTACAACGTCGCCTCGGCGACCGATACGTCGAACAGCCGTACGTTCCCGCTTTACAACGCGTACGACAACTCGGCGACTTCGACGCAGATCACATCGATGACGACGCAGTTCAATGCGCAGGAGGGGATCATCAACAAGTTCTCCGCATTGTTCGGTCCCTACCCGCTGAATTCGGGCGGTGTATTTGCCGCCCGGACCCAGGGCGTCGGGTACGTGCTGGAGAACCAGGGCAAGATCCACTTCCCGTCACTCAGCATCAGCAACGGGACCCTGGCTCACGAGTACGTCCACCAGTGGTTCGGTGACGCAGTCGGTCCGGCGACGTGGAACCAGATCTGGTTCAACGAAGGCTGGGCCCAGTGGGGCGGCTGGTACAACACCTCGTCGACCAACCCGGCGACGCAGACCACCACGCAGTACAACTCGACCAGCAATCCGACCAAGTGGGACATCCCGCCGGGCACGCTGAACAACGATCCGGAGTACCTGTTCTCGACATTCCAGACGTACACGCGTCCGGCGATGATGCTCGAGTACTACCGCCAGATCGTTGGTGACACGAAGTTCTCTGACTTCGCCAAGGCGATTCAGACGACCTACGCGTACAGCAACATCAATGCCCAGCAGTTCATCGACCTGGCGGTCTCGACCGCCAACTTCGGTCCCGTCCAGACCGCTGCCCTGCAGGACTTCTTCCAGCAGTGGCTGTTCCTGGCCGGCAAGCCGACGATGATCTCGACCAACTTCCCGCCGGAGGCCTAGGGGGAACCGGAAGCGCGCAGGGCGCGCAAATCAAGGGAAAGAGAAAGGGCCCCGGGTGACCGGGGCCCTTTTCTTTGAGACCAGCCTTGCGGCGATCCCTCAGGTGTACATGCCGCCGAACTGGCCGCCGGTCACGTTGAGGACCTGACCGTGGACGTAGTCCGAGAGGTTCGAGCCGAGGAAGAGGACCGGGCCGGCTGCCTCCTCCGGCGAGGCCGGACGCCCCAGCGGGATGATCATCGCGGCCATCGCCCGCATCTGCTCCGGGATGCCGAGCTGGATCTCCTCGCCGTCCGGCGCCTTGATCGTTTCGGCGTCACCTTCCTTGGCGGCGGTCAGGCGGGTCTCGACGAAGCCGAAGGCGACCGCGTTCACATTGATCTTGAACTGGCCCCACTCCTTGGCGAGGGTCTTGGTCATGCCGACCACGGCCGACTTCGCGGCGCTGTAGTTGACCTGGCCGGCGTTGCCCATGGTGCCGGAGATCGAGCTGATGTTGATCAGCTTGCGGAAGTACTCGTTGCCTTCGGCGGCTTCGGCCTTGGCGGCTTCGCGCCAGGAGGCGGAGAGGGCCCGGGCGACCCGGAAGGGCACGATCGTGTGGATGTCGAGCATCGCCTGGAACTGCTCGTCGGTCATCTTGTGGGCGACCCCGTCCCAGGTGTAGCCGGCGTTGTTGACCACGATGTCGATCGAGCCGAAAGCGTCCTGGGCGGTCGCGACCATCTGATCGCAGGCGTCGCCCTTGGTCAGGTCGCCGCCGAACACGGCGGTCTCGCCGTCGATCTCGGAAGCGGTCTGCTCCGCCACATCGGCGTCGAGGTCATTGATCAGAACCCTGGCGCCGTGGGCGGCGAAAAGCTCGGCAGTTGCCCGACCGATGCCCCGGGCGGACCCGGTGACGATCGCGTTCTTGCCTTCAAGTAGTCCCATCGAAAGAAACACTCCTTGGATTGGTTGCAGGCCGCACTATAGAGCCAAACGACCGGCCTCGAACCCCTCGCAACAGTACGGCCTTGCGGGCCCGCAACCTGGTCGCAAAGTAGCCGCAAGGGGTGGATTGGAACCTGCCGACATCAGCAATCCCGATTCCGGAGGTCTCGTCCAAATGAAAACCAATCGCCGAATCAGCTCAGCTTGTGCCGGAGCGAACATCGTGCTGACCGTCGTCTTCGTGATCGCGGTCGCCGTCTGGTTCATCCACGTCCCCGACGCACAGGCCGCCAACGTCTCGTACGTCGGCAACGACGGAAACGTCTACCGGGTGTCTCCCGATGGAACGATCCGGCAGCCGGTCACCACGGACGCGACCGCCGAGGCCCCCTATGTCACGCCCACCCAGAAGAACGACGGCACCATCGTCGCGATTCGCAGGGTCAGCTCGAATGCCTTCGCCTACTTCCTCGATCCGCAGACCGGCCAGGTCAAGGACTCCTGGCTCCTGCCCAAGACCGGCGCCGGCTCGTTCGCCCCGTTCAACGGAGGGACGATCTCCCCGGACGGCGGGATGTTCGTCTACGACTGGCACTACTTCGACTGCTGGACCAACCCCTGCACCCTGAACCAGAAGGTCTCATTCATCAGCGGGCCGGGCACCACCAACCCCTGCCTGATCAACTGCCACACCTACTACATCCGCCCACGCTGGATCCCGGGCACCCCCTACGCCGGTTTCGTCGACACCGACTTCCGGCGGATCTGGGTCCAGAAGGCCGGCAGCGCCGAGCCGAACGCCTGGCTCGGTTTCAATGACCCGGCGGCGGGAGACATGCACAGCTTCGATGTCTCGTCGAACGGGATCACGGTGCTGGAAGTCACCCCGGAAGGATCGGACGCCTCCGAGTTCTCGTTCTGGAATACGAACGGGACCCCGCCCGCCGGTGATCCCTCTTACCGCTGCTCGGTCCCCGGGATCGCCCAGGCACCGGCCTACCCGCGCTTCTCGCCTGACGGTTCGATGATCACCTGGCAGGACCGGGGATCGGTCTACGTGGCCCACGTCCCGGCCAGCACCGGTGGAGGCACCTGCACCCTGAACCCGGTCAAGGTTGGCAACGGCAAGGAGCCCGCCTTTGGCCTGGTGACGCTCCAGCCGACCGGACCCACGGGGCCGACCGGACCGACCAATCCGACCGGTCCCACCGGTCCGACGAACCCGACCGGGCCCACCGGACCCACCAGTCCCACCGGACCGACCGGACCGACCGGACCCACTGGTCCCTCCCAGCCGAAGGTCGCCCTCAAGGTGAACCCGGGCACGGCAAAGGTCAAGGCCGGCCGCAAGGTTTCCCTGACCGCGGCGGTAACCGCTTCCGGCGGCACGGCGAGCACGGTCAAGGTCTGCGCGACCGTCACGGGCAAGGTCAGGAAGGCGATCAGGCCGGCTGCCTGCAGGACCCTGCGCAATGTCGCTGCCGGGCGAACCGTGAAGACCGGACTGGCCCTCCGCGCCAGCCGTCAGGCCCGGGGCATCTACCCGATCCGCATCACCGCTTCCGGCCCGGGCTTCTCCCCAGTCAAATCCACCAACAAGGTCAAGGTGACCAAGTGAACACCAGAAATCGAAACAACCCCGAAATGATCAATCGTCCCGTAAGTGGCACCCGGCTGGCCGACGGTGGCTTCCGAACAGCCCTCGCCCTGTTCACCTGCCTCTTTCTGGCCTGGTCGCTGTTCGCCGCGGACTTCGCCGGCGCCGCGCCTTACAAGGGCAAGACCAAGGGCGGAAGCTCGATCACCTTCGCGCTCAAGGGCAAGAAGGTCACCGGCATCCGCACCGTCGTCCCGACCCTCTGCCTCGAGACGACCGGTGGCTACGCCTCCCGGGCCGGCAGCGAACTGTTCCAGCCGACGGCAGCCGCCAGGGTTGGCCGGACCGTCAAGAGCAAGGCCCTGCAGCCGGCCGCGATGAACGTCGGCGCGAAGGCGACCAAGAACTACGAGGTCAGCCTGAAACAGCGCGGAAAGACGGTATCGGGCAAGTTGAAGCTCAACTTCTCCTTCCTGATTCCGGATCTCTACGGAGCCCACATCTACATCTGCTCCGGCACCACCACGTTCAGCGCCAGGCCCCGCTGATTTCTCCGGCGGCCCCGATTTCCCGTCGGGGTCGCCGGGTAATTTCCGGCCCGTGAAGATGATTCAGGGCTACCGGGAGTTCATCACCCGCGGCAACGTGATCGACCTGGCCGTGGCGGTCGTGATCGGAGCCGCGTTCACGGGCCTGGTCAATTCGGTCGTCGAGGACCTGCTCACCCCGATCATCGCCGCGATCATCGGTGAGCCCGATTTCTCGGCCCTCAGCTTCACGGTCAACGGGTCCGTGTTCACCTACGGCAACTTCATCAACGCCCTGATCACTTTCCTCTCGATCTCGGCGGTTATCTACTTCTTCGTGGTCCTGCCGATGAACCACCTCAAGCGCGACGAGGAAGCCACCCACCGCGATTGTCCCGAATGCCTTTCCGAGATCCCGGTCAAGGCGACCCGCTGCGCGCACTGCACCGCCGAGCTAACCCCGGCCGCCTGAGCGCCGCCCTTGCGTCCGGCGCTAGGGGATCAGCTTCGAAGGTGCCGCGTTCTTGAGGAGGAGGTTGGCGAGCAGGACCACTACGGGCTTGCGGCCGTAGTTGGCCGCCCGGTGATGGTCGTAGGGCTGCTCGATCAGCCACTGGCCCGGCCTCACCCTCACAGTCTGGCCGGCCCTGATCACCCGGATCAGCTTCGGGGCATCACCCGCGCCCCTCATCAGCCGGGCCCGCCCGGACTGCACGTGGTAGGTCAGGACTCCGGACTGGATGTAGCCGACCTGCGTGCCCTGGTGATAGTGGAGGGGAAGTCTGGACCCCGGAGGGATGACCACCCGGGCGAGATTGAGAGCCCGTCCGTTGGCCCCGATCGGGTCGACCGTGCGGGCAAGCGAGTTGTATTTCGGGGCCGGCGGCTCGGTGTCCGCGGCCGAGATCGCGATCGCGGTCCCGGCGCCGCCGAGCGCGACGATCGTCATGGCAAGGCCGGTCCTGATCCGGCGGCCGGTGCGGTGACTCCAGTTGATGCGATTTCCAAGCCTCATTCGACCTCTCGCTCCCATGCGGTCAAGTTACGACGGCGATTCTAGTTCTCCTGAGAAGAAACCGTGAACTTGCAGGGAAAAACCGGTTACCGAGTCAGGATATGGTGATCTTCCCGTCCTCGACCCGCCCGACTGTTGTCCCGGCAGCGGCACGTTGGGGGACACTGATCCTCGCGCCGGTCGACCCCTACTCGGGATCCATCGGTGTGAACGCGATGACGGGAACTTCGCGGACTCCGGCCGTCATCCCCTCGTACATCTCGTAGGCGTCGATGTAGCCCTTCGCCAACTCCCAGAGCCGGTCGCGCTCGGCTCCGCTGGTGATCTCGGCGCGGTACCGACCCTCGCGCCCGCCCGCCGTCAGCGTGACGTCGGGGTTAGCCCGAACGTTGTAGTACCAGGCGGGATTCCTGGTACCGCCGTAGTTGGAGGCCATCGCGATCACGCGCTCACCGTCGTTGAAGTAGCCCAGCGCGTTGAGGCGTGGCCGGCCGCTCTTCGCGCCCACGGACTTCAACAGCAGGATGGGGATGCCGGGGACCGAGGTGAGCCGGCCACGGGTCCAGCGGAAGAGTCGGTCATCGAGAACAGGGGCCGGCCCCTTCAGATACCACTGACCGACGGAGGAGAGAGCGATTGGCGTGATAGCCCGCTTGTACAGCGAGGGTGGTTCGGTTGGATCGACGGGAGGCAGCCGCATCAAGTACCAAGCTATCCCGGCAATCGCGCCCTGGCAAGTCGCCGACCAGCTGTGTTCGTCGCTTCTCCGGGCGGGAAGGCTAGAGGCCGTAGGAGCGGCCGATCACCTCGAGCATCACCTCGTCGGTGCCGGCACCGATCCGGTTCAGGCGCAGGTCCCGCCAGGCGCGCTCGACCTCGTACTCCTTCATGTAGCCGTAGCCGCCGTGGATCTGGACCACTTCGTCTGCCACTTCGCAGGCCATCTGCGAGGAGAGCAGCTTGGCCATCGAGATCTCGCGGACCGGGTACTCACCGTTGTTGACCCGCCAGGCGACCGAGTAGGTGAACTGCTTGGAAGCCTCGATCTTGGTCGCCATGTCGGCAATCTTGTGGCGGATCGCCTGGAACTTGCCGATCGGACGGCCGAAGGCCTGGCGGTCGTTGGCATATTCGATCGCGGTCTCGAGCAGGCGCTCGGCCGAGGCATTCGAGCCCGCCGCGGCGACCAGCCGCTCGCTCTGGAGTTCCCAGCTGATGTGGTAGAAGCCCTTGCCGACCTGGCCGAGGACCGAATCGGCGGGGACCCGGAAGTCCTCGAACACCAGCTCACCGGTGTCGGAGGCATGCATGCCGAGCTTCTCGAGGTTCTGGGCGACCGAGAAGCCGGGCAGGTCATTGCCGTCCTCGTCGCGGATGTCGATCAGCATCAGGGTGATGCCGTCGTGACCGGCGTCGGGGTCGGTCTTGGTGACCAGCACCATGAAGTCGGCCCGGGCCGCGTTGGTGATGAAGGTCTTGGATCCGTTGATCACGTACTCGTCACCGTCGAG
>JAGQUR010000078.1 GCA_020438395.1 Solirubrobacterales bacterium | reverse complement strand
CCGACTTCGAAGGAGACTGCTTCCCGCGCGAGAGCTGACGGGATCCAGGTTCCGGACCGCGGCCGCAAGGCCGCTTTTTCAGACCCACCAAGTGAGTGAGCACTCACACATTTAGGAGACAAATGACAGCCGAGAAACCAAACAAGAGCAACGCCATCTGGACCCTGATCATCACCGGGCTGGCGCTCTTCATGACTTCCCTCGACAACCTCGTGGTCGGAGTGGCTTTGCCCTCGATCAGGGCCGATCTGGGCGGAACCATCGAATCGCTCGAATGGACTGTGAACGCCTACACCCTGGCCTTCGCCGTCCTGCTGATCACCGGCGCCGCCCTCGGTGACCGCTTCGGACGCCGGCGCATGTTCGCGATCGGGGTCGGGCTCTTCACAGCGGCAAGCGCAGCCTCGGCCCTGGCCCCCACCCTCGACGCGCTGGTTGCGGCGAGAGCCCTGCAGGGGGCGGGAGCCGCGATCGTGGTGCCACTGACCCTGACTCTGGTCTCGGGGGCCTTTCCTCCCGAGAAGCGCGGAGCAGCTCTCGGCATCTGGGGTGGCATCAGCGGCCTCGGCGTCGCCCTCGGGCCGCTCTTCGGCGGGGCGGTGGTCGAAGGCATCTCCTGGCACTGGATCTTCTGGCTGAACGTGCCGGTCGGACTCGCACTGGTGCCGCTGGCCTTGCGACGGCTGCCCGAATCGACCGGCCCCGACAAGGCCCTCGACCTGCCCGGCCTCGGCCTGATCGGAACCGGACTGTTCGGGCTGACCTTCGGGATCATTCGGGGCGAGTCGCTGGGCTGGACCAGCACCACGGTGCTGACCTCGCTGATCCTCGGAGCGGCCCTGATCGGCGCCTTCGTCGCCTGGGAGCTGCGGGCCCGGGAACCGATGCTGCCGATGCGCTTCTTCCGCTCACGCGGCTTCAGCGCCACCAACGGACTCTCGTTCGCGATGTTCTTCGGAACCTTCGGAGCGATCTTCCTGCTCAGCCAGTTCTTCCAGGTTGCGCAGGGCCTCGGGCCGCTCGACGCCGGAATCAGGACCCTGCCATGGACCCTCATGCCGATGTTCGTGGCCCCGCTGGCCGGCTTCCTCAGCGACCGGATCGGCACCAGGCCGCTGATCTTCACGGGCCTGGTCCTGCAGGCGGGTGGTCTCGCCTGGATCACTGCGATCTCCAGCCCGACCACCGCCTTCGGTGACTTCATCGTCCCCTTCATGATGGCCGGCACCGGGATGGCCCTGGTCTTCCCGACCGCCGCCGCGACCGTGGTTTCCTCGGTGCGTGAAGTCGAGACCGGAAAGGCGTCGGGAGCGACCAATGCGATCCGCGAGATCGGCGGGGTCATGGGAGTCGCCGTGCTCTCTTCGATCTTCGCGGCCAACGGCGGCTTCACCAGTCCGCAGGCGTTCACCGACGGAGTGGTCGCCGCCATGCCGGTCGCTGTCGTGGTGCTGGCGATCGGGGCGGTCCTGGCCCTGCTCATCCCGGGAAAGGACCAGGTCTCGGAGGATGCCGGAAAGACAGACCGGAGCAGCAGCGACCGGCCGAGGGGACCCCGCCCCGTCGGCCGGCCCGAACCTCAGTTGCTGGCGGCCTCGAAGTCGTAGAGACCGTCCCGATCGGCCCCGAGCTCGCCGTAGAGCTCGGGGCGACGGGCCCGGAGCAGCCCCGGCAGGGAGCTGAACTGCTTCGGTTCGACCATCGAGTCGTCCTGGCTCCTGAGCCAGCGGGCCCGTTCCAGGTCCAGGTCGGTGATCAGCAGTCCCGGGTCGGTGCCTTCGGTCAGAACGCCCTCGGGGCCGGCGATCAGAGCCGATCCGAACTCGTCGTCGAAGAGCTGCTGGGTCAGGGCGACGAACATTTCGTTTTCCACCGCCCGGGCCCGGGCCATCAGCTGCCAGTTGTCGGAAACACGGTGGAAGCCGCCGCCGGCCGGGGCAAGCAGTACCTCGGCACCCCGCAGGGCCAGCACGCGGCAGAGTTCGGGATTCCAGAGTTCCGAGCAGACGACCACCCCGAACCTGAGGCCATTCAGTTCGAACAGACCCGGCTCCGGACCAGGGGCCATCGGCGCTCCCGAGAGAACCGGGTGAACGTCACCCGTGGCAGGGTGGCTGCGCAGGTAGCGACCGACCTCCCTCCCGTTGCCGTCGGTGAGAATCGAGACTGTGACGAACCGGCCGTCGCCGGTCGGTTCGACCCGGCCCCAGCAGGCCGCCAGGCCTGTCTCGCGACAGGCCTCCGCAACTGCGGGCCCCGCATCGTGATCGAGGCCCGCGGTGATCGGTCCCGGATAGCTCTCGGGAAACAGAACCAGCTCCGCTCCGCCCTCACCCGCGGCGCGGATCAGCTCGACCGCGTCGTCGACCCGTGAGCTTTCCGGTTCCCGGCGATCGATCACCGGCTGGGCAACGGCCAGCCGGAAGCTGCCGGGCGCGCTCACTGGACCGGCTCCTTCACCGTCACCACTAGCCCACCCGGCCGCCAGCCCGGAATATCCAGGTCCGGACAGGCCGAGACAGCACAGCTGACGTCACGGAGGGCCCGGAATTCGAGGTGGTCGCCGGGGTTCAGGTCGACCCCCGCCAACCCCCTGTAAGCAATGTCATCGGCCGAATATCCGATGAAGAAGGAAAGCATCCCTGTCAGGTCGCGCCGTCCGATCGAAAGCGCTGCCGAGATCAGATCCTGGCAGCCGGGTCTGCGGTCCTCGTAGACCTCGTCCCAACAGCCCGGGTACATGATGTCGGCGACGCCGTCACCCACCAGCGCTACCAGTTCGAAGGTGGCCTCCCCGTCGACGTCGAAGAGCGAGTCGCCCGGCTCGGCCGCGAAAACCAGCCAGGGCCGGCCGAACCGCTTCCAGCCGAGCTTGTTTCGGGTCAGAGCCTGATCGAAACCGGGAAAGCTGAAGTCGCCGCCCTGCGCCCCGTCCGGGGTCTCGATCCGGATCGACTCGCCTGCCGCGAGGTCGAATCTCTTTGCGGTTCCATGGGGAACCTCGGTCGATACGTCTGCCATTGCCATCGCACCCGCTTTCGGTCGGGTCGCACTCCTTAATCGAAGCGGAGCTTACGAACTCAGTGCGACGGATCCGTTCGATCATAACCCGTGTAAAACCGAAGCTTCCGACCCCGGCGATGGTTGTAACCTCCAGATGATGGCCCGCAAGCGGACATTTCATGTTGCGTTCGGCCTGCTCGGCCTGATGGCCTGCGCCGGGATGCTCAGCGGAATCGGCGCCCTGCTAATGGTGGCGCCCTTCCTGCTGCTGTTCGGGCTGCTGCTGGCCGGGCTCTACCCGGGCGAGCGGGCGATCCAGGCAGTTGCGCTGCTTCTCTCAGCCCGGCCCCGCAGCCGACGCCCGTTCACTTCCAGCCTTGATTTCCGACCCGTTCTGGCCCGCGCCATCCGGTACCCGGGCGGATCGGGTTCCCGCGCTCCACCCCACTTCGCCTGATCCAGGAGACCGGCCGGCCTGACCGGCACCGAAGCGAAGTGAAAGGAGCCTCATGGAGGTTCTGCGAATACGTTCACTCACGTTCGGACGGGTTCTCGTTCCGATCCTGCTCGTAGCCGCACTGGCGGTAATCGTGACCGGATGCGGAAGCGACGATTCGTCCACCGAACTGAACGGCATCACCCGGGTTCCGCCCGCAAAAACAGGAAATCTGTCCCTTCCCGACTACAGCCCGCAATCCGGCGGGAAGAAGGTCGCCGTGAGGGGGAACGAAGACGGTCTGATGCTGGTCTACTTCGGCTACACATCCTGTCCGGATGTCTGCCCGACCACGCTCGCCGACCTGCGTAACGCCCTGGCGGAGCTGGACCCCGCACAGCGTGAACGGGTTCAGGTGTCGATGGTCACGGTAGACCCCGACCGGGATACCGGTCGTGTGCTGAACGGATACCTGGCTCATTTCTTCGAGCCCGGTGAATACCACTCGCTTCGCACCACCGATCAGGCGCTTCTGAATCGCGCCGATGAGGCTTTCGGCGCAAGCCACAAGCTCGGCAAGCCGGATGCTGACGGCAACTACGACGTGAGCCACACGGCTCTTTTGTACGCGGTCGACCCGAAGGGGACCGTCGAGGTCGAGTGGCCGTTCGGAACCGATGCCGACGTCATCGCCGATGACCTGAAAACCCTGCTTGACAACAACAGTCAGAACCCGGACGCATAGGCGATCCGGAAAGGAGATAAGTCAATGAAAAAGCTAGTTCCACTTGCCACCGTGGTGCTTGCCCTCGGCATCTTCGTCGCTGCCTGCGGCTCGGATGACTCCGACAGCGGAAGCTCGGGAGTCGAAGTGACCGATGTCTGGGCCCGGCCCACCACCCCGACCGCGGATGCCGGGGCCATCTACATGACGATCAACTCGAAGGACGGAGACAGCCTCACGGCGGCCAAGGTGCCTTCGAGCATTGCCGGCATGACCCAGATCCACGAGACCACCACCGATGGTGAAGCAACGAGTTCCGAGGATTCCATGGAATCCGGTGACTCGATGAGTTCGGATGACTCGATGGGTTCGGATGACTCGATGGACTCCGATCACAGCATGGAAGGCGGGTCGATGATGGGCATGAAGGAAGTCAGCCAGATCGACATTCCGGCTGGCGAAACCGTCACCCTCGAACCCGGCGGCTTTCACATCATGCTGCTCGACCTGAAGGGTCAGATCAAGGCGGGTGACACGATTCCGGTGACCCTGACCTTCGAGAAGGCCGGCACGGTCGAGGTCGATGCCACAGCCCAGGATCAGTAAGAGCGAAGACGAAAGGGGTCCGGCCAGGCGCCGGGCCCCGATCGTCATCGCGGTCGCCGGCCTCGCGGTGGCGGCGATCGTCGCCGTGCTCCTGATTGGAAGCGGAAGCGAGCCGGAAGGCCGGACGATCGAACTCGTCATCCCGAAGGGCACCTCGGCCCGGATCGACTCCGGGGAGTCTGTTCCCGGCATCCCGGATCGGATCGAAGCCAGCGTCGGGGACACTCTCCTGATCGTCAATCGCGACAGCGCCACCCAGTTCGTTTCGGGTTTCGCGATCTCGCCCGGACAGGAAGTGAACATTCCCCTCTCCCGGCCCGGTACCTATTCGACCAACTGCAGCGCCCACAAAGACAAGAGCATCGAGATGGTGGTGAAATCGTGAAGAAGTTCCTGCTGTTGCTGTCAATCGTCCCGATCGCCATCGCCGGTTGCGGCGGCAGCGACGAGGGGAGTCCTTCCGGCGCGAAGACCGCCGGAGCCGAGCTGTTCAACTCTGCCGGCTGCGCCGGGTGCCACGCGCTCAGCGAAGCCGATGCGAACGGACCGGTGGGTCCCGACCTGGACGGTCTGAAGCTGGACGAACAGCGGGTTCAGGAGCAGATAGAAAACGGCGGTGGCTCCATGCCTTCCTTCAAGGGAAGACTGACTCCGGCCGAAATCGACCGCCTGGCCAGGTTCGTTTCCAGAGCCAGCCAGTCCTGATCGACCGGGCGCGCCGCAGGGCCGACTGCGCGGGCGCTACCGGCCGCTTGCCGAGAAGTGCTGGTAGTCCCTGGCCCCGTACCAGTCACCGCCCCACTCCCAGCCGATCCCGGCGAATATCCGGACCACCCGGCCACCTTGGCTGATCATTCCGCGGCGGCGCGGGGTCCGGCTGGCAAAGGGACGTCCCCTGGCCGGCGATACATGACTGCCGGCCACGTAGGGGTTCTCGACGGGGTTCACGTCTATCGCCCGGCCAAAGGCATGGCGTGACCAGACCCCGGGCCTGCCGGCCACTTCGCGACAATTGAAGGCGGACGTGTTGTCCGCGTTCATCGACCGGTGATCGTCAGCCCCGTAGGCGTCAACGAGCCGCATGCGTCGGATCCGGTAGCCGGCGTTGAAGAGCCTCCGGAAGACCCCGAGGATCCGTGGGGCTGCGGTCTCGTGGACGACCAGGTATCCACGCCGCACGGCACCGGGAAAGCTCCGGTAACGGAGCTTCAGCAGGCGAAGGTCGGACAGCCCGACCGGGCAGCCACGATGCCACGAGTTGCCGGTCATCCGCTTCCGCAACTTCCGGTTGATCGTGAGGATCTCACCCCTGAAGGCGTTTTCGCTCCGGTAGGAAGAATGCGCGAAGCCGGCCGGAGCCGTCGGCTGAGGTGCTGCGGCGTTCGGGGCCGGGGCAAACAGGAGCAACACGGCGAGGGCCAGGGCGGAGAAGATCGTCGAGCGGGGAATCCTCACGATCCGAGACTAGACAATCGTCCAGAAGCCCAAACCGCATCGTCGGTAGAGTCTCCGCTGTGATCAATTGCTTCCCTACCAGTCACAAATGGTCGAAGTCATGAGGAAATCCGTTGCCATCGGCATCGCCGGGGTGACCGCAGTCGTGGTGGCAGCGTGGCGGCAGGTCCAGCGCGACAACACCCTCGAGACCGATTCCGGGCCCACCCCGGCCGCGACCACCTCGCCCGCCGGATCGACGGCAGGCCCGCAATCGAGCTCACCGGAAGCGCTCTTCACCCCGTCGGTCAGCGAGAAGTCGACCAAGGCGGAGCTCTACGAGATGGCCAGCGAGCTGGGCATCGAGGGTCGCTCGAAGATGAACAAGTCCGAGCTGCTCGAAGCGATCCGCACCGCCTCCTGACGCCGACGGCCGGTCAGACCGGTGACCGGTCGCGTTCCATGGCAAGGAGCGCTTCCTTCATCGAAGTGCCGCCCAGATAGGCACCGACCCTGCCGTCAGAGCGCAGCACCCGGTGGCAGGGGACCACGATCGGCAGGGGATTGGTGGCCAGAGCGGAACCGGCCGCCCTCACCGCCCTCGGGCTGCCCGCCCTTGCGGCCATCTGCGCGTAGCTTGCGGTGCTTCCATAAGGGATCGCCGCCGTCTCATGCAGCACCTGGCGCCGGAAGCCCCGGCTCAGCCGCCAGTCGAGGGTCAGATCGAATTCCGTCAGTTCACCCTCGAAGTACCGGTCGAGCTGGTGTCGGGCAGCGGCCAGCGAGTCACGCCCGACCAGGCCGATTCTCGGCGAGATCCGCGAGGCGAGCACGTCCAGCACTTCCTCCTCCCGCTCTGCGTCAAGGGCGATCCTGACGATTCCTCCGTCACCGGCCACGACCAGCAGACGGCCAAAGGGAGTTTCGTGCCGTTCGTAAGCCAGGTCGATCAGCTCTTCCCGATCGGCCCGTTCGAGCAACCCGGACCGGAGAACCTCCCAGCCCGCATCCCCGGCGAAGGTCTCTTCAGCGGTCAGTCTTTCCTCGAGTTCATTCATCGTCGATCCTTTCTCTGAGTCGCTTCAGCCCCTCGAAGACGTTCCGGCGTGCTGCCGCTTCGGAGGTCTCCATGACCGCGCCGATCTCCCGGTGGGTCAGATCGCCCCGGAACCGGAGGGTGACGGCCGTTCGCTGCTTGTCAGGGAGTTCCCGGACCCGGTCCCAGACCGGGTCCTCGAAGCGTTCGGTGACCTCTGCAGAGGGCCAGCTGTCGATCTCGCCCTCCGGTGCCGGTCTCCGGCCGAACCGGCGATCGTCGTCGACCGCGCGGTTGCGGGCGATCGCGAAGAGCCAGGCCCGGACAGACCCGACTTCCACCCGGTTCCATGCCTTCAGGGCCGAGAGCATCGTTTCCTGGAAGACGTCATCGGCCCGGTCCGGGCCGACCCTCGTGACCAGCCACGAATGGACGCGCGGTCCGTGATCCTCGAGCGCCAGTTCGAAAGGTGGCGGCCCGGGGGTTTTCGATTCGTTTTCTTTCACTGCTTCCGGGACGAGCGAGGGACCGGATTCGTGAGATCGACACCGACCGGGCACATGCCACAACTCTATTCTTGGCCAATGCCCCTGTCGGACTCATACGACGGCTTCCTGATCGACCTCGACGGGGTGGTCTGGCTGGGGCACGATCCGATAGAGGGGTCGGCCGAAGCCCTGAACAGGCTCGCCGCAGAAGAAAAACCCGTCGTCTTCGTGACCAACAGTCCCCGGATCACCCCGGCCGAGCAGGCAAGAATTCTTCAGGAGCACGGCATCGACGCCAGCCAGGACCAGGTGGTGACGGCCGGCCAGACCCTGATCGAGCTGACCGAAGGGGCGGTCGGGAAGGGAGCGAAGATCTACGCGATCGGGACTTCCGGATTCCTCGGGCAGCTGCAGGATGCAGGCTTCGACCTGATGAGTGCCGAACGGTGGTCCGAGGCGGCGGCCGTCCTGGTCACGGCTCATCCGCGCTTCGACTACGAGGAGCTGAAGGCGGCGACGATGGCGGTCCGGGCCGGCGCCTTCCTTGCCACGATCGGACGCGATCCGACGATGCCGATGCCCGACGGCCTGTGGCCGGGGACCGGATCGATCGTCGCCGCCGTCGAGACCGCTTCAGGCGGAAGCGCGGTGGTCGCCGGGAAGCCCGAGAAGCCGATCTTCGAGCTCGGCCTGAAGGTGCTGGGGCTGCCTGGCGAGGCGCGGGTCGCAATGGTCGGCGATCGCCTCGACACAGACGTAGGCGGCGCCCAGAACGCGGGAATCGACGGGATACTCGTCACCGGCAACGACTCCTGGGCCCCGGGAACCAAGGTCACACCAAACCACGAAATAGAAAGCCTCCTGGCCCTGGTCAAGTGACCGAAACTCACCTCGGGCGAAACGCCAGGGTTCGAACTTTGACCCGGAAATCAGTCGTACAGGACGAAGAGTGGGGTACCGATCAACTTCTGCCCGGTCAGGAACAGGGCCGCCACGGCCTTGCGAAGAGGTCGTACTCCTTGCCTATGGCACTGAAGCGGATCTTCTTCGCCCGGCCGCAGAAGGCTGAAGTCGGCCTTTCGTACTCGACCGCGAAAACCGCCTTGCCGTGCCTGACGAAGGGACGGTACTGGCCGCATTCGGTGTACTGAAAGCACTGTTCCACCACCGCGAAGTCGAAGTCACCGACCAGCTTGCGGGCCTGACGGCCATCGTTCTTGAGGCCGACCGCAAGGCCGTTTCGGTGAGCGAGCCTGGCGATCCACCGGTTGAAGCGAAGCTGGTGCCGGGCGGTCAGCGGAAAGCCGGTTCGGTTCTCCCAGCCGTTGATGTTGTCCGGTTCGAGGCCGTCGAAACCCTTGCGGGCGCACATCCTGATCCGCGCCTTGATCGGTCCGGCGAACTTGTGGAAGCGGCGGATGTCCAGCCACCTTTCGTTCGGATAGCCCTCGTACTTCTTGCCGATCACCGATTTCGGGAAGCGCTTCGCGTCCGGCCGGTAGTTCTCCCAGCTGCCGACGTCGATATAACAGATCACCTTGCGACCGCGGGCATGGAGCCTGCCGACGGTGGCTCCCGAAACATCGAACCCGTCGACCTCGTATACCGGGGCGTCAATCGAGAGGTCGATCCGTCCCTGAAGCTGGAATTGCCAGGCTGCGATGGTCGGCTTGGGCTGCCAGCGGCCGGACTTCGCCTCGGATCTCTCCGGATCCGAAGAACAGGCCGCGAAGACGACCATCAGCGCCAGCAGCAGAAAGGCGAGGGCGCAGGGCAGCGCGCGGGGAATCCGGGCGGAGAGCATCGAAACAGCTTAGAGGCGCAACTCAGCCGAGTTCGGAGAAGCCTGGCGGAGCCTTCGAGGTCTGGATTGCGGCCAGCTGCTTGTGATGGTTCCGGATCTCGGACAGCATGCGCTCGAGCCGTGGCTCCAGCGACGTGTCGAGATGGCTCATCGCCCCGGCGACCGCCGGGTGCACGTCGGCGATCTCGTCATGCATGGCCTGGGCCACTGCCCGGTAGGTCGGGTGGCCTTCCCGGCCGGATCGGAGTTCGATCAGCTGCATCGCCTCCCTGGCATTCAGGTCGAGGACATAGCGGATCCGGTAGCCGAGACAGAGGGCGTAGGGCGCGGCTTCCGGGTGGCCGGCATCGCGCAGGCGTTCGTACTCCGCCCGGGAAATGTCCAGGGCCTTCTCGTAGGCCCCGCCCACGCCCGCTTCACGGATTTCGTCCGGCACACCGGCCCCCAGGTCCGGGGTGAGCGTCTGCCACTGACAGGTCAGCATGCGGTGACGCTGGAGGTCGCGGAAGGCCCCGTAGTCCGAGACGATCTCGAAGCGGTAGGACACCGACTCGAACCCGCGACCGGGCCGATGGCGCCGGTTCCGGCGCTCGCCGATCATTGCCGCCATCAGCTCCTCGCGCTCCCGGGCGTCGAGTCTTGCGATCCGTTCCCGGATCCGAATCTCGGAGGCGTCGGATTCCTCGAAGAGACAGGCCGACAGCAGGTCGTCCTCGGAACCGCGAACCCTGGTCAGCTCCACCGTGGGTCCGGCGTCCTCGTTCTCACGGTCGGCCAGGCCGAGCCGCTCGACCCAGTTCTCGGTCGCCTGCCGACGCTCCTCGAGGAAGGAGATCCATTCGCCGCCCCGGTCGGGACGACCGACCCGGGAGACGAAGCTGGGAATCACCTTGTTCAGTTCCTCGAGGATCATGCCGCCGACCCGCCGGGCCTCCGGCAGGGGTGATGCCATCATCCGGAACAGGAGCTGCTCCCAGGCCTGACCCGAGGCGTAGATGCCGACATGGCTCAGAGTGGAGGCGGGCAGGAGCCCGCGGAGAAGGTCGAGGGATTTGGCCTTGATCGACCGGCGCCAGGGTCCCTCGGGTTCATCGTCGCCGCGCGGCCACCGCTCCGCCGCCCACTGTTCGACGGTGGAAAGCGAATCGGAGTAGATCTGGAAGATCTCGTCCATCGCACCTTCGAAGCGGTCGTCGAGGGCGTCACCGCGCAGGTACCGGTAGCCGCCCCCCGGCATCTCCTGGTCATAGGCGATGTAGCGGGTGGACTGCTCGAGGTAGGCGGCAAGCCTGCCTCTTTGAAGCACCTTGGTGAGGATGTTGGAAACCCACTCGCAGGCGACGTGGGCACCGCCGAGCTGGGCGATCGAATCGTCTCCGAAACCGACGAAGACGCTTTCGTAGAGTCGCGCGGCCCTCTGGCCTTCCTCACCGTCGAAAGGCTTCAGGTGCCCTTCCGGGTCGGCCGCCGCAGCGTCGGCCGCGAACTCGTCCAGATAGAGACGACGGAGGGTGCCGCCGTAGCGCGAATAGCGGGCGAAAAGGGCCCCCTTGACCGTCTCCGGCAGGTTGGTCAGCGCGAACACGGGCTGGTCGAGATTCGTGAAATAGGGAGCGAGCAAGGTCTGCTCCTCCGCGGTGAAAATCTCGACCGGGTAGCGCACCCGTCGAACCTAACAGGCGCGCCCGACGCTCGCCTACCGGTTATGTACACCTGGCGAAGCGGTCCGATGGGCTTCAGCGACCGGGCACCCGCCGCAGGCCACCACCCCGGCCGTTGACCAGCACGGTCACCCGGTTGCGGCCCTTCTTCATCACCCGCGGCGGCACCATCACGCCGAACTGAACCTTTCTACGGAAGCGGAAAGTACGGGTGGTCCCGACGATCCGCCCGTTCCAGGCGAGAGCGAGGAACCTGCCGGGCCGGATTCCCGCGAGCCTCCCCGAAACGAGCGCGGGCACGACGTTGTCGGACGCGTCGGCCCTGCGGATCCGCGCCCGAGAGAGATAGAGGACATGCCGGGTGCCCGCCAGTGCGGGAGCTGACCGTACCTGGCGGCCGATCAGGCCCCTCCGGGGTCCGAGGTGCCACAGATCCCCGTTCCCGAGTCGCCGATACTGGCTTCGGAGAACGCCTCGGCGGTCCGCGCGTATCTGACTCGCCGTCACCTGGATCTGACGCGAGGCGTCCTTGCCTACCGTCATCACGCGGTTCCGTGTTGCCTCGTCGATCGGCTGGCCATCGGTGGCCGCCAACGTGGCGCCGAGCTGGCGGGCGATCGTCGGCAGAATGTCGATCGACTGCGTGGACCTGCTCGAAACCACCGGATTCACCTGGCCCGGATACTTGATGATCAGCGGCGGGTTGAGGGTGGCACCGAGGTTGCTCGCGGCCGCGTGGCGCCTGAGATCGGCGGCATCGAACGAGATGCCGTGGTCAGCAGTCAGGACGATCAGGGAATCGTCGAAGTCGCCGTTCTCGCGAATCTTGTCCATGATCTGGCCAACCAGCCGGTCTGCGTAACCGAGCTGGATGAGGTGGCGGGCCTGAACGAAAGTGACGGCCGGCTGGCCGGTCGTCCATACGTTCTGGCGCCGGTCGGCGGGCATCTCGAGGGGGCCGGGGCGGTACAGGCGCCCGGACGGCGTGAAACGGAACGGCTGGTGGGGCAACAGGACGTGAACGAATGAGAGCGTCCCGGGTCCGGCCGGAAGCTCCCGGATCCACGTCTTCACTTCCTTCGGGCCGAATGGCCCGAACTTGGCCAGGATGAAGTCGTGGGCGGACCCCACGTCGGGCGTTTCACCCTGATGCCCCTCGGGACATAGCTCGATCGGGCAGAGCTCGGTCAGCGGTTCGAAACTGTGAACGGTCCGCCCCGGCCCCAGGCGGGTGAAGAAGTTCTCCGGCTGTGCTTCCGCGGTGGGAAGGGTCCCCCCGTCGACCAGATTTCCGGTGAGGATCCCCGGCACGGCCCAGGCAGTGAAGTCGCCCGCCGCGACGTTGTCCCGGTACCAGGTCGCTCCGGAGACGAAGCGGGCGATCTCCGGAAAACGCCGGGCGTTGATCCGTTTCCCGTCGGCGGTCATGAGGCTCGCGGTCGGAAGCTCGTCCAGGACGATCAGCACGACCGGGGTGTCGTTCCCGTTGCGGGCCTCCACGACTTCACCCTCGGCGGCCGACCGCGAACCAAGCAAGGCCAGCGCGAGACCGGTTGCCGCAACGATCGCGATTATTCGCCACAAGTTCGACCCGGCTTCGTTCAAGGCGGAAACTCCATCAGTTCGACCACGTGACCGGCCGGGGTCCTGGCCTTTGCCCGACGCGCCCCCCACAGCTGGCGGGACTCCGTCACCTCGAAGCCGGCTCCTTCCACCCGCTCGATCGCGGTGTTGAAGTCCGCGGGGACGACGGCAACATGTCCGCGGACCGGAGGTGCGGAAGGGTCAGCCACCTCCATCAAATGGATCTGGGTTCCCTCCCGCTCGTACCAGTCGAAGCCGCTCCCCAGGGCTTCGGGGACGGGAACCCGCGCGAAGCCGACTGCCTGCCAGAACTCACCTTCGGCAGGCAACAGTGCGGGGCTCACTTCAAGCGCCACGTGCTGGATCATCTTTCGATCTTCGCCGATACGCGGGTCCCGGGGGGCTCAGGTGATCAGCACCCAGCCCGCCACCGCCACCAGCACGATCGTGGTCGTGTAGACGATCGCCTCGGCGGTCGTGCGCAGATCGAGGCCGTAGGCGTGCCCGACGATCATCGAGTTGATCCCGGTCGGCATCGAGGCGAGCAGGTAGTACGAGGGTGGAATTCCGGAGAACGGCATCGAGAGGAGAATCAGCAGGCCCGGCGAGAGCACGAGGCGGGTGAAGATGATCCCGGCCACCGGGCGGTGCAGCTTCGGCGGCAGCCGGATGTTTCCCTCCCTTTCCTCTTCCGCCAGCACTGCGCCCACCGCGAAGAAGCCGAGGGGCAGGATCAGCATCACCAGCACCCTCGAGGCGTCGACCAGCCAGTCGGGAGCGAGCACGTCCGGGGCCAGCAGCCCGAGGACCGCGGCGATCAGAAGAGGATTCTTGAAGAAGAAGGCCTTGACCCGCTCACGCAGTCCCTCCCCCGCCCTGGTGCCGAAGGCCGCTCCGACCCCGAAGGCGAAGAGCATCAGGGACATCCCGTTGACGATCACGTCATAGACGACACCCTCGGTCAGGTCGTCGCCGCCCATCAGGGTCAGGACCATCGGATATCCGAGAAAGCTGGAATTGGCCAGGAGCGAGCAGACGATCACCGCACCGGCGGTCGGCCGGGGCAGGTTCAGCAACCTGACCGCGATGAACCAGGCGACCAGGCCGACGGTCGCGATCGAGAGGAGCCCCAGCGCGAGGCCGATCCCCACGCCGCCGTGAAACTCGACGTGAACCAGGTTCACGAAGATGATCGGGGGAAGGATCACGTAGAGCATCAGCACCAGCGAACGCCGCGAGGCATTTCCCGCCTGAAACGGCCAGCGTCGCTCGGAGAGGAGGCCGATCAGGGTCGAAACGATGATCGTAAGGACGATCCAGAGCATCGGCATACTTAACTGCATGTCGTCCGGTCTGCGCCGGACGACCACGGAAAACCGCCCTGCCCACTCGCCTTAAAGAATGGATGGGCAGGGCTCTGCCGGAGCTAGGGAACCCACACGCTCAAGGCGTCACCGGCGTGCTGGGCGAAGTCGACCAGCGGCTGGGGGATGACTCCGAAGAAGAGGGCTGCCGCCATGGCGATAAGGGCCGGAGCGACCAGGTACCAGCGGCGGTCTGCGCCGGGGTCCTCGAAGGGATCTGCCTGGGCACCGGCGATCTGGGGTGGCAGGGAAGCCGTGTCGATCGCGGCGTCACCCTCGGCTTCGCCGGCCGGGCTCATCCAGAGGGCCGCGACGACCCGCAGGTAGTAGCCGAGCGAAATCATGGTCCCGATCGCGATCATCACCGCAAGCCAGGTCCAGTCGTCATCGATCAGGGCCTCGATCAGGTACAGCTTGCCGATGAAGCCCGCCGTGGGCGGCAGTCCGGCCAGGGCGAGCATGGCGATGGTCAGCGGCCAGGCGAGCAGCGGTTTCTCGCGACCGAGTCCGCGAAGCGTCGAAATGTCATCGGAGAACCCGGTCTGGCGCTCGCGGATCACCACGACTGCGAAGGCAGCGACGTTCATCGCCACGTAGGCGGAGAGATAGAAGACGAGCGCGTCCACTCCCGCCTGGGTGGCGGTGACGATCCCGGCCAGCATGTAACCGGCCTGGGCGATGCCCGAGTACCCGAGCATGCGCTTGAGCGAAGTCTGCGCGAGGGCACCAACGTTGCCGACCACTATCGAGAGCGCTGCCAGGGCTGCCAGCATCACATCCCACTGGTCCGCCAGCGGACCGAGGGCAACCAGGAAGAAGCGGATGAACACGGCGAAGGCCGCCGCCTTGGTCGCGACCGCCATGAAGGCGGTGACCGGGGTCGGCGCTCCCTGGTAGACGTCGGGGGTCCATTGGTGGAAGGGGGCGATCGAGACCTTGAAGGCGAGACCGACCGCGACCAGTCCCACCCCGACCAGGGTCAGGGAGTCCGAGAGCATGCCGTCGCCGGCCTGAAGGCCATCGGCAATCGCCTGGAATCCGGTCGCCCCCGAGGCGCCGTAGATCATTGCCAGTCCGTAGAGCAGGGTGGCCGAACCGACCGATCCCACGATCAGGTATTTGAGCCCGGACTCGAGCGATTCGCGTCGGCGCAGGTTGGTGCCGCATAGCGCATAGAGCGGGATCGAGAGCAGCTCCAGGCCGACAAAGAAGGTCAGCATGCTGGTCGCCTGGGCGAGGATCACCATGCCGAGCAGTGACCCGGTGAGCAGCGCCAGCCAGTCGCTGCGGCCAGCCTGGGTCTCCGACGGGTCCCCGATGGCCAGAAGGACCGACACCGCCGCGGCGATCACCGCAAGCAGTGAGAGGGTGACCGCGAGGCCGTCGATTCGCAGCGCCCCCGAAACCAGGTCGAGGTCGGCGTTCCACTGCCAGATCAGGCAGCCAGCCGTTACCGCGTAGGTCAGCAGCGCCAGGCCCGGGCCGAAGCGCTTGACCCGGTCGAAGACCGCGGCCAGCACGATCACGACGAGGCCGGCGGTCAGCGCGATGATCGGCGAGAGGCCGGCGTAGTCGATGGTCGGTGCGTCGAAGGTCACTTCGCGACCTCCCGGACGATCGCGATCGACGAGTCGACCGCCTGTTCGGAACCGTGGATGATCAACTGGGGACAGAAGGCGAGCACGACCACGATTCCGACCATCGGAACCAGGACCAGGGCATCGCGCAGTGAGATCTCCCGCGAGTCCGATCCCTCGGGCAGGGGGTTGTGCATGGTCAGCTGGTACATGCGCAGGGCGTAGAAGGCGGCGAGCGCGACGCCGACCGAGGCCACGATTGCCCAGGCCGCGCCGACCTGGAAGAGGCCGTTCAGGATGTAGAACTCACCGATGAAGTTGGCCGAGGCGGGGATCGCCAGGGTCGCCATCGAGACGATCAGGAAGATCACGGCAAAGACCGGGGCCTTCTTCGCGAGGCCACCCATCGGGCCGAGTTCTTCCGAGCCGGTCCGTTCCGCGATCATCGCGACGATCAGGAAGGCGGGCACGACGACCAGGCCGTGATTGACCATCTGCAGGACCGCACCCTCGGCGCCGGTGGAGTCGAAGGCGAAGATGCCGGCGGTGATGAAACCGAGCTGGGCGACCGAGGAGAATCCAAGCACCAGCCGCAGGTCCGTCTTGGTGAACGCCATCGCCGAGCCGTAGATGATCGAGGCGATCGCGAGCACCAGCATGGTGGTCTGGAAGAGGTCGGAAGCATCGGGCATCATCGGTAGGACGACCCGCAGGAAGCCGTAGGCGCCGACCTTGGAGAGCACCGCCGAGAAGACCGCGAGGGCCGGCAGCGGAGCTGCCCGATATGAATCCGGCATCCAGCCGTGCAGCGGGAAAGCCGGCATCTTGACCAGGAAGGCCGCAGCGAAGAACCAGAAGATCCAGTTCTGCGAGCCCTCCGGCAGACCGCGGGCGACGATCGTCTGGATCGAAAAGGTGAGCTCGCCTCCGTCGGCCGAGATGACTGCCGCAGCGATCGCACCGACCAGCATCAGAAGCGACCCGATCAGGGTGAAGACGATCATCTTCAGGGTCGCCGACTGGACGCTCACCGCTCCTTCGCCGGGGCTCCCGGCGTGATCGTCTTCACCACCGCGGTCGCGGCCCCAGACTCCGAACAGGAAGTAAAAGGGCACGATCATCAGGTCGAAGAAGAGGACGAAGAGCAGCAGGTCCTGGGCCAGGAAGGCACCCAGGGTCGAAGTCTCCCCGGCCAGCAGCATCAGGTAATAGAGCGCCGGCCGTTCGGTGCTCCGCATGGCGGAGAAGCAGATCGCCGGAATCCAGGCGACAGTGGTCAGCATCACCAGGAAGATCGAGACCCCGTCGATCCCGAGGCTGTAGTCGACGCCGAGTCCGGGGATCCAGGAAACGTCGGTGACGTACTGCATGCCGCCGTCGGGGTCGAATCCGGCCAGCACCCCGATCGAGAGACCGAGGGTGATGACCGCGCCGAGAACAGCAACCCAGGCGGTGAAGCGCCTCGGGACCAGCAAGCCGATCAGGCCGAAAACAAGCGGAGTCCAGATGATCGAACTCAGCATCAGATGCTCCGGATCAGGAAGTAGATGGCGATGGCGAGGATGCCGAAGAGCATCAGCACGGCGTATCCGCGCAGCATGCCCGACTGCATGTCACGGACCGCAGCTCCGGCGGAGCGGGTCAGGCCGGCAACCCCGGCCGTGGCGCCGTCGATCGCGAAGCGCTCGAAGACCCGGTTGCAGAAGCGGCCGAATGCCTTGACCGGGCTGACGATCAGGAAATCGATGATCTCGTCGCCGTACCACTTGTTCACGCAGAGTGCGTGTACCGCCCTGAAGCGTTCGCGGAACTTCACGGGAAGGTCGGGCCGCCTGATGTAGAGGAACCAGGTGAAGGTGATGCCCAGGATCGAGATCAGGGCTCCCTCGCCGAGACCCACCCAGGCTTCATGGGTGCTCGGATGCATGTGCGCAAAGACCGAATCCTCGAAGGTGGGCTCGAGGAAATTGGTGATCACCTCGTCGACCCCGGGGACCTGTACCAGTCCGCCGATCAGGGCCAGGATGCCGAGCACCGACATGGCGAATTTCATGCCGCCGGCCTGCTCCGCGATGTGATGTTCCTCGCCGGGGTAGCCGACTTCGGTGTCCTCGAGCTCACCGGTGGCCGGGTTCTTCGGCTCACCGTGGATCACGTGACCGTGCTCCTCCAGGTACTCGGCTTCCTTGCAGGCCGGACCGGGCAGGATCCGGAAGATGATCCGGAACGAGTAGACCGCGGTCATGAAGGCGCCGATCAGCATGCCGGCCCACATCCAGTCGTACATGCCGCCGCGGAAGTGGGCGAAGTCGATGATCTCGTCCTTGGAGAACCACCCCGAAGTGCCCGGGAAGCCGGAGAGGGCCAGCGCACCGATGATCAGCATCGCCGCGGTGAACGGCATCGCCTTGCGAAAGCCCTTCATCTTGTCGATGTCCTGCATGTTGGCCATCGCCGAGATGATCGAACCGGCCGCCATGAAGAGCAGGGCCTTGAAGAAAGCATGCGTCATCAGGTGGAACATCCCGGCCGAGTAGGCGCCGATGCCGACGCCGACGAACATGTAGCCGATCTGGCTCATGGTCGAGTAGGCGATGATCCGTTTGAGGTCGGTCACCGCGATCGCGATCGTCCCGGCGATCATCAGGGTCGCGAGCCCTACCCAGGCGGCGACGTCGGCGGCGGTCGGGGCGAGCTCGAAGAGGGAGTGGCAGCGGGCGATCAGGTAGACGCCGGCGGTGACCATGGTCGCGGCATGGATCAGCGAGGAGACCGGGGTCGGACCTTCCATGGCGTCGGCGAGCCATGTGTGGAACGGCATCTGGGCGGACTTGGCGAAGGCTCCGACCAGCAGACAGAGGCAGATCGCGACGATTTCCCATTCGTTGGTGGTGAAGACCTCCGGGGCCTTCTCGAAGACGGTGCCGTAGTCAACCGAGCCGAGGTTCTTGAAGATCAGGATCGCCGCGATGTAGAGGCCGATGTCACCGACCACGTTGATGACGAAGGCCTTCATGCCGGCCTTGGTGGCGGTGTTGCGGCGGTACCAGTAGCTGATCAACGCGTAGGAGGCAAAGCCGACCAGGGCCCAGCCGACGATCAGCATGATGAAGTTGCCACCCAGGACCAGCACCAGCATCGAGAAGACGAAGAAGTTCAGGTAACTGAAGAACCGGTGATAGCCCTGGTCCGACTTCATGTAGCTGTACGAGTAGATGTGGATCAGGCTCGAGACGCCGGTGACCACGAGCACCATGAATATCGAGAGCGGATCGACGTAGATCCCGAGGTCGATCCTGAGTCCGCCGACGTTTGCGTACTCCCAGAGGCTGGAGGCAACGTGGCGCGATTCCGAAGGCTCTCCCTGAAGGCCGATCAGGGCCAGGATCCCGCAGATGAACGCGGCCACGATCGCCGAGATGCCAATCAGGCCGGCGACCCTGGCGGGCAGCACCTTGAAGCCGAAACCGATGGTCAGCGACCCGAGCAGGGGAAAGAGCAGGACCAGCCATGCCCAGGTGGCGGTCATCCCTTGAGCTCCTTGATCTCGTCCACGTCGAGCGGAAGCCGGCGTCTGTACATGGCGACGACCAGCCCGAGACCGACCACGACCTCACAGGCCGCCACCACCAGCACGATCAGCACGAAGACCTGACCATCCTGGTTTCCCAGCATGCGGCTGAAGGCGAGCAGGGCGAGTGCTCCGGCGCTCAGCATGAGTTCGAGGCAGAGCAGGATCACCACCGGGTTGCGGCGGACCATGACCCCGATGAAACCGGTCGCGAAGAGCAGCGCCGAGAGGACGAGATACCACTCGATGTCCATCAGGCACCCTCTCCGCCCGGCAGCTTCTTCCGGTCTTCCCGGCGGCGCCCGGCGAGCACGATCGCCGCGACCGCCGCTATGAGCAGCAGCAGCGAGGCCGCTTCGAAGGCGATCAGGAAGTCCTCCATCATCAGGTGGCCGACCGCTTCCGGCGTGCCAAAGCCCGAGGGAACGTCATCCGGGCCCGGTGTTCCGAGCGCAGAGAGGCCGGAGCCGAGCACTGCGATCGAGATCGCGATGAAGAGGGCGACTGCGAGGATCGGGCCGACGATCCTGAGCTCCGGCGAGGAATCCCATTTCGGTTCCTCTATTCCGCCGACATAGGCGGCAACGAAGACGTAGAGCACCATGACCGCGCCGGCGTAGACCACGATCAGGGCGGCGGCGAGGAACTGGGCCATGAGCAGAAGGAATATCCCGGCCAGGAAAACCAGGTGAATGACCAGGGCCAGCACACTGTAGAACGGGTTCTTGACGATGACCACGGCGAACGCGGCCCCGAGGGCGCCGATCGCGCCGACGAAGAAGGCGATCTGTTCCACTACTCGCCCTCTCCCCTCAGCGGCGTCCGCTCGAGTGACTCGGCCAGCAGCATCTCCTTGGTGAAGATCAGGTCCGAGCGGTTGTAGTCGGCCATTTCGTAGTCATGACCCATGGTGATCGCATCGAAGGGGCAGGCGATCTCGCAATAGCCGCAGAAGATGCAGCGGGCGAGGTTGATTTCGTAGACCGCGGCGTAGCGCTCGCCGCCCGAGACCCGGTTCTCGGGATCGTTCTCGGCGGCGACCACCCTGATGCACTCGGCCGGGCAGGCCGCGGCGCAGAGTGAGCAGCCGACACATTTCTCCAGCCCGGAATCCTCGAACTTGTGCAGCTTGTGGCGTCCGCGGAATCGCGGATAGACCGGGGTCTTCTCCTCCGGGTACTGGATTGTCACCGGCTTCTCGAAGAGCCGGCCCATGGTGGTCCGGAGACCCCGCAGGGTCTCGCCGAAGGCACGATAGGCGCCGCCCATGCCGCCCGGCTCGGGACCGCGCGGAACAACCTTGATCTCGTCGGGACGAATGCTCACGTGACCACCACCAGAACGGCGGTCACGAGCACGTTGAGAGTCGCGATCGGGAGCAGGATCTTCCAGCCGAAGCTCATCAGCTGGTCGTAGCGAAATCGCGGCAGGGTGGCGCGGATCCAGATGAAGAAGACGGTCAGGATGATCATCTTCAGCAGCATCCAGACCGGGTCGAGGCCGGGCGGTCCGGGGCCCATCCAGCCGCCGAGGAACATGGTCGAGGCGATGCCGGAGACGATCAGCATCTCCATGTACTCGGCGAACATGAAGGAGCCGAAGCGCATGCCGCCATACTCGGTGCCGTAACCGGCAACCAGCTCGGCGTCCGCCTCGGGAAGGTCGAAGGGCGGCCGGTTGGTTTCCGCGAAGCCGGCGACCAGGAAGATCAGGAAGCCGACGATCTGCGGTACCACGTACCAGATCTCACCCTGGGCCTTGACGATGTCGACCAGCGAAAGGGATCCGGCCATCATCACCACGCCGAGCAGCGAAAGCCCCATCGCGATCTCGTAGGAGATCAGCTGGGCGGCGGAGCGCATCGCGCCGAGGAAGGAGTACTTGGAGCCGGAGGCCCAGCCGCCGAGCAGCAGACCGTAGAAGGCGATCGAACTGAAGGCGAAGAAGTAGAGGATGCCGATCGGCACATCGATGCCGTAGAAGCCGACGTCACCCTGGACGTCGCCGAAGGGCAGGATCGCCAGGGTCAGGACCGCCGAGATGATGGTCAGGGCGGGGGCCAGCTCGTAGAGGAGAGGAACCGCACCCTTCGGCCGGAAGGCCTGCTTGGAGAGCAGCTTGCCGACGTCGGCCAGGGGCTGCATCATTCCGTAGGGGCCGACCCGGTTGGGTCCATAGCGCTGCTGGAAGCGGCCGAGGAGCTTGCGCTCGCCGAGCAGCAGCAGCGGGACCAGCGAAAGGATCACGATGAAGATGACCAGCGACTTGACGATCATGATCCAGGTCGCGTCGACGAAGTTGGTGTCGGCCAGCGGCAGGCCCAGGACGAGATCCGGCACTACTCTCCCCCGTTCCCGTTTCCGGCCACGACTTCCAGCGCAGGCGTCGCCTTGCCGATTTCGACGATCGCGGGCCTGCCGTTCGCAAATACGTTGGCGTTGCCCTGCTGGGTGCCCTCCATCAGGAAGCAGGTCCCTTCGGGCAGGGCCGCCCGGATCGCCACGAACGCGGTCACCTCGGTATCCCCCGACTTCACGGCAACCTCATCACCCTTGCTCAATCCCAGGCGTTCGGCATCAGCCACCGACACTTCGAGCCTCTGTGCCGGGATCAGATAACTCAAGGCGGGACTCAGGTCCGTGGTGCTGTTCGCCCACAGGTCGCGATATGTCCCGAGAACCAGGCCATCGGCGGGGGCGGCATCCGTTGGGGATCCTGCCGGCCGGACTTCGCCGGGAGTTCCGTCGGGACCCCCAACGGATACCGCCTCATTCCAGGCCTGTGCGGCGGGACGTTCCTGCCAACGGATGCCGCGTCCTCCGATTTCGGCGTCGGTGAGGCCGGAATAGAAGGGGACGGACTCCGTGATGCGCTGAAGCGCCTCCGGCACGGCGTGGATTCCGGTCTCGTGGCCGAGGGCGGCTGCGAGCTCGGCGAGGACGTGCCAGCCTCCGCGGATGTCTCCGGGGCGGGCTGCGGCCGGACGGACCCGCTGCAGGCGACCCTCCGTGTGGGTGATGGTGCCGTCCTTCTCGGCATGCGACTCGAGCGGAAAGACGACGTCCGCGAATTCGGTGGTATCGGTCGAGGCCATCGTGAAGTGGATCACGAAGTCGGCGGCCTCGAGGGCGCGACGCCAGCCGTCGGTATCCGGGAAATCACGCAGCGGGTCGACTCCGTAGAGGACGATCGCCCGGACGTCACCGGAAATCAGACCATCCTTGATCGCGTCAACGTCACGTCCGGCTTCCAGACCGGAGAGTCCCGGACCGGCGTCGGGCAGGCAGCCAACCTCGCGCAGGCCGCGGGCGTTGGCGACATCCGGAATCTCGATCATTCCGGATTCCTCCTGACCGGCCAGGTCGAGTGCTTCGGCAAGCTCCAGCAGTGACTCGATCGCCGCCGGGCCGCTCTCACCGCGACCGATCCGCTCGCCCCAGATCACGACCGTGTGGCTCGAATCCCTGAGCAGGCCGGCGATGCCTTCGCTCGACCCGGACCGAACCTGTTCCAGCAGGCCGGCCAGATAACCGGCGGTCTGGCCGGGCTTGATCCGGTCTACTTCGGTCGCGCCGCCATCCAGGGCCGAAGGCCGCTCGGTTGCGACCGCCAGCGCGGCGCAGTTGCGGCGGACCGCCTTGCGTACCCGCAGGTCAAACGCCGGCGCGGAGTGGATCGGGTCGGTGCCGAGCACGAGCACCACGTCGGCGTGATCGATGTCGGCGACCCGGGCCTGGGTAGCCGGGTCATCGAGCCTGACCCTCTGTTCGCGGGCGATCGTCCGGGCCTGGCGGGAGTCGATGTCATTCGAGCCGAGACCGTTGCGGATCAGGTCCTGCAGGATGAATGCTTCCTCGTTCGAGGCATCGCCGACCAGGGCGGCGACCTTCCCTTCGGCGGCCGCGAGGCCGATCGATGCGATCTCGAGGCCCTCAGCCCACTGCGCGGGGACCGGGTGGCCGTCGACGTATCGCAGCGGGTTCATGACCCGGTCCTGGGAGTACATCGCCTGGAAGCCGTAACGGCCGCGGTCGCAGAGCCAGCCGTCGTCGACCGCGTCGTTTTCACGATCGAGCACGCGCTTGACCTGTTCGTCGCGGATCGTGAAGCTCACGTTGCATTGGCTCGGGCAGAGGGTGCAAACCGAGCCACCCTGCTCGATGTCCCAGGGCCGGGCCTGGAACCGGTAGGTGTAGGAAGTCAACGCGCCGACCGGGCAGAGCTCGGTGATGTTGCCCTGGAAGGGGGCGATGTAGGGCCGGTCGTC
>JAGQUR010000077.1:12764-14728 GCA_020438395.1 Solirubrobacterales bacterium | reverse complement strand
CCGACATCCTCGACCCGGCGCTGCTTCGTCCGGGCCGCTTCGACCGTCAGGTGGCGGTCGATCGCCCCGACCGCCTGGGCCGCAAGAAGATCCTCGAAGTCCATTCCCGCGGCAAGCCCCTCGCTGCCGGGATTGACCTCGACGCGCTGGCCGGCCAGACCCCGGGATTCACCGGTGCCGACCTTTCCAACCTGATCAACGAGGCCGCCCTGCTGACCGCCCGTTCGGGCAAGCGCGAGATCACCCAGAACGAGCTTGAGGAAGGGATCATGCGGGTGATCGCCGGTCCGGAGAAGAAGACCCGGATCATGTCCGAGAAGGAACGGAAGATCACCGCGTACCACGAGATGGGTCACGCGATCGTCGGCCACCTGCTCCCGAATTGCGATCCGGTCCACAAGGTGTCCGTGATCAGCCGTGGCCAGGCCCTCGGGTACACGATTTCCCTCCCCGCGGAGGACAAGTTCCTGACTTCCCGGGCGGAGCTGACCGAGACCATGGCGATGACCCTCGGCGGTCGTGCCGCGGAGGAACTGGTCTTCAACGAGGTCACTACCGGGGCCTCGAACGACCTCGAGAAGGTCACCGGGACCGCCAAACAGATGGTGATGCGCTTCGGCATGTCCGAGCGGCTCGGCCCCCGGGTCTTCGGGCACGACCGGGGCCAGCCCTTCCTTGGCCGTGACATGGGCTCGGAGCCGGACTATTCGGACGAGATCGCCCGCGAGATCGACGACGAGATCCGTCGCATCGTCGAGAACGCCCACCAGACTGCGCGGGACATCCTCGACGAGCGTCGCGATGACCTCGAGAGGATCTCCGAGATCCTGCTGGTCCGGGAGACGATCGACGCCGACCAGTTCGTCGCGCTGCTCGAAGGCGCCAGCGAGGAAGAGGTGTTCCCGCCCGAGAGTGAGCCCGATGCGACCGAGGAGGATTACCCCTCGGAGCCGGAGCCGGTCAACAAGCCGACCACCGAGCCGTCACCTTCGCCGCCGCGCCCCGGATACGCCGGCGGTATGACGGACATGCGCTCCGACCGGAGCTGAGCCGGCTCAGAATTCCGCGGGGGCCTTCCCCGGCGGCGGTTTCCGCGCTCCGCGACTCCCGGACCGAGTCAGGGATACTCCCCGCATGTCCGTCGAATCGATCGAATCCGAAGTTGTCGTTGTCGGTGCCGGGTTGGCCGGACTTTCCGCTGCCCGCGAACTGAAACGCCTCGGGGTGGACGTGACCGTGGTCGAGGCCCGCGACCGGGTCGGTGGCCGGACCCTCAACGAACCGATCGGCAGCGGCGAGATCGTTGAACTGGGTGGTCAATGGGTGGGTCCGGGACAGGACCAGGTGCTGGCCCTGATCCGCGAACTCGGGCTCGAGACTTTCCCCACCTGGTGCGAAGGCAGGAACGTATTCGAGCGCGGCGGCAAGGCTCGCACCTACTCGGGCACCATCCCCAGGCTGAACCCCGTTTCCCTGGCTGAAGTCGGGGTAGCCCTGAAGCGGCTCGAACGGATGGCCGCGAAGGTGGATGTCGAGCGGCCCTGGACCCAGACCGAACTGGCCCGCTGGGATGCCGAGACCTTTGCCACCTGGGCCCGGCGCAACGCGAAAACTCCGGCGGCAAGGGATCTGCTTCGACTGGCAATCCAGGCGGTCTGGGCCGCCGAACCGGAGGACGTCTCCCTGCTTCACGCTCTCTTCTACGTCCGGTCTTCCGGCGGGTCGCTCGAAAAGATGCTCGACGCGGAAGGTGGCGCGCAGGATTCGAGAGTGGTCGGAGGAACGCAGTTGATCTCCGAGCGCATGGCGGCCGATCTCGGCGATGCCGTGCACCTCGGTCATCCGGTCCGCAGCGTTCGCTGGCGTCAGATGCCGGGTGACGTCGGGGAGGCTCCGGTCGAGGTCGGTCCCCATCCGGTCACGATCGAGGCCGACGGACTGACGGTCTCCGCCCGGGCGGCGGT
>JAGQUR010000077.1:0-12612 GCA_020438395.1 Solirubrobacterales bacterium | reverse complement strand
CAGGCAACCAGCGCCGACGGGCCGGTCTCGGTCACCTTCGACAACTCTCCGCCCTCGGGCAGCCCGGGCGTCCTGCTCGCGTTCCTTGAAGGCAACGCCGCCCGGAATGCCACCGACCTTCCCCCGGAGGAGAGGCGGCAGATTGTGCTGGACTGCCTGGTCCGGCTTTTCGGGCCCAGGGCTGCGCAACCGGAGCACTTCGTGGACAAGGCCTGGGCGGTCGACGAGTTCGCGCGCGGTTGCTACGGCGGCTACCTCCCGACCGGCGCCTGGCTGACCTACGGTGCCGGCCTCAGGGCCCCGGTTGGTCCGCTCCACTGGGCCGGTGCCGAGACCGCGACCGTCAACGCCGGCTACATGGACGGTGCGATCAGTTCGGGCATCCGCGCCGCCACCGAAATCGCCGGAGGTGCAGGCCGGTGAAGGTGATGGGAATCGTCAACGTGACGCCGGACTCGTTCTCGGACGGGGGCGAGTTCTTCGACCACGAGAAAGCGATCGAGCACGGCAAACGGCTGGCCCGGGAGGGCGCCGACGTGCTGGACATCGGGGGCGAGTCAACCAGGCCGGGCGCGGAGGCGGTGCCAATGGAGGAGGAAGTTCGCCGCGTGATCCCGGTGATCGAAGGACTGGCCGGCATCGCCCCGATTTCCATCGATACCACCAAGGCAGAGGTAGCGGCCCTGGCCATCGACGCCGGCGCGACGATGGTGAATGACGTGACCGCCCTCGCCGGTGACATGGACATGGCCGCCGTATGCGCGGGGACCGGAGTCGAGGTGGTTCTCATGCACATGCTCGGAACCCCTCGCACCATGCAGGCCGATCCGCATTACGGCGACGTAGTCGCGGAGGTGGCCGAACTTCTGGCGATCCGGGTCGGCCAGGCCGACAAGGCGGGAATAGACAGGGAGAAGATCTGGATCGATCCGGGCATCGGGTTCGGCAAGACGGTCGATCACAATCTTTCGCTTCTCAAATGGATCGAGGCTTTCAGCAATATGCGTCTGAAAGTCCTGGTCGGGCCCTCGCGCAAGTCGTTCATCGGAAAGCTCGACAACGGGGCCGATGAAGCTCATCGCCTCGGCGGGACGATCGCCGCCTGTCTCGCCGCGATGCGGGGTGGAGCCTCGATGGTTCGTGTCCATGACGTGGCTCCCGTGGTTCAGGCGATCCGGGTGGCCGATGCCATCGAGTCTGCTGCGGGCAACCCGGACCCGGCTCGCGGATAGGTTCTGACCATGCTCAAAGGCGATAACGGCGAAGTCATCATCCGGCTCGAGGGCGTGATAGCCCACACCAACCATGGGGTCACCCAGGCCGAGCAGGAAGTCGGGCAGCGCATGATCTTCGACGTCGAAATGGAGCCCTTCGCATGCCAGGCCACCGCGACCGATCAGGTCGAGGACACGGTCGACTACGGCGAAGTGACGGCCTGGCTCGTGGAGATGGCGATGGACACCCGCTACCGCACCCTCGAGCGGCTCGTTGCCGTACTGGCCCAGGGTCTGCTCGACAACTTCGGGCTCCAGGCGGTCAGGCTGAGGGCGACCAAGCCGGTGCCGCCCGTCCCGGTGACCATGGACGGCGCTTCGGTCGAGGTCTTCCGCCGCCGTGATGACTACTGATCCCGGCCCGGATTCAGCGGCCGGCAGCCTCGAGATCTACCTCGGTCTAGGATCGAACATAGGCGACCGTCACGGCCACCTTCGCGACGCGATCGACAGGCTGGGACGGAAGGGGCTCGTGATCGAAGCCGTGTCCTCTGCCTGGGAGACCGAGCCGGTGGGGGAGATCCTCGACCAGCCCGACTTTCTCAACGCGGCGATCCGGGTCCACAGTGACCTCGGGCCCGAGGACCTGCTCGACCTGCTCAAGTCGGTCGAGGCGGAGCTCGGTCGCGAAACCGGCCTGCCCCGGCATTCACCACGGGTGATCGACATCGACCTGTTGCTGATGGGTGACCTGGAATACGAGTCCGACCGGCTGAAGCTGCCCCATCGGGAGACCACCTCCCGGCGGTTCGTGCTGGCCCCGCTGCTGGAACTCGATCCTGACCTCTGTCTGCCCGACGGCACCCGCCTCACCGATGCCATGGCCGTCCTCGAAGCGGAGCTCGAGGGGACGGCGGAGGGTCAGGACATCCGCCGGGCCGGTTCACTGGTCGAAGAGTGAACCCTGTTCGGCGGGCTTCGCCGCCGGCTTAGCCTTCGGAATTGCCCCGGGAGGTCGCATGGGCGGACTGTCCCTCTCGCCGGTTCGCCGTCGGCGGTAGCGACCCCGGGCAGCCGAGGTGATCCGCTGCTGGTCGGCTTTCGGCAGTCGCGCCCGGCCGCTGAAGAGACTTTCGTATTCGGGGACCAGGTCCGGCCGCTCGCCCTTCAGCCAGTCGAAAAACACTGTCCGGGTCTCCTTTCGCAGGTTCAGGGCGATCGGAGTGACGAAGTCGGCGTCGGCCTCGCTTGCGGCCCGGAGGATCGGCTCGATCTGATCCGGCCGGTCGTTTATGCCGGGCATGATCGGGGCGATCAGGATGCCGGAGGGTATGCCGCGCCGCCTCAGCTCGGCAACGGCCTCCAGTCTCGCCCTGGGGCTCGGCGTGTGGGGCTCGGTCGACCGCCAGGCCTTTTCGTCCACGGTGGGCACGGAGAGGTTCACTCCGATGGGCCGGGCCCGGTTCATGCGCTCGAAGACAGGCAGGTCCGAGAGCACGAGTGGCGACTTGGTCAGTACCGAGACCGGGGTCTCTGCCTCGTCGAGGGCTTCCAGCACTTCACGGGTGAGCCGGTACCTGCTCTCGACCCACTGGTAGGGGTCCGTGTTGGTGCCGAGGGCCACCAGTTCGCGTTTCCAGGAAGGGCGGGAGAGTTCGGTCCGAAGCACCTCGGGGACGTTCACCTTGACCACGATCTCCTTCTCGAAATCGCGGCCCGCGTTGAAGCCGAGGTAGGTGTGAGTGGGCCGGGCGAAGCAGTACACGCAGGCGTGACTGCAGCCCCGGTAGGGGTTCACCGTCCAGCCGAAGCCGTATGGACCTTCGGGAACCCGGTTGAGGGCCGACTTGGCCCGGACCTCATGGAACCTGGTCCCCATCGCCTCGGGAGCGGAGAAGGTGCGAACCGCACCGAGTCCGGCGTCTTCCATGCCGGGCAGGGTCGGCTCGCCTCCCGTTTCGGCGGGGCGTCCGTCCGCAGTCACTCTCTGACCGTCCCAGCGCACGAACATATGTTCGCATATCGGTCGGCCGGGCACTCCACGGGCCAGAAGGCGGGGAGCTTTCGTTCAGGTGCTGCAACACTCAAAGCATGTGTCTCACCGGACGCGGTAGGCTCACCGGCATGTCCGACTCATACGACTTCGCAGTCCGCCGCGACGACATGCGGGACACCACCGTCATTGACATTCCGGGAGACGACCTGGAGATCGAAGACGGCCAGATACTGCTCGCCGTCGACCACTTCTCGCTTACCGCCAACAACGTCACCTACGGGGCGATGGGCGAGGCGATGAGCTACTGGAACTTCTATCCGGCCGACGATGTTTCGCTGGGCCGGATCCCGGCCTGGGGGTACGCCGATGTGATCGCATCGAAGGCCGACGGGATCGAAGTGGGGACCAGGGTGTTCGGCTACTTGCCGATGTCCACCCACGCCGTGCTCGAACCCGGGCGAATCCGGGAATCCGGGTTCACCGACGTGACCGGCTACCGGACCGAGTTGCCGGCCGTCTACAACGAGTACCGCCTGGTGACCGGCGAGAAGGACGAGGAGCGGGAGCGCCTGGTATCGATCTTCATGCCGCTCTACGGAACCTCGTGGCTGCTCGCCGACTGGCTGGTCGAGATCGACTTCGCCGGAGCGGCCCAGCTCGTCGCATCCAGCGCCTCGAGCAAGACCGCCCTCGGGCTCGGGCATGCCCTCCAGACCGACTTCGACTCGCCGATCGACACGATCGGCCTGACCTCGCCGGGAAACCTCGAATTCACCAGGGGCACCGAGCACTGGGACGCGGTCGTCACCTACGACGACCTGGAATCGATCGACACGGAGACGCCGACCATCTACGTGGACTTCGGCGGCAACGCGAATCTCAGGCACCGGATCCACAGTCACTTTGGTGACGGGCTGGTTGCCAGTGTGGCGGTTGGAATCGCCGACTGGGAATCGATGGTGCCGGAGGAGGGGGCTTCCCTGCCGGGCCCGCAGCCCCAGTTCTTCTTCGCTCCCGACCGGGTCGTGAAGCGGAACGCAGACTGGGGCGAGGACGGTCTCGGACAGCGCCTGGCCAGGAGCCAGGATCGCTTCACCGACCGCAGCCGGGAGTGGATGACCGTGCGCACCGGCTCCGGTCCCGACGCGATCCGCGATTCCCTGATCGAGTTGATGGACGGAAAGGTCCCGCCGAACGAGGCGATCTCGGTCAATCCCTGACCGTTGAGATATCGCCGGGCTTCGCCGGCCGGTTCAATCGAGGTAGCGGGCGGCCGCGGCCGCGGCGCTGCGTCCGTACCCGCCTCCGAAAAGGACCGCGTGGACCAGCAGCGGCTGCAGCTGCCAGAAGCCGATCCGGTCCCGGAAGCCTTCGGCCAGCGGGCTGACTTCCGCATAGCCGTCGTAGAAGGCCTGCCCGGGGCTGCCGAACAGTTCGAGCATGGCCAGGTCCAGTTCGCGATGGGCGCCGTGGGCAGCGGGATCGATCAGCCAGGGTCTGCCCTCGCTCCAGAGGACGTTCCCGGACCAGAGGTCACCGTGGACCCTCGACGGGGGCTCGATCGGGCCGGCGAGATCAGCGGCCCGGTCGGCGATCCGTTCGATCGTTTCCCGCTCCGGAGAATCGAGCGAACCGCGGGCGTGAGCGTCGGCGGCTAGGTACCGGAGCCGCGCGGAATAGACCCCGCCGAATCCACGATCGGCAGGTGTCGGATTCAGCGGCAGGGCCGCCTCCCCGAAGCGGATTTCGTCACCGGTCGCCCCGGGTGCCAACTGGTCAAACATCGCGGCACCGGCCCGGTGAATCAGGGCCAGTCCCCGGCCAAGTCCTGCCTCGTCACCCCGGGCTCCCGGCTCGACCCATTCGAGAACCAGCCCGGGTTCGGTCCCGTCATCGACCACCGCCACCACCCGCGGCACCGGTAGCGCCCCGACCTCTCCCAGCCAGGCCAGTCCGGCCGCTTCGTTCGCGAACTCCCCGACCGATCCCCCCGGGCGGCTCTTGGCGAAGAACCGGTCTCCTCCGGCCGTCTCGATCCGCCAGCCCCGGTTGATGTCACCGCCACCACCCGGGGTGCAGGCGGACAGATCCTGCCCGAGCTCGAGCCGGACCGACTTGGCGAAGTCGCTCATCTGCGCCTGTACGTCACAGAAAGCGGTCCTTCGGTGGGTCAGACAGCGGCGGCCTGCTGGCGGAGCGGGGCCAGCCACTCGGCCGGAAGGGCCGGGGGAACGTCACCGGCGTAGTCGGGAACAACCTTCATCGCCGCCTTGCCGATCGGCCTGTCCGCTACAAGCGGGCGCAGGTCCTGGAGGGTCATCAGCAATCCGATGCTGGTCATGACCTGGAAATCGGCTGCGTTGGGGGTATCGCCGCCGAGAGTGCCATCCTCGACCCAGGCATCGAGCCGGTCAAGCCATTCCGGCAACGCCGCGAGGTTCGACTTCACGTTCTCATCGGTCGAGTCATTGACCTTGTATTCGCCCCAGATGATCGGCCCGCTGGTGTACGCGGCAACCGGTTGGGGCAGGGGGAGACTCGATCCCTCGAGGAAAGTGGCGATCGAGCGGGGCTGGCGTCGGACGGCATTCCAGAGGATCTGGCGCACGGCATGCTGCAGCTCAGCTTCACCGAAGGCCTCGGCCATCAGGACCTTCTTGCGGGCCTCCTCGTCGGCGGGAAGGAGCGGCGGCTCGGGGACGATCCGGTCCAGCGCCCGGGCGATGTCAACCGAGTTCTGGATCTTCTCCCCGTTGAACTTGAGGGCGGGAACGGTCGTACCGGGGAAACCGGCGGCCCGCACGACTCCCTTGTGAAGGAGGGGCATCAGATCGATCGTCCGGTAGTCGATGCCCTTGAAGTCCAGCATCAGGGCAACGCCCTTTGCGGGATGGGATCCGGGCAATGAGTACAGCGTCGCCTTGCTCATGTCCCGCAGTCTATGACCGGGCCGGAACAAAGTGTGGCTTTGCGAGAAGCCCCTGCGGCGGTCTTCCTGCCACACTCCCTAAGTCCATGCTTCTCGCCATTGACGTCGGCAACACCCAGACCCATCTCGGGGCCTTCGAAGGCACCGAGCTGACCAGGCATTGGCGATTCCAGACGCGGGCCGGGGCGACCAGCGACGAGCTGGCGGAGCGAATCTCCGGGCTGATGGAACTTCGCGGCACGGGCTTCGGCGATCTCGACGGACTGGTCGTTTCCTCGGTCGTTCCGCCCCTCGGATCCGAATACACGAGGCTGGCCGAGCAGTACCTCGACGTTGACTGCCTCCTGGTCGGTCCCGGGGTCAAGACCGGCATGGCGATCGAGATCGACACTCCGGCCGAGGTTGGCGCCGACCGTCTGGTCAACGCTATCGCCGCTTACGAGGAGGTGGGCGACGTCTGTGTCGGAGTGGACTTCGGCACCGGGATAAATTTCGACGCCGTCTCGGCCGATGGCGCCTATCTGGGCGGCGCGATCGCCCCGGGAGTCGAGATTTCCCTTTCCGCCCTCACCGACAGGGCCGCCCGGATCTCACGGATCGACCTCAACGATCCGAGGAAGGCGATCGGCACTTCATCGCGCGAAGCGATCCAGGTCGGGGTCCTGTACGGATTCGCCGGACTGGTGGACGGGATCGCCCGTCGGATCAATCGCGAACTCGGAGGGCAGGCCAGGTTCATCGCAACCGGAGGGCATGCGAACTGGATCGTGCCCCATTCGGAAGAGATCAACGAGATCGACGAGCTCCTCACGCTCAAGGGGTTGCGGATCATTCATGAGCGGAATCGTGGCTGAGGTCCGGTCTGCCACGACCGGAGACCAGCCCGCACTTACCGAGCCATTCGAGATCGGCGGGGTGGAAATCTCCAACCGGGTGCTGCTGGCTCCGCTGGCCAGCATCGGCAACTGGTTCGTGCGCCTTCAGGCAAAGCGCTTCGGGGCCGGCCTCGCGGTTTCGGAGATGGTCTCCAGCTTCGGCCTTCACTACGGCAACGAAAAGACCATGAAAGAACTGCTCCGGATCCACCCGGACGAGCATCCGGTCTCGATCCAGCTGTTCGGCCAGTCGCCGGAGGCGATGGAATCGGGGGCGAGGATCGCGGCCGAGGCCGGGGCGGACCTGATCGACATCAACATGGGCTGCCCGGTGCCTAAGGTGCGAAAGACCGGCGCGGGGGCGGAACTGCTCTCCGACCCGGAGCTCGCTCTCGACCTCGCCCGGGCGGCCGGCGAAGGGTCCGGCCTGCCGGTGACCGTGAAGATCCGCTCCGGACTGATGCCGGGCGACCGCTCCGGCTACGAGCTCTCCGTGCGGCTGGTCGAGGAAGCGGGCGTGGCGGCGATCGGTTTTCACCCGCGGGTCGCCAAGCAGGGTCACAAGGGCCAGCCGGACTATGCGATGGCCCGTGAACTCACCGAAGCGATCGACGTACCGATGATCATCTCGGGTGGCTTGAGCAGCGCCGATGCGGCCCGCCGCGCCTACGAGGAATCGAACGCCGACGCGGTGATGATCGCCCGCGGTTCCTTCGGTTACCCGTGGGTCTTCACCGAACTGACCGGACAGGAAATTGAACGGCCTTCGCGTGAGGAGATCATGGACGAACTGGCCTGGGTCATGGATCGGGCCGAGGAACACCTCGGCGAAGAGAGGGCCGGCCGCTACCTCCGGAAGTTCTATCCCTGGTACCTCGACCAGCTTGACGTCCCCAAACTCGTCCGAAACGAGCTCTGCCAGACGGCCGGTATCGACCGGGCGAGGGAGATCGTCGCCGGGATCCGCAACGGAGAGCCGGTGGTCGCATGAGCAGCGCAATCAGCCTTTCCGAAAGGGTCGAGACATGGCGCCTCAAGGGCGGGCTCGAGGAGTTCCGCGGGCGCCAGATCCACGCCTGCTTCCAGGACGGCGAGGGCCCGCTGCTGGTCCTGCTTCACGGCTTCCCGACCTGTTCCTTTGACTGGCGTTATCTGTTCGAACTGATGCCCGACCGGGCGATGCTCGCCTTCGACTTCCTCGGTTTCGGATTCTCCGACAAGCCGCGCGACCATTCGTACACGCTTTCCTGGCAGGCCGACCTGACCGAGGAACTGATCTGCCGCCACTGGGGCGAGAAGCCCGCCTTCATCTGCGCCCACGACTTCGGCGCTTCGGTCGCGACCGAGCTGATGGCCAGGGACCTCGCCCACGAGCTTCGCTTCGAGCTGGCCGGAATGATGCTTTTCAACGGCTCGATCCTGGTCGAAAGGTCGAACCCGACCCTCGCCCAAAAGCTGCTCCGCGGCCCGCTCGGCCCGCTCGCGGCAAGATTCTCGAACGAGGCCTTCTTCCGGCGCCAGTTCGCTTCGGTCTTTGGCCCGTCGCATCCGCTGACCGATGCCGACGCGACGGATTACTGGAGCCTGATGACCTGGAACGACGGCAACCGGCTCGGTCACAAGCTTGTTTCGTACATGGACGAAAGGGCGATCTACGCCGATCGCTGGCATGGAGCCGTGTCCCGCTGGCAGGGTGACCTCTCGCTCGCCTGGGGTATGGAAGATCCGGTTGCGGTGCCCGACATCCTTGACGGATTGCTTGAAATGCGGCCGGAACTGCCGGTCGTCCGGATGCCGGAAATCGGGCATTATCCGCAGGTCGAGGACCCGGAACGCTTCGCCCGCGTGATCACCCGGGCGCTGACTCCCGATCGCACCTCGTTATAATCGCGCGTCCGCTGCCCTGCCGGTGCCGTCTGGTGCCGCTCAGGGCGTTCGTCATTTTCAGGGCCGGCCCTGTTCTGCCGGCCTCCCCAAGAGAGGTTGATACCTGTGAGTCGCCAGTCTGAAATCACGCCTGAAGGTCTGAAGAAGCTCGAGGAAGAGATCGAGTATCTCTCGACGGTGCGCCGTCGCGAGGTCGCCGACCGGATCAAGGAAGCGCGTGACTTCGGAGACATTTCCGAGAACGCCGAATACGACGACGCCAAGAACGAGCAGGCCCAGCTCGAGGCCCAGATCGTCCAGCTCGAGGAGCGGTTGCGTCGTTCGACCGTGGTCGAGGAAGGCTCGGCCGAGAAGGGCGAGGTCTCCTTCGGTTCGATCGTCCACATCAAGGACCAGGACTCGGGTGATTCCCGCAAGTTCCAGATTGTCGGTTCGACCGAGGCCGACCTCTCCGAGGGCAAGCTCTCCAGCGAGTCGCCGATCGGCGCCGCCCTGATCGGTGGCAAGGTCAACCAGATCGTCACGATTCCGGCGCCGCGCGGCCCGGAAAAGCAGTTCAAGATCACCAAGATCGAAGCGGCCTGATTTCCGGGTCGGGGAAGGCCGGCGATGAGCGAAGCCGATAACCAGCAGACCGGGGACGACGAGGGCCAGGTCGAAGGTTTCGCCGGCATCCTCGTCGAGCGCCGGGAGAAGCTGGATCGCCTCAGGGCGTCCGGAGTCAACCCGTTCCCGCATTCGTTTACTGGCCGTGAGGAAATCGGCGAGGTAATCGCGGCCCACGGCGGGCTGGAGCCGGGGGCCGAGACGGATTCTGTCCACCGGATCGCCGGCCGGATCACCGGCCGCCGGGGCCACGGCAAGGCCGCGTTCATCGACCTGCGCGACGCCACCGGCCAGATCCAGGTTCACGCCAAAGCGGACGTGCTCGGGGATGCCTACGGACTGCTCGAAGATCTCGACCTCGGTGACTTCATCGGGGTGGAGGGCCGGGCCATCGTCACCCGGCGCGGACAGCTTTCGATCGAGGCGACCTCATGGCAGGTTCTGACCAAGTCACTCCGTCCGCCACCGGACAAGTTCCACGGACTCGAAGACACGGAGACCCGTTACCGCCATCGGGAACTCGACCTGATCGCCAACGAGGAGTCACGCGAGATCTTCCGGATCCGGGCCCGCACGGTCTCCGAAGTGCGCCGCTGGCTCGACGACCACGGATTCTTCGAGGTGGAAACCCCGGTCCTGCAGCCGCTCTATGGCGGCGCCCTGGCCCGGCCGTTCGTCACCCATCACAACGCTCTCGACCGCCAGCTCTTCCTCCGGATCGCGACCGAGCTCTACCTGAAGCGCTGCGTGGTCGGCGGGATCGACAAGGTTTACGAGTTGGGCAAGGATTTCCGCAACGAAGGCATCTCGATGAAACACAACCCCGAGTTCACGATGCTCGAGTGGTACGAGGCCTACGCCGACTACAACGACACGGCGGCAGAGCTCGAAGAACTGGTCTCGGGCGTGGCGGAAAAGGTGCTCGGCAAGGCCGAGATAGAACGCGACGGCCGGACGATCAGCCTCGCCGCGCCCTGGCACAGGGTCACCCTGCGCGACGCGATCTTCGAGCACGCCGGAATCGACATAGACGAACTGACCGACCGGGACGCCCTTTCGGATGCGATCGGCAACGATGACGAGACCGCCGGCTGGGGCAAGCTGGTCGACACGGTCTTCTCGAAACGGGTCGAGCCGCAGCTGATCGAGCCGACCTTCATCCTCGATTACCCCGAAGAGCTTTCCCCGTTCGCAAAGAACCACCGGGAAAAGCCCGGCAAGGTGGAACGCTGGGAAGCCTTCATCGGCGGAGTCGAGATCGCCAACTCCTTCAGCGAGCTGAACGACCCGGACGAGCAGCGCCGGCGCTTCGAGCAGCAGGCGGCAGAGATCGACCGTGGCGACGACGAGGCCCAGCCCTTCGACGAGTCGTTCATCGAAGCCCTCGAGCAGGGCATGCCGCCGACCGGTGGCGTCGGCCTCGGCATCGACCGCCTGGTCATGATGCTGACCGACTCATCCTCGCTCCGGGAAGTCGTTCTCTTCCCCGCGATGCGGGACTGATTCCACCGATCGCGCCGCGACGGCACCGGGCTCAGGCCGGTTCGCCGTTGGGGCCCTTGGGGAGACCCGGGCCGAAGTAACCGGTCGAGCGGTAGATCCGGAGCAACTGCCTGATCCCCCGGCGGTAGTCGCCGCGCGGGACCATGAAGAGCTTCGAGCTCTGGTAGCAGTACTGGCCGGTGGTGTCGGCGGCCGCGTAGTCAAAGACAAGCTGCCCCTTGCCGGCCCTGCGTCCGCGGCCGGCGGTCACGATGATGGTCTGGCGGAAGTAATTCCTGCCGACCTTGCGCAATCGGCCCTTTCGCACAAAGCGGAGGCCCTTGATGCTCTGTCGCTGGCTGGCGATGAACCTCGCCGCCGACTGGCGGTAGCTGCTCGCGGCGACGCAGAAGATGTTGCTGAAGCCCCAGTCGATACCCCGGCGGCCGTCGGGAGAGGAGATGCTGATCCCCTGTTTGCTGCATACGGCGGACCAGTTGGAAGGTCCGGTCCAGGACCAGTTGGTGCAGCGGTGCACCTTGTCTCTGGCCGACGCGGGGCCGGAGGCGGTCAGCAGAGCGGCGGCCAGCAGGGCTGCCAGGACGAGGGAGAGGGTCGAGCGCTTCATTTGGCCAGATTAGTCCCGCGGGCGGGCGTCAGAGGTTGCGTTGGGTGATCGTGGACTGGACGAGTCGGAGCAGCCGGATGCTCCTCGCGTTCCCGCGGGCGGGAGCGCCGCGGGTCTGGAACCGCTGGCCGCAGGCCCCGCTGATGGCGAACACGTCCATGATCATCTCGCCCCGGATCAACTGCCCGCTCCCCTTGCGGCGGCCGGCCCAGAGCACTTTCTGGCGGTAGTAGGCCGGGCCGTACTGGGCGGCCGGCAGTTTCCTGATCTTGCCGATTTTCCTGAAGTGGGTGCCTCTCATCGGGTGCGAGTAGATCCCGAATCCGGCTCCTGCCGTGTCCCGATAGTTGTTGCGCAGATACCGGAACCATTGTCCGGCCGACTGGGGACACACCACCCCGCTGGCCCCGTACTTGTTCCAGAGAGTCCCGGTCGCGGAACTTATGTTGAGGTCGTACTTGCCGGAAGAGGCGCCCCAGGAGCGGGGGCCATACCAGACCCAGTACCTCTCCTGATGCCGCCTGAAGTTGGACGGATAGGCAGCTTCCGACTTCGGCGCAAGCAGCATCGGCAGCATCATCCCGGCCAGAACCGCGGCGACCACGACGATGCCGCGCCATCTCGAATCTGTTCCCCGACCTGACTCCCGCATGTTCCGACACTAATGCCGGAACACGCGGCATTCAAGGTCTGCGGGCCGATCTACCGGAGGGGGCGCCTCGTTATACTGGCTTATTCGCTCGATCCCTCAAGACCGGAGGTCAGATCCCAAGGAGTTTCACGACTGAAACAGGGATAGGGCAGCCGGCGCTTTGCCGACTCGAAACCAGCATCAGACAAACCGACCGACCGATCACCGATACTCAGGCAACCACCGAGGTTTGAGGTAGAAGAAGAAACTTGTTCGAGAGATTCACAGAACGCGCACGTCAGGTAGTCGTCCTCGCCCAGGAAGAGGCACGGACGCTCAAGCACAACTACATCGGCACCGAGCA
>JAGQUR010000193.1 GCA_020438395.1 Solirubrobacterales bacterium | reverse complement strand
GTCATCGACACGGCGAAGATCATGGCGACCAGAACGAGGTAACCGCTCTTCTTTTCTGCCATCTCGCCGGAATTTACCGAAGGGCCCGGCAACTCAAACAAAGTTGACTCGCATCAGCTTCCAGCGGGTAGGCTGCCAGCATGGAGATCCTGCGCACGCCCGAAGAAAGGTTCGAATCGATTCCGGACTTCCCCTGGGAGCCGGAGTACCGGGAGTGGGAAGGCATGCGCCTCGCCCACATCGACGAGGGCGAGGGAGAACCGGTGCTGCTGGTCCACGGCGAGCCGACCTGGGGATACCTGTGGCGCAAGGTCATGGGCCCTCTGCTCGACGCCGGATACCGCTGCATCGTTCCCGACCTGCCGGGATTCGGCCGCTCCGACAAACCCGTAGATGACGACTGGTACACCTACGACCGTCACACAGCCGCACTGGTCAGCCTGATCGAAGAACTGGATCTGGACGGCCTGACCCTGGTCTGCCACGACTGGGGCGGCCCGATCGGGCTGCGTGCCGCCTCGATCGAGGTTCCCGAACGCTTCACGCGGCTTGTCGCCATGGACACCGGACTGTTCACCGGCTACCAGAAGATGTCGGACAACTGGAACCACTTCCGCGACTTCATTGCCTCCCACCGTGACGTGCGGGTCGACATGCCGATTCGCGGCGGTTGCGCGACCGAACTCTCCGACGAGGTGGTGGCCGCCTACGAGGCCCCGTTCCCGGATGTCAACTACAAGGCAGGCATCCGCACCTTCCCTCCGATGATCCCCGTTACGCCCGAGGACCCGGGAGCAGAAGCAGGTCAGGAGGCGGCCAAGTACCTGATCGCCGACGATCGCCCCTCCCTCGTCCTGTGGGCGGACTCGGACCCGGCCCTCCCTATGGATCCGGTCGGCAAGACCGTCCAGATGCTCTTCCCGAAGGCCGAGCCACTGACCGTGATCGAGAACGCCGGGCATTTCCTTCAGGAGGACCACGGCGAGCAGATCGGGCGGATAATCGCCGACTGGCTCAGGAAGAACTGAGAAGCATTCGCAGCAGCGGCTCGGCCCGGCGCGCGTCGGGCTCCTCGCCGGTGATCAGGTCCAGGTATATGTAGCCGCCCATGACCCGCTCGATCACGTAGGCGAGCTCATACGGCTCTACGCCCTCCGGCAGGTCCATGTTCCCGGCCGCCAGCTGCCTTTCGATCGAATCCTCGACCCAGGCGATCAGCCGGGGCTGATAGCCGGAACCGGCCCTGGTCAGCAGCGACATCGCCGCCTCGCCCTCGGTCGCAAGCCAGTGCTTCATCCCCGGATTGCCGATCACCTCTTCCGAGAATTCGATCGTCACATCGATGATCCGGTCCGGGCCGGTCGAATCGCATTCACGATCGAGCCGGTCCAGGCTGGCCGAGGTCATGTGCCAGATCATCTCGACCAGGAACTGCTCCCTGGAACCGACCCAGCGATAGAGCGTGGCCCGGTTGATGTCGAGCTGTCGGGCCATCGCCGACATGTCGATCCGCTCCTTCGCCATGAAGTTGCTGATTCCGAGCCGCAACGCACGCAGCGGCCCCGAATCCTCGGGCTCACCCGGATCGGTCAGCGCAGCCTGAAGCTTTGTGGCTCGCGGAGTCACAGGACGGGCAGCATTTCGCATTTGGACGGATTCCGCCCGATCGGACCGCCCCCGGTGACCGGTTCCCGCCGGCCCGGGACCCGCAAGACTCGAGCCGGAGGGGAATCCGGCCCCGATCCGGCCCGGACCGGTCGTCGCCCCTGGCACGCCATAGGATGCGCCCATGTCCAACGAAGACAAGGGGAGCGCACCGGCCAAACCGGCGTTGGTACTGACCAGCCTGATTCTTGTCGCCGCGGTGGCGAACCTGAATCTGGCGGTCGCCAATGTCGCCCTTCCTGACATCGGCAAGGACCTCGATGCCAGCCAGACCGGACTGAACCTGGTTGCGGTCGGCTTCTCGCTCGGCCTTGCTTCCTCGGTGCTCTACCTGGGAGCACTCGGAGACCGCTACGGCCGCAAGATGCTGCTGATCATCGGCACGACGGTTTCGATTCCGGCCGCCCTGCTCGCCGGTTTCGCCCCTTCGGTCGGCGTGCTCTTCGTCGCCAGGGTGATCGGGGGACTGGCCGCCGGCATGGCCTTCCCGACTACCCTCGCCCTGATCACCGCGCTCTGGTCGGGGCCGAAGAAGACCCGGGCGATCGCCCTGTGGTCAGGTATTGGCGGCGGCATCTCCGCCCTGGGGCCGCTCGTCTCCGGCGCCCTGCTCGAGCACTTCGACTGGGGCTCCGTCTTTCTCGTGACGCTTCCCCTGGCGGTGATCGCCCTGGTCCTCGCGCTTAAGTTCATTCCCTCCCACGTGAACGAGACCACCGACCCGGTCGACAATCTCGGCGGCATCTTCT
>JAGQUR010000076.1:3493-11239 GCA_020438395.1 Solirubrobacterales bacterium | reverse complement strand
GCAGGGCGAAAAGGGATAAGACCAGCGCCGCGCCGACGAATCCGTACCTCTCGGCTACCACGGCGAAAATGAAGTCCGTGTGCCGTTCGGGAACGAATCCGTAACGGGACTGGGTGGCCTGGTCTCCTCGTCCGGTGGTTCCACCGGCGCCGATTCCGACCTTGGCCTGATTTTGCTGGTAGCCCGCGTCACCGATATCGGACGACGGGCTGAGGAACGAAGTGAGTCGTTCCTGCTGATACTCCTTGAGCACCGGCATTCCGGCCGCCGGAAGGGCGACCAGCACGACGGTGACAAAAGCTGCGAGGAGGACCCCGATCACGGCCAGATGCGACCAGCGAACGCCGGCCGCGACCATGATCGCGAATGTGATCGCCGCGAACACCAGCGACGTGCCCAGGTCCTGAAGCAGGACCAGGCCGGTCGGCAGGAGTCCGAGCGCGAGTATCCGGATCGTCCTCTGTATGTCGGAGCCCTTGCGGGCCCCGTCGATTACGAATCCTGCAAGCGCGAGGATGAGCAGAAGTTTGCCCAGCTCGGCCGGCTGGAAGGTGAAGAAGGGAAGTTCAAGTTGGTTCGTCGACCCGCGTGCGGCCACGCCGAATGTGAACACCGCGAAAATCGAGGCGCACAGGAACGTGTAGATACCGACACGTAGTTCCCGGAAGCGGGAATAGTCAATGCGGGAGACGGCAATCATTCCGATGATTCCGACCAAACCATAAAGAGCCTGCCGCTGAACGTATTCCTGGGGTGCCCCGACGATCTGTGACCCGGAGGCCTCGTAGAGGGTGAACAGCGAGCAGACGAGCAGGCCCAGAGCCGAAAAGACCAGCCAACCGTCCATCCCGGCGATGCCCGCCCTCTCGAGCAGGTTGAGCCGTGGCTCATGGGTCTGGCGAGGAAGCCGGGAGGACTCCATCACTCCACCGCTCCCGCCCCGCCGGATACGGCGTGGGCCTGCTTGTCGAAATAGGCCTGCAGGACCTGGAGGGCCACCGGTGCGGCGGTATCGGCGCCGAAGCCGCCCTGTTCCACTGTCGCGACTACGGCGATCTTCGGGTTCGGGTAGGGGGCCAGCACCGCGTACCAGGCCTGGTCGGCCTCATTGGCTCTTTCAGCGGTGCCGGTCTTGCCGGCGACCTTGATCGGGAAGCCTCCGAAGATCTTGTACGAGGTTCCCTCCGGAGCCTGGGCGGCGTCGTGAAGGCCTTCCATGATGAGCTGCCGGTCCGCCGGGTCGATCGATACCTGTCCGGCCACCTGCGGTTCTGCCTCCGACTTGACCCGACCGGCCGCGTCCTCGGTCTGGAGCATCAGCTGCGGCTTGTACACGGTGCCGCCGTTGCCGAGAGTGGCGTAGGCGACCGCCAGTTGCAGCGGGCTCGCCTGGAGATAGCCCTGACCGATGGCCAGCTGGATGTTCTGCCCGATTACCCACGGGTCGTAGTACTGGGGCTGATCCTGGTGGGCCTTGTTGAGCCATTTCGGGGTCGGGACCAGTCCTTCCGACTCACCGGGAATGTCGATGCCGGTCGCCTTGCCGAAACCAAAGTCTCCGGCCCAGTTCTGCAGCTGGCGGGTGCCGTTCATCTCCGCGCCCAGCCGGTAGAAGTAGACGTCGGATGAAACTTCCAGCGCCCGCCGCATGTCGACCGGTCCGTGCGCCTGCTTGCCGGCGTTGTCGAACTCCTGGTCGGCGATCGTGATCGAACCGGTGTCGTTCACCACGGTCTCCGGGGTGATGAATCCGCCGTCGAGCGCGGCCAGCGCCGTGAATGGCTTGAAGGTCGAGCCGACCGCGTACTGTCCTCCGATCGCGCGATCGAAGAGCGGCGCGCCGTTGTCCTCGCTGTAGAGGGCGTTCACCTGCTTCTGCGTGAGCGGGTGGGTGAAGATGTCGGGATCGAAGGTGGGGTTCGAAGCCAGGCCGAGAACCTGTCCGTTGTTGACGTCCAGTGCGACGAAAGCGCCGGGCAGGCCGATGCTCTGAAGCGAGGACTCCCCTGCCTGCTGAACCTTTTCGTCAAGCGAAAGTCTCACGCTTTCGCCTGGCACCGGCAGGGTCGACCTGAGCTGGCTGATGATCCGGCCGGTCGAATCGACCTGCAGGCGGGTCAGGCCGGGCTTGCCCCTCAGTTCGTCGTCGTAGGTCTGTTCGATGCCGGTCTTGCCGAGCGTGTCCCCGGCAGCGAGATCCTTGTCCGGGTTGTTTTCGAGGTCCTCGGCGGTGACCTCCCCGATGCTGCCGAGAATGTGGGCCGCGAGGATGCCCTGCGGGTATTTCCGGACGAAGATCCGGTTCACCTGGACCTCCGGGAACTCTGCCTGATGCTCCTGCAAGTAGTAGACGATGTCGTCATCCACGTCGGGATCAAGCGTGATCGGGCTCCCGGGCGGGTCGTTCTTCTTCGATTCCCGGACCTTGCGGCGAACCCAGTCGGCGTCATGGCCGAGCACCTTGCCGATCCTGGCGTAGAGCTTCCTGCGAACCGGGACCTGGGTCGGGATCTCAATCGGGTCGAGCTGGAGGGCCATGCTGGTCCGGTTGTCGACCAGGACATCGCCCTCGCGATCCAGGATCCTCCCACGGGGAGCGGGCACGCGGACCTCGCGGGTCCGGTTCTGGTTGGCCTCGGCCAGGTACTTGTCGCCGGTCACGATCTGCAGCGACCAGAGGCGGAAGAAGAGAATCCCCAGCAGGACGAGTCCGACCGCGCCGATCACGACGAAACGGCGCGAGGAAAGGTTTCGCCTGGGGCCGGGTTTGGGGGCTACGGGTTCGATTCTCATTGAAATGCCTCGGGGCCGTTTCCGGCCGGCGGATCCAGCTCATCGGTCCAGCGATCCAGGTCTGCGGGCCGCCGGCGGGTGGCCGGCTCGTGAATCAGCGCTGGTCTGAGAACACGATGGATCAGCGCGTAGAGCGGAATCGCCAGAAGAACACCATAGAAGGCCTGAAGGATGAGGTCGGGCACCAGCGACGCGCTCAGCGACGAGTCGAAGCCGACTACCACCGTGTAGAGGCCCAGAACCACGTTCGAGCCGAGCGTCGCCAGGCCACAGGTGACAAGCACGGTGGGTCGGTCGACGAAGTCGCCCCTTTCCCGGTAGAGGCCGGCCAGGTAGCCCACGGCGAGGAAGACCAGACACGCGCTGCCAAGCGGTCCGTCGGTCATCGCGTCCCCGAGGAAGCCGAATGTGAAACCGACCGTGGCGCCGATCAGGCTGCCGCCCAGCAATCCGAAAATCGCGGCGCAGGCGGGCAGTATCCACATCGAGGTCCCGAGCAGCTCGACCTGGGAGAAGAACGACACCTGGAGGACGGCCAAAAGGAGAATCAGGCCGCCGATCCGGGCCGCCGTTCGAGTCGTGATGATCATCCGCGATTGCCCCCGGTCAGGATCTGCAGGGTGTCGAGGTTGCGCAGGTCAGCGAAAGGCCGGAGCTCGACCGACTGGATCGCCTCCCGCTCGTCGATCGGTGCCCGGGTTATTTCGCCGACCGGCAGGCCGCGGGGATAAAGCGACGAGAGTCCGTCTCCGCGCCAGCCCGAGGTAACGACGGTCTGTCCGCTGGTCACGTTCTTGGTCTCGTCGAGGAATTCGAGCACGAGCGTCCGGGGGTCTCCCACCTTGGCGCGGATCACGCCCTGGGCACCGCCCGGGAGGATCATCGCGCTCACCGCGCTGTTGCTGTCGGAAATCAGGCTGACGACCGAGCCCGAGCGGCTGACCGAGCTGATCCGGCCGACCAGGCCGTCGCCGCTGATCACCGGGTCGTTCACCGCAACGCCATCCGAGGACCCGGCGTTCACGTTCACCGTGGTGTACCAGACGGTCGGAGAACGACCGGTCACGTTGACCGTGACCGGGCTGTAGGCGTCGGGAATCTTGCCTGCCTTCTTCAGGCCGACGAGCTGACGCAGTTGCCGGTTTTCCTCCATCGCCACCTGACCGGCCACTGCCTGGCCCCGGGCTTCCTCGAGATCCCGCTGCAGCCGGTCCCGCTCGCCACGGGCATTCATGGTCTCGTCGAACCAGTTGACCAGATCCCGGGCCGGCTTGAGCGCCCGGGACGCCCCGTTCGTGATCGGGTCGAAAACGGTCCCGACCGCTCCGCCGAGCCCGCCAGAACCGCTGCCGAAAGTAAAAGTGAGCAGCACGAAACCGAGCACGATCAGGCCGATCAGTACGGCTCGTCGACGTCGGACTTGCTTGCGGTACACGTTGGTCTCAGGCTCGGTTCGAAGAAAGGGGCAGGCTCAGGATGCCCGGAGCGGATTCGCCCCGGACAGGCGACTTTCTCACCTCCGCGAGAAGGCCGTATATACGGACAGGTGGCTGCGGGAAGGATTGCAGCGTTCGGGAACCCTAGCGGGACTGGCTCACGGGTTCATAAATCCAGCTCTGGAGCCAAATTCAGCAATAAACCCACGGGGAGACCGATCACGTTGGCGATGTCGCCCTCGACCCCGGCTACGAGGGCCGATCCCCTGCCCTGAATCGCGTACCCGCCGGCCCTGTCCCGCCATTCGCCGCTCGCGAGGTATCGGCCGATCTCGGCGGAGCCGAGTTCCCGGAACCGGACCGTTGACTCGGCCACTCCGCTGCGTACCCGCTCGTCCTCCGGGCCGACGATCGCGAGACCGCTCAGCACGCGATGGCTCCGTCCCGAGAGCTGGGCCAGGTATTCCCTCGCCCGGACCTCGTCTTCCGGCTTCCCGATCACATGGTCCTCGAGCACCACGTCGGTGTCGCAGCCGATGACCAGACAGCCGGGAAAGTTTTCGGCCACCGACCGGGCCTTGAGCAGGGCGTTGGCAAGCACGACTTCGGCCGGGTCGCCGTGGATGATCTCCTCAACCCCGGAGACCTGGACCTCGAACCCGATGCCGAGCCGTTCCAGAATCTCGCGCCGCTGCGGAGACCCGGAAGCGAGGATGATCTTCAGATCAGACACCCGCGCAGAATCTCAGATCAGGTCGAATCGGCTGCCCTGATCAGGGTTTCCATCGCCCGGATCGCCCGGTCGATTTCCGGCTCGGAGCGGACCGCGATGTTGACCCATTCGTAGGCCATGCCGATCTGGGTGAGGACGTCGGCCAACTCGGCAGCCGCCTCGCCGGACCAGTCGGGACGGGTCTTCTCGATCTCGGCGGTCAGCTCTCCCGTGATCGCCGTTGACACCCCGGACCCGGGTGCCAGCATGACCCGCAATCCGAGTTCGGGTTCGGTCTGGATCAGGTGCCGGAGCGGGGCAAAGCCGGCCGTCGTGACCATGAACCGGCGCATCCCGTCGATGATCCGTTCGAAACCGTCACCCTTGGCCTCGTCGATTGCCTTGCCGATCACCTCGATCACCATTCCGGAGAGCATCTCCGAGATCAGGGAATCGCGATCATCCACCCAGCGGTAGAGGGTCGTGCGACCGATTCCCAGTTCGGAGGCCAGTGACTGCATGTCTATCCGCTCGCAGTCGAGGTAGTGCCTTCGCGCGGCCTCAATCGCATCCTGGCGGCGGACTTTTTCGGAAACACCCACATGTGAATCCTATGCCCGCACCTCGGCCACTCCCCGGTGGGTCGGATTTCCGGCGCGGGGGCCGGAAATCCGACCCACCGTTCAATATTGGCTGCGATGGATGAACTGGTCGATTCACTGCGGGCCGCGGGCTCGGTTTTCGCCGAGGATGAGGCGCGCATTCTCGCCGAGTCCGCCGATTCACCGGCCGAACTGGATTCGATGCTGCGCCGGCGAATGGAGGGCGAGCCGATCCAGCAGATCGTCGGCTGGGCCGAATTCTGCGGAATGAGGATCCGGGTCGAACCCGGGGTCTTCCTCCCTCGGCCGCGTTCCGAGTTCCTGGTCGGGAAGGCGATCGGGCTCGGCCGGCCCGGCTGCACCATCCTCGATGTCTGCTGCGGAACCGGCGCTCTCGGCGTAGCGGCCGCGACGGGCCTCGGCTCGGCAGACCTCCACGCCACCGACCTCGACCCCGCCGCCGTGCGCTGCGCGGCCGTGAACGTCGATGAGGTCGCAGGAAGGGTCTACCTCGGCGACCTCTTCGGCCCTCTCCCCCGTTCCCTCCGGGGCCGGGCCGATCTCCTGCTCCTCAACGCGCCTTACGTGCCGACGGCTGAGCTGCCGCTGATGCCCAGGGAAGCCCGGCTCCATGAAGAGAGAATCACCCTCGACGGGGGCGAGGACGGCCTCGACGTCCAGCGCCGGGCGATTCTGGAAGCCCCGCTCTGGATGGCCCCCGGCGCACACCTTCTGGTCGAAACCAGCGACATCCAGGCTGAATCGACAATGCGCCTGATGAAGCTCGCGGGACTCGCGGTGACTCTGGCCACCTCAAACGAATGGGGAGCCACCGTCGTGATCGGAAGAAAAGCCGACTCTGACCAAAGGTGACGCAGGTTTGCTACCTGGACGGTCGCAAACCTGCATCACCGGCCGATGTTCAGACTCCCTCGGGGAACCAGATCGCGATTTCGCGAGCGGCGGACTCGTCCGAGTCGGAGCCGTGAACCATGTTGAAGGTGACCTCGAGGGCGAAGTCGCCGCGGATCGAACCGGGAGCGGCCTCGACCGGGTTGGTGGCGCCGATCAGCTGGCGGGCAGCGACCACGGCCTCGGGCCCTTCGAGGACGGCAGCCACCAGCGGTCCGCCGGTGATGAAGTCGACCAGTTCGCCGAAGAAGGGCTTTTCCTGGTGCTCTGCGTAGTGCTCGTTGGCGATCTGCTCGGTGGCGGTCATCTTCTTGAGGGCGGCGATGCGGAGGCCCTTGCGCTCGAAGCGGGCGAGGACCTCGCCGGTGAGCGAACGTTCGAAGGCATCGGGCTTGACCAGGATCAGGGTCTGGGACATGTCTAGTTACTCCGTTGTGGGGTTGGTTGTGGCGGAAGCCGGCGGGTCAGAGTACCCGCGACGGGCGTCAGTTGTCGCCGCGGTTGATCGGCTCGGAGGTCTCCTCGTCGCCAACCGTGATCTTGCGCCGGGCCGAACGCGGCGTCCGGGGCGATTCTTCCTTCTCTGACGAAGAGCTCTTGGTACGCCGGGTCGGCTCTTCCGAACGGTTCTCGCGAGAGGATCCCTCACGCGATGAAGATCCCTCACGCGACGACGACCGTCCCTCGCGGGAAGAACTCTCCCGGGAGGAAGAACGGCTTTCCGAACGGCTCTCGCCCGACGAGGTCTCGGCTTTCGCCTTGCTCGAGCGACGGCGACGCTCGTCCTTCTCGGGACTGCGTTCGGTTCGTCCCGGCTTGGAACGGCCCGAAGAGCCGCTCCTGGAAGACCTCTTCGGGGCGATCAGGGTCTTCTCGCAGTAAGGGCAGACCTTCCAGTTGAGTCCGACCGGCTTGGAGCAGGTCGGGCAGGGCTCTTTGAGCCGGGTCCGGCAGGCGGGGCAACGGATGAAGTCGCTCTCGACCGGCGAGCCGCACTTGTGGCAGGAGTTGTGCTTGAGATGCCTGAGCCGGACCTCGGACTCGTTGATGTCCGTCTCGCGCTCGCGGATGTCCTCGAGGAACTCCGGCGGGCGGAGGATCGTGTAGACGAGCGTGCCGACGAAGGGGAAGAACGACGCCGCGGTGGCGCAGCCGACCAGGAAGGGGTCGGCGATTCGGCGGCGGGCATCGGTGAAGGTGAACACGATGAGGGCGATCCAGATCGCGACCAGCATCAGGATCACCAGCGTGGCGGCCAGGTTCAGTGCGGTGTTTTCAATTCCGAAGATGG
>JAGQUR010000076.1:0-3382 GCA_020438395.1 Solirubrobacterales bacterium | reverse complement strand
TTGGGAGCCAGTCTGACGATTCACCGGGTAATCGTGACATAACCGGCGGCTGCCGAACCCCCCGGTCCGGGTTCTGAGAGACCTTGCCCGGCCCTCAGGCCGGCACGTCGGCTCCCTCCCCGGGCGCGAAGAGAAAATGGGAGCCGGCGATCAGAACCGCTCCGCCCCTTTCCAGAGCCATTTCCCGCGCCCTCGCAAGCGCGTCGAGAGGAGTCGGAGCGGACTCCGACCGAAGTCCCAGCCCGGAAGCGAGGCGCATCAGTTCGTCCGGCTCCCAGCCCCGGGCGCCGGGCCTTCCCCATGCCTCCAGCGCCTCCCGTGGCAGCCGGGTGAAGACGGCCGCGTCCAGTGATCCGGCCAGCTCGGACAGCATCCCCGGGGCGTCCTTGTCGGCCAGCATCCCGATCACCCCGATCACCGGCAGATCGCCGGCCACCTCGGGCAGGGACGAAGCCAGGGCCCTGGCACCGGCCGGGTTGTGGGCGACGTCGGCCAGGACGAGCGGGTCGCTGCCGATCTGCTCGAGTCGCCCGTGGATGACCAGCGATGCGACCGCCTCCTCGGCCTTGTGGCGTGAAACCTCACCGAGGAAACATGCCGCCGCCGCTTCCGCGACCGCGAAGTTGGTTCGCTGGAAGCCCCCGATTCCGTGGACACCGGCCGCTCCTGCCGCGGCCGCGCCGGTGATCTCCAGTAGCTCGCAACCCCGCTCCTCCGCGGTCGTCCTCGCCAACTCGAGGACTTCTGCCGACACCGGACCGAGGACAAGTGTCGTGCCGGGCCGGAGCACGGCCAGTTTCTCCCCGGCGATCTCGACCTCGGTTTCGCCCAGGTATTCGGTGTGATCCAGTCCGATCGAGGTGAGGACAGTCGCCAGGGAATCGATCGAGTTGGTCGCGTCGAGCCGCCCGCCAAGGCCGGCTTCGATCGCCGCGACCTGGACTCCGGATTCGGCCAGGGCCAGAAACGCGGCTGCGGTTGCCAGCTCGAACTGGGTCACTTCCTCGTCCTCCAGCCGGGTGTTGACGGTGGCCGCTGCCTCGGAGGTCCGACGAACGCAGTCGGCGAAAAGCGCCGGTTCTTCCTCCCCGGAGATCACCACCCGTTCCGACCAGTGGGCGAGATGCGGCGAAAGCGAACAGCCTGCCCGGAAGCCATGTGCCTCGCAGATCGCGGCGATCATCCGCGAGACCGACGACTTGCCGTTGGTACCGACCACGTGGATGGTCGAGTAGGAATCCTGGGGACGACCGAGTTCGTCGCTCAGCATCTCCATTCGCTCCAGACCGAGTTTCCAGCCGATCGGCTCGAGCGAGTTGAGAAAGGCTTCGGCGTCGAAGGCGTCTCCCGCGCCGTTCATTGCCGCCTCAGCCGAGTTCGGCCAATTCGGCTCTGAGCCGTTCGGCCTTCTCGCGTTCCTCGGCCACCACTTCGGCCGGGGCGTTCTCGACGAAACGCTCGTTGCCGAGCTTCCCCTCGATCTTCTTCAGTTCGGCCTCGACCTTGCCGCGCCGCGCGTCGATTCGTGACCTGACGGCTTCCATGTCGAGCTCGTCAGATGCCTGAATCCCGAAGCCGGAGACCGTTGCGACGGCTTCGCCTTCGCCCGGGCCGATGTTCACGCGACCTAGTCGCGAAACGAATTCCGGAACCGAGGCGGGGTCACCGGCAGCATCGAGCACGATCTTCGGAGGTACTCCGGCCATGTCCCTCCAGCCCCGAAGCTGCCGGGTAACCGCAATCGCTTCGCCGACTTCGGCCTCGACCGCCTCGGAGATCCGCGACGAATCGGAATCGGGGAACTGATGAACGACCAGGTGACCTTCACGGTAGGGGTGGTACTCCCAGATCGCCTCGGTGACGAAGGGCATCACCGGATGGGCAAGCGCCAGGGTGCGCTCGAGCGTGTGGAGGAGGACCTGGGCGATCTCGGGATCACCGTCATAGATCCGCGGCTTGGCGATCTCCAGGTACCAGTCGCAGAGATCGGAGAAGACGAACGAGTAGAGCTCCTGGGCTGCGTGGGCGAAGTCGTATTCGTTGATCAGCCGGGTGTAATCCCCGATCGTCGATTCGAGCCTGGAGAGAATCCAGCGGTCCTCGAGGGCGATCGGGTCGACCGGGACGGTCCGGTCCTCCGGTGCTTCGGTATTCAGCAGGATCAGCCGGGAGGCATTCCAGAGCTTGGTCGCAAGGTCGCGGCCCTGCTGGACCTTCGGATCGGAGTAACGCACGTCCTGGGTGGAGGACATGGCCAGCAGGCCGAAGCGGAGCGCGTCGGCGCCGTGCTCTTCGATCTCCTCCAGCGGGTCGATACCCGTGCCCAGGCTCTTCGACATTCGCCGACCATCACGGGCCTGGATCACCGAGTGGACGTAGACGTCGTGGAACGGCACGTCGCCGGCAAACTCGAGGCCGGTCATGATCATCCGTGCCACCCAAAGGAAGAGAATTTCCCGAGCCGTGGTCAGGAAATCGGTCGGGTAGAAGGCCTTCAGCTCGGCCGTGTCATCGGGCCAGCCAAGCGTCGCGAAAGGCCAGATCGCCGAAGAAAACCAGGTGTCGAGGACGTCGTCATCCTGCACCCAGCCTTCGCCTTCTGGTTCTTCCTCGCCCACGTAGGTCTCGTCGCCGCGGTACCAGACCGGGATCCGGTGGCCCCACCAGAGCTGGCGGGAGACGCACCAGGGCCGGATCTCGCGCATCCAGTTCAGGTAGACGCCCTTCCACTGCCCGGGCGAGATGTTGACCCGGCCGTCCTCGACCGCCTCGATCGCCGGGGCGGCGAGTTCGTCCATGCGGCAGAACCACTGGAGGGAGATCAGCGGCTCGATCCGCTCGCCGGAACGCTCCGAGAAGGGAACCGAGTGGACGTATTCCTCCTCCCCGCCCAGGACCCCTTCTTCCTTCAGGGCGGCGACCACTTCGACCTGGGCCTCGGCCACCGTCATGCCTTCGAAGCGCTCGCCCGCCTCGGCGGTCATGCGGCCGTCCTCGCCGATCACCGAAATCTCTTCCAGTCCGTGGCGGCGGCCGATCTCGAAGTCGTTGACGTCGTGCCCCGGGGTGATCTTGAGGGCGCCGGTGCCGAACTCGATGTCGACGTGATCGTCGGCGATGATCGGCAGGCGGCGTCCGACCAGCGGCAGGACGCAGTACTGGCCGATCAGGTCGCCGTAGCGCTCGTCGTTCGGGTTCACGGCGACCGCGGTGTCGGCCATCATCGTTTCCGGCCTGACCGTGGCCACGGTCAGAACCCGGTCGCTGTCTTCCACCGGGTAGTCGATCGAGAACAGGGTGTCGGTCATCTCCTCGTTTACGACCTCGAGGTCGGAGATCGCCGATTGCGAACCAGGGTCCCAGTTGACCATGTAGTGGTCGC
>JAGQUR010000192.1:549-1844 GCA_020438395.1 Solirubrobacterales bacterium | reverse complement strand
CGCCCATGGGACGCTCCTTTCGCTGTGTCGGTTCGCTGTCTCGGCCGGTCGGCCGGGGGATCAGATGCAGCCGCGGGGCTTGGGGATGCCGGCGACCTTGGCCGCGACCTTGGCGGGGCCCTTCGGGAAGAGCTGGTAGAGCTCCTTGACCGAGACCCCCGACGTCTTGCCGAGCACCCGGACGGTCGGGCCCGTGCCCTTCTCGAAGTACTCCTTGCGAATGAAGTCGATGACCTGCCAGTGCTGCGGGGTGAGCTCGTCGATCCCCGCGTCGCGGGCCAGCTCGACCGCCATCTCGCGCGTCCACTGGTCGGGTTCGGTGAGGAAGCCCTCGTCGTTGACGTCGATCGGACGTCCCGAGATGAGTGTGGTGGGCATGGGGCTCCTTCAGAACTTCGGAACGATGGGATCGGGCAGCACCGTGGCCGGGTCGGCGGTCGAATCGACGCCCGGACGGTCAACGTACTGACCGACCGCGACCGCCACCGGGGTCGGTGTCGAGGCTGGCGCACCGGGCCTCAGCGGCAGCGGCGTGGGTTCGAGCCGCAGCTTGGGGGCCGGCGCACGCCGCACCGGCGGTTCGACCCGTGGTGGAGCGCTCACCGCTGGAGCGACCGGCGCGACCTCGGTCTCGACCCGCTTGCCGGCCAGGCTCATCGTGGTCGGAATCATCGGAATGGGTCGTCCGGGCAGCAGCAGGTTCCAGTAGATCCAGCGGAACGCCAGCTTGCCCAGGTGGTTGAGCCGGGTCTCTTTGAGCAGCTTGAACGGCCCGACCACGGGCATCGGGAAGTCGCCGGTGAACGGCTCGGTGGTGTAGTTGAAATCGAGCAGCATGCCTTTGCGGTTGCCGGACTCGATGAAGCAGTTGGCGTGCCCGTCGAAGGACTCCGTCATTGGCAGGCCCTGGATGTGCTGCAGGAAGTTCTTCTCGAACAGGTCGATCGCGAAGTGGGCGACCGATCCCGCCTTCGACGCCGGTATGTCGCTGGCGTCGCCGAGGGCGAAGATGTTGTCGTACTCCTTGCTGAGCAGCGTGTGCTGGTCGACCGGTACGTAGTTGAGGTCGTCTCCGAGGCCGGACTTGGCAATGAAGTCGGCTCCCATGTTCACGGGGATCGTCACTAGCAGGTCGAAGGGGATCTCGCGTTCGTCGAAGGAGATCACCTTGCCGGCCTCGGCGTCCACAGACTCGATCATGAAGTCGGGCTCGAGGTGGATCTTGCGGTCGTCGAGCATCGAGCCGAGGTGCTTACTCGCAACCGGCTTCGTGAACGCGCCCTCCAGTGGCGTCA
>JAGQUR010000192.1:0-451 GCA_020438395.1 Solirubrobacterales bacterium | reverse complement strand
ACGACGAGCTTGCCGCCCTCCCACGTCTTCAGCTTCTCGCCCAGAGCGGTGGTGCCTTCGAACGTGTAGAACTCGTGCACGTTGTCGCGCAAGCCGTCCTCCATGCCCGGTGTCTGGTCGGGTCGGGGAGTGGTGCCGGTAGCGATGATCAGGTAGTCGTAGGGCAATTCGGTGCCGTCGGCGAGCGCCACCTTGTTGTCGTCCGGGAAGACCTGGTCGATCTCGCCGGTGATCAGTTCCACGCCCTCGGGGACAAACTTCTTGGTCGGCTTCACGACCTCGTCCGGTGTGTAGGTGCCGAACGGGATGAACAGGTACCCCGGCTGGTAGTAGTGCGTGGTCTGCTGGTCGACCATGGTGATCTTCCACTCGTCGGCCGGCAGGTGGGGGTGCAACTTGTTCACGGCCATGGTTCCGGCGGTGCCGGCGCCGAGGATCAAGAGCCTCTTCA
>JAGQUR010000075.1 GCA_020438395.1 Solirubrobacterales bacterium | reverse complement strand
GCCGGCGCGGACGCGTCCTGGTGATCTGTGAGAACCCGCGACACAAGCAGAGGCAGGGTTAGTAGATGGCGCGTATCGCCGGGGTCAACATCCCCCTGAACAAGAGGGCCGTGATCGGCCTCACCTACGTCTACGGGATCGGTCAGTCGACCGCCGCGGACATCCTCGAGGAAGTCGGCATCGATCCTGACACCCAGGTCAAGGACCTGACCGAAGACGAGGTCATCAAGCTGCGCGACGCGGTCGAGACCCGCGAGGTCGAAGGTGACCTGCGTCGCGAGCGTTCCCAGAACGTCAAGCGCCTGATGGAAATCGGCTCCTACCGGGGCCTGCGCCACCGCCGCGGACTCCCGGTCCGGGGTCAGCGCACCAAAACCAACGCCCGGGGCCGCAAGGGCCCGCGCCGCATGAGCGTTGCGGGCAAGAAGAAGCCCGCCAAGTAAGGAGCTGGAGAACTTTCATGGCAGCCAAGAAGCCGGCCAAGTCCCGTCGTCGCGTCCGCAAGAACGTCGCCGTCGGACAGGCGCACATCAAGACTTCCTTCAACAACACCATCGTCACCCTGACCGATCCCGAGGGCAACGTCATCGCCTGGGAATCGGCCGGTAGCGCCGGTTTCAAGGGTTCGCGCAAGTCGACCCCGTTTGCCGCCCAGGTGACCGCCGACGCGGCCGCCAAGAAGGGCATGGAACACGGCCTCCAGAAGGTCGAAGTCTTCGCCAAGGGCGCCGGTTCCGGCAAGGACACAGCGGTTCGTTCACTGCAGGCCGCCGGGCTCGAGGTGACCAGCGTCAAGGACGTCACGCCGCAGGCCCACAACGGCTGCCGCCCCCGCAAGCGCCGTCGCGTCTGATTTCCGGCCGCATCGCCAGCCTTCCCCTCCCCCGCAACAAAAGGATCCAATGAGCACAGATTTCCAGGTACCGACCATCTCGTCCGAGCAGGTTGAAGAGAACAAGGGTGTTTTCACCATCGAGCCCCTCGACAAGGGCTTCGGCTACACCTTCGGTTCGAGCCTGCGTCGCGTGCTGCTCTCTTCGCTGGGCGGTGCCGCGATCACCAGCGTCCGGATCGAGGGCGTCTCGCATGAGTTTTCGAACATCGAGGGCGTGAAGGAAGACGTCACCGACATCGTCCTGAACCTCAAGGACCTGGTCGTGCGGATGCACACCGACGCGGACGCCGTCGAGGCTCCGATCGTCGCGACCGGCCCCGGCAACGTCACCGCTGCCGACATCGACCTCCCGGCCGGCGTCGAGATCCTCAACCCGGACGCTCCGGTCGCCACGCTCGAGAAGAAGACCCGTCTCGAGATGTACGTGACCATCGGCCGTGGCCGCGGGTACCGTCCGGCCGAGGAGAACAAGGATTCCGACCAGCCGATCGGCGTGATCCCGATCGACTCGATCTTCTCGCCGATCCGCCGTGCCTCCTACACCGTAGAGGCAGCCCGTGTCGGTCAGCGCACCGACTTCGACAAGCTCACCCTCGAGCTCGAGACCGACGGCTCGATCGAGCCGAATACCGCTCTCCGGGAAGCTTCCGAGATCCTGATCAAGAGCCTCGCGATCTTCAGCGACCCGGACCGGGTCGAGGAATTGACCGCCCGCGAGCCGGTCGTCGTCGAGGGCATCGTCGCCGACAACGGCGCTCCCGTCGCCACCGGTGGCGAGAACGACATCCTGATCGACGAGCTCGAGCTCAGCGTCCGTTCCTACAACTGCCTCAAGCGTGCCGGCATCGAGACGATCGGCCAGCTGCTGGCCAAGTCCGAGTCCGAGCTCGCTGCGATCCCGAACTTCGGCCAGAAGTCGATCGAAGAGGTCATCGAGAACCTTCAGGGCCGCGGCCATCAGCTGCGCCAGGACTAGTCTTACCGAGTAACCCAAGGAGAGAAAGAGATGCGCCACGCAAAGAAGAGGAACAAGCTGGGCCGGGACGCGGCTCACCGGAAGGCGCTGCTCAGCAATCTCTCCAAGGAGATCATCGAGCACGAGCGGATCAAGACCAGCCAGGCCAAGGCCAAGGCTGCCAAGCCGGAGATCGAGAAGCTGATCACCCTCGGCAAGCGCGGTGACCTTCACGCCCGGCGCCAGGCTCTTTCGGTCCTGCGCCAGGACAAGTTCGCCGTCCACAAGCTGTTCGAGGAGATCGCTCCCCGCTACGCCGAGCGTGACGGCGGGTACACCCGGATCGTCAAGATCGGCCCCCGCCGGTCCGATTCGACCGAGATGGTCTTCCTGGAGCTCGTCTGATCTTCGTTCAGACCGGGTTCTGAGCAAGAAAGTTGCCGCAAAGGGGAGCCAATGGCTCCCCTTTTGCCTGCTCCGACCTCGCCGGAATGCTTTCCCGGCTCAAGTCGGGGCGGAAGCGCTCCTTTTTCGGTCATTTGGTGTTTCTGAGGCTGGGCCTATACTGGGCTATTACTGAATTCCGAATTGATCGGGCCAGGCATTGATTTCCTTCAGGGGGCAGCACCAAATCCGGGCGAGAATCATCGCCACAGCGCTAGTGGCAATCGCCGCCACTCTCCTGCTGCTTGCTGCCGCGAATCCGGCCCGGGCAACCTGGGGCACACCGATCCTGGGCAATGCCCCGACCGGTGTCGCCACTGACAGCTCCGGCAACCTCTATGTCGCCGAGTCCTACGGGAACCGCTTCGTCAAGTACAGCTCGACCGGCACCCAACTGATGGCGGTCGGCTCTTCGGGTAACGGTCAGGCCCAGTTCAATTCCCCGAACGGGATCGCGGTCGAGTCCGGTGGAGCGATCTTCGTCGCCGACACCGGCAACAACAGGATCCAGCGCTTCTACCCGAACGGCAGCTACCAGACCGAATGGGGCGGTTTCGGAACCGGGCTCGGTCAGTTCAAACAGCCTTCGGCCGTGGCGGTCGATGGCGGCGGCAACGTGTACATCGCCGATACCGACAACAACCGGGTGGTCAAGTGCAACGCCTGGGGTTGGTGCGGCTCGGCCTTCGATTACGGCAGCATCGGCGGTATCGCCGGCCCGCTCGGAGTGGCCACCGACTCGAACGGCAATGTCTACGTGTCCGACTCCGGCAACGACCGGATCGTGAAGTCCGATTCGAGCGGCAACGTGATTTCCGTCTGGAGCACCTACGGTTCAGGCCAGGGCCAGGTCAATGACCCGGCCGGCCTCGCGATCGGGGCCAGCAACAACCTCTTCGTCGCCGACAAGGGCAACTCGCGGGTGCAGAGACTCTCGACCGGTGGTGCCTTCCTCAGTGAATGGATCGTGCCTTCGCCGTATGTCACCTCGCAGCCGACCTCGGTTGCGATCGGCCCGGGCACGACGATCAACGTCGCCAATCCCTGGAACAACCGGGTCGAGCGCTGGGACCCGCCGACCGGCCCGACAGGCCCGACCGGACCCACCGGCCCGACCCAGGCGACCGGCCCGACCGGACCCACGTCGCCGACCGGACCCACCGGCCCGACCGGATCGACTACCGGGCCCGTGATCAACCCGGACGGGAACAACAACGGCAACAACAACAGCAACAACAACAGCGGCAATAACAACAGCAGCGGCAACACGAAGAAGAACAAGAAGAGCAAGGTCAAGCAGGCGGTCATCAAGCCGGTCAAGGTCTGGATGGAAGGCGGCGGCAGCGTCGTCCGGCCCGGCAGCGCGGTCAACATGAAGGTTTCGATCAAGAACAGCGGCGACCTCACCGCTCGCAACGTCTACACATACATGGGCAAGAAGGCCCTCGCCGGCCGTCCGAGCGTCGTGGTCAAGCGCGGTTTCAACACCAGGATCATCACCCCGGGATGGACGGTCACCGGAACTGTCACGATCTTCTTCGGCAAGCGAGCCCATGGCAAGGTTGCGATCACCGCCCAGGCCTGGGGCAACTGGGGCAAGAAGATTCTCTACATCCGCCGCTGAACTGGCGACTCGACATCGAGTACGACGGCTCGGTCTTCCGCGGCTGGGCCCGGCAGGACGGCGGGGTGGACACGGTGCAGGCCCGGCTCGAGCGTGCGCTCCAGATCGCCCTGCGGACCGACCGGTCGATCGAGCTGACGGTCGCCGGCCGAACCGACTCGGGGGTTCACGCGCTCGGCCAGGTCGCCAGCTTCGAATTCGACGGCGAGATGCCCGAGATGATCGTCCGCAGCCTGAACGGCCTGACACCGCCACAGATAGCGGTGCGGGCGGTGACTCCGGTCTCCGGCTTCGACGCCCGCCGAGACGCAGTTTCCCGCACCTACTGCTACCGGGTGCTGACCCGCCGGCCGGGCAGTCCCTTTGCCGCGAACCGCGCCTGGTGGGTTTCGCGTGCGATCGAACGCGAGGCTCTGGACTGCTGCGCTGCCGCCCTGGTCGGCCAGCATGACTTCACGGCTTTCACACCGACCGAGACCTACCACAAGCGATTCGAGCGAATCATTCATTCCGCCGAGTGGAGGGAGGAGGAAGGATTCCTGGGTGGCGACATCCTCCAGTTCCGGGTTACAGGTGACTCCTTCATGCGGAACATGGTCCGGATCCTGGTCGGGACGATGATCGAGGTCGCCGACGGCAGCCGCAGCCTGGCGAACTTCGAGTCACTCCTGAAAGGTGCTCAGCGGCCGGATGCCGGTATCACGGCACCGCCGCAGGGGCTCTATTTCGTGAGCGTCGACTACCCGGATCCTCCCCCCAGACCCGTCGCGGGTTGAGCGTTACCGCGGTTACATATCCTTGGAGCCGATGAGGATTCTGCTTACCAATGACGACGGGATCGGGGCCAAGGGGCTGCAGTCGCTGCGGCGCGAGCTGCGGCAGATCGAGGGAGTGACCCTCGACGTGATCGCCCCGGACTCGAACCGCAGCGCATCGGCCAGGTCAATCACCACCAGGGCACCGCTCTCGGTCGAGGAGATCCGCTTCGAGGACGGCGACCTCGGACATGCCACCGACGGCACGCCGGTCGATTGTGTCCGCTTCGCCCAGGTCGGCCTGCTCGGCGAGACGCCGGACCTGGTCGTCTCGGGAATCAACCACGGTCTCAACCTGGGAGACGACGTCACCTATTCGGGCACGGTCGCGGCTGCCCTCGAAGGGATCCTGCTCGGCCTGCCGGCGATCGCCGTTTCGCAGCAGTCGGAGAAGGGGGAGATGGGGTACATGCCCCAGCGTCACTACGAGTTCGAGACGGTCGCGAAGTTCACTGCCGGCCTGGTCCGGGAGTTGGCCGGTCACCCCCTGCCGGCGGACACCCTGCTCAACATCAACGCGCCCGGTGGCAAACCGTCCGGGGTGGACGTGACCAAGCTGGGCAAGCGGCTCTACCGGGACGAGCTGAAGAAGGTGGAGCGTGACGTCAGCGACGGCCGCACGAGCTACCGGATCTACGGGTACGAGCCCGGCCTCGATGACGAGCCCGGTACCGACATCGGGGCGATCGCCCGGGGCCGGCTGACGGTGACCCCGCTCAGCCTCGACTGGACCCATCACGAAGAACTCGAAGGCCTCCGCGACCGCGACTTCGAGCGCCTCCTCGGAGTGGCCTCGTCTTGACCGACGGGGCGTCAGACGGCTCCGATCAGGAGCGGATTTCGGAACTCCGGGACATCCTGAACCATCACATCGTCCTCTACTACGAGAAGGACGACCCCGAGATATCCGACGAGGAGTACGACGAGCTTTTCACGGAACTTCAGCGGCTCGAGAAGGCGAACCCGGAGCTGATCACCGGCGATTCCCCGACCCAGCGGGTGGGGGCACCGGCTTCGACCAGTTTCGCACCGGTCGAGCACGCGGTCCCGATGCTCTCCCTGGCCAACGCGCGAACCGGGGAGGAGCTCACCGCCTGGGAGAAGCGGATCCGCAACCACCTGGCGCGTCGCGACATCGACCCGGGCCAGATCACCTTCGTGACCGAACCGAAGATCGACGGGCTGGCGATCTCGCTCACCTACGAGAACGGCAATCTGGTTCAGGGTGCGACCAGGGGCGATGGCAGGGTCGGTGAGGATGTCACCCCGAACATCGCGACGATCAAGACGGTCCCCAAGGAGATCGACGACGCACCCGAGACGATCGAGGTCCGGGGCGAGGTCTACCTGCCGATCGCCGATTTCGCCGAGCTGAACCAGAAGCGGGTCGACGCCGGGTTGCCCGCCTTCGCCAACCCACGCAACTCGGCCGCTGGGTCGATCCGCCAGAACGATCCGAAGGCCGCAGCCGAGCGCCCCCTGGCGGTCTGGTCCTACGGCATCGGAGCCCTGGACGGGCTCAGGTTCGCCAGCCACTCGGAAGAGATCGAGTGGCTGCGTGACCATGGTTTTCACGTCAACCCGGACATCGAGGTCCACGACTCGATCGAAGAGGTGCTGGAGCGCTGCCACTGGTGGCTCGACCGCCGCGAGGATCTCGATTTCGAGATCGACGGGGTGGTGGTCAAGGTCGACGACATCGGTCTCTGGGACGAGCTCGGGAACGCCGGCCGCGAGCCCCGATGGGCGATCGCCTGGAAGTTCCCGCCGACCACCGCGACGACAAAACTGCTGGAAATCGAATGGAATGTGGGCCGGACCGGTCACCTGGTTCCGTGGGCGAAGCTCGAACCGGTACGGGTCGGCGGGGTAACGGTCTCCAACGCGACCCTTCACAACGAGGAGGACCTCGAACGCAAGGACGTGCGGGCCGGTGACGAGGTGGTGGTGCTCAGGGCCGGTGACGTGATCCCCCAGGTGATTTCGGCCCTGCCGCAGAAGCGGCCCCGAGGGGCGAGGAAACCCCATCCGCCGAAGACCTGCCCGGCCTGCGGCACCGAGGTCGTCAAGCCGGAGGACTCGGTCTTCTCGATCTGCCCGAACCGCTCCGGCTGTCCCGGCCAGATCTTCCAGCACATCAAGCACTTCGTCTCCCGCGGGGCCATGGACATCGAGGGCCTGGGCGAGAAGCAGGTCCACCGCTTCCTCGAGGAGGGGCTGATCTCCGATGTGGCCGACATCTACGACCTGAAGCAGGAGCAGCTGGAAGCGCTCGACAGGATGGGGGAGATCTCCTCCGGGAACCTGATCGCCGAGATCGACAAGTCGCGCGAAGTGCCTTTCCCGCGGGTGCTCTACGCGCTGGGTCTGATCGGGGTCGGCTCGGTCACGGCCGAGGTGCTGGCCGACGAGTTCGGATCGATCGACGCCCTGCATGACGCCGACCCGGAGCGGATCGAACGGACCGAAGGGGTGGGCCCGATCATGGCGAGACAGATCGCCGAGTCGCTGGCCGACGAAGGCACTTGGGACCTGGTCGAACGGCTGAAGGGTGCCGGCCTGAAGATGGAGCTGGCCGAAGATGAACGACGACCGGAGGGCGGTCCGCTGGAAGGCAAGACCGTGGTCCTGACCGGCACCCTGCCGGACCTGACCCGGGACGAGGCGGGGGCCATGGTCAAGCGGGCCGGGGGCAAGGTAACCGGATCGGTCTCGAAGAAGACCGACTACGTGGTGGCCGGGGAATCCGCCGGCTCCAAGCTGGAAAAAGCGGAGAAGCTCGGCGTAACGGTCCTCGACCGGGAAGGACTGGACAGACTCCTTGCCGGAGAGCTGCCCGCCGACTAGGGTGATCCCCATGAGTTCAAAGGGAGGAGCCCTGAAGTTGCTGCTGCTCGCAGCTCTCGCGACATTGACCTTCCCGGTTGGCAGCTCGACCGCGACCATGCCCGGGAAGAACGGGCCGCTGCTGGTTTCGGGTTACATCAAGGGCGGACTCAACGGCAACACGAGCAACCTCTTCACCGAAACGCTGAACGGCAAGTCGAAGACGCTGCTCGGCGGGCTCGATCAGTCCTACTTCGATCCGGCGGTCTCGCCAAACAAACGCCAGATCGTCTATTCGACTTATCCCGGCTACCGGATGTGGCTCGGCCCCTTCTCGAACCCGAAAAAGGCAAAGGCGATCACCCCCGAGGAAAGCAACGTGCTGAACAAGGAATCGGTCTTCGCCCCCGATGGCAAGTCGATCTACTTCTCGAAGACCTACTACCTGGACTCGGGCGTCTACTGGCATCTGAAGCGGTACATCATCAAGACGAAGAAGTTCAGGTCCTACAAGGTGGATACGAAGCGGGACTGGGGACTCTCGGACGTCTCGCCAAACGGCCGGTGGGTTGCCTACAACCGGGGTAACGACGAGGACGCCTCGAAGATCAGGTTGCTGGACACCCGCACCGGAAAGAGCCACACGGTCGGCACCAGGGGTCCGGCGCTCGACCCGAACTTTTCGCCGGATGGCAAGTGGCTCACTTACACGGCACCCGTAGGGGATGGCTGGGAAGTCTTCAGGTCCCGCCTGAACGGGAAGAAGGCGAAACGGCTGACCCGGGGCGGGGAGATCAATTTCGACCCGTTCTTCTCGCCGGATGGCAGGATGATCGCCTTCACCCAGGGCGCAGGCGAGGTCAAGCGGATCGGGATCATCACCCTGAAGACCGGCAAGACCAGGTACATCAAGGCTCCCGGCGACTACGCCGAGATCGAGCAGTGGCTGCGTAAGTAGCTCAGGGGAGGGTCGGTTCGGGGGCGCCCGACAGATCGATGCCGATGCAGCTGAGAGCCATCTTCACCGTGCCATACACGGTGGTGTTGGTCACGTTGTTCAGGGACACCTCGTATCCGGTCGGCCCCAGATCCTCCAGTATCAGGTTGGCCGGATAATCAATCACTTCGAAAGTGCCCTTGCCCGGGATCGTCCCGGCCGGGCAGGTCAGCTTGGTGAAGGTGAGCGTCGAGAAGGGGGGAACGGAGCCACCGTCGGTTCCCGTGACGTTCACGACCTTCATCTTCAGGAACCGGGAGTCGCTCTGGCCCTTGTCGTAGAAGTTGGAGACGTCAATCGTTCCGGCCGGCCCGGTCGCACCCGAAGGTCCGGTTGCTCCCGTCTTACCGGTCTTGCCCGTGTGATTCAGCTTCTTGCGCAGCGAATTCGACAGGTCCTTTGCCGTGATCGTCCCGTTCTTGATGTCCTTGCCGGTGATCAGTTTCGCGGCAGTGGCAGTACCCGCCGTGGCCAGGATAATCCCCAGAAGGAACGCAAGCAGGATCTTGCGGCGCTCTGCCATGGTTCAGTCCTAACCGATCCAGCCCTGAACGGCAAGGGAAACCCGGGGAACTCCCGCACCCACCCGCAACGGACTTCAGGCTGGCGAATATCAGAGCCGCGCGATCAGGGCCGCGATCCGGTCCTGGGCCACGTGGGCGCGGTCGAGGTTGCGCACGTCATTCATCAGGATCGAAAAGGCGAAACGGCGGCCGGACTGATTGAAGCAGTAGCCCGACAGCGCCGAGACCCCGGTCAGGGTTCCCGTCTTGGCGTGGCATCGCCGCTGGGCGGCCGATCCGCGCATGCGGTCGGCCAGGGTGCCGTCAACCCCGGCGGTAGGCAGCGACTGGAACAGGTAATTGCCCCACGGCTGGCGCCGGGCCTTGTAGAGGAGCTTGACCACGTCATACGCGGTCGAGCGGTTCCCGTAGGTCAGTCCGGACCCGTCGATCGGCCACACGTTCACACCGAGAGTGGCCATGGTGCGACGGACGACCTTCACTCCCTCTGCCGTCGTGCCCTTGTGCCGGATGTAGGCGCCGAGATCCTTGAGCAGCGTCTCGGCCCAGAAGTTGACCGAATTCAGGTTCGTGATCCTGGCCATCCAGGGCATGTCGGGGGAGTTCTGCCAGGCGAGAAGCCCCTTGCTGCGGACCCACCGGGCCGGGGTCTTCCGCACACCCACCTGCAGCCGGACGTTCACGCCTCGGGCCCTGAGCAGTCGGGCGAGGGTGCGGGCGGCCAGCCCGGCCGGGTTCGAGCTGAAGCTGCTCAGACTGGCCGAGGTGTAACCGGCGTTGAAGGAAAGGCCGGAGAGCGGACCGATCCAGGGGCTGGTCGCGTATCCGGAATCCGCGACCCCCCTGAGCCGGTCGAAGATCGTGTCGTCGCCGAAGACCCGCCCGGTGATCTGGCGAATACCCCGTTTCCTGATCTGGGTCGCCAGCCGTTCGACGGATGTGCCCTCCCCGGCCAGATAGCTCTGCAGGAAGGCGTTGGTGCCGAAGCTGGGGTCGCCCCCGCCCTTGAGGTAGAGGTTGCCCTTCAGCACACCCTTCCTGACCGGACCGGCCGCGTAGACGCGGGTCCGGAAGACCCGGTTGCCCAGACGGTCGAGGACGGTCGAGGTGGTGAAGAGCTTGTTGTTGGAAGCGAGGGATCGGCGCGCCAGCGAGTTCAGGCCGCAGACGTCCTTGCCCGTTTTCAGGTTCAGGACCCTCAGTCCCGCCGCGCCGTTGCCCTGGCGGGCCAGGCGACGCAGGGTCGGGCAGATCCGGGCCGTGCTGGCGCTTGCGTCGGACGAGCTGGATGCGTCACTTCCGCCGGAACGGAAGACAGGGGTCACCGCCGGCTGGTCCGGATTGGGCAGGGGTTCGGGAGGGGAGGCCTGGGAGGGGGCTGAAACGGCCAGGAAGAAGGCCGCAGCCAGGGCCGGGAGGGCGTGTTTCATCGGATATTGCAACAAGCTGCAGCCCGAAGGTAGCGGAAGGTGACACGGATTGCTGACATAATTGGGTGTGCATGGGCAAGGTCGTAAACATCGAGGACTCCCAGAAACGGCGTAGCAATGCCAAAAAGCAGAAGCGCTCGCGCTCTGCGCTGGTCCTCGGCGGCGGCGGATTCACCGGCGGCGTCTACGAGATAGGCACCCTTCGCGCCCTCGACCTCCTGGCCGTCAATTCGACGGTCAACGACTTCGACATGTACGTCGGAACCAGCGCCGGATCGTTCATCGGCAGCATGCTGGCCGCGGGGATCACCCCTGAGGAAATGATGCGTGTGCTGACCGACGAGGAAGGCACCCCGATCGAGCGGATCAGCCAGGACACCGTCCTGCGTCCCAACCTCTCCGAGTACGCGGGACGCATCGCCACCCTTCCGTTCCATGTGGCGGGAATGGTCAAGAGCATGGTTCCCCGCTTTCGCGACCTGTCGGTCATTGACATCGCCTACGGGCTGGCCGAGCATCTTCCCTCCGGCATGTACTCCAACGCCGGAATCGGGGCCTACGTCCGTGAAGCCCTGGCGACCAAGGGAATCGTCGATTCATTCGAGGCCCTCGAACGCGAGCTCTACCTGACCGGCACCGACCTCGACTCTGGCGAACGGGTCGTCTTCGGCGACAAGGAAGGCGACTGGTCCGGCATCCCGGTTTCCAAGGCGGTCGAATGTTCCACCGCGCTGCCACTCGTCTACGAACCGGTCGAAGTGAATGGCCGCACCCTCGTCGACGGCGGCATCTACTCGACCACCAACGTGGACGTTGCCGTAAACCGCGGGGCGGAATTCATCGTGGTGATCAACCCGCTCGTGCCCTACGTGAACGACCGGAACATCGGACTTCCCACTGTTTCCGGCAGCCGGGTCCGCCGGATCGCCGACATGGGCCTGCCGGCGATCGCCAACCAGGCTTTCCGTCTCCTGCTCCACCAGCGGCTCGCGATCGCGGTCGAGTCGTGGAAGGAACGCTACCCCGGGGTCGACATCCTGCTCTTCGAGCCCGAGCCCGACGACGAGCTGATGTTCGGAACTTCGATCATGGATTACTCGAGGCGCCTCGACATCGCCACCCACGGTTTCGAGACCGTCACGGCCCGCCTCGCCGAGGATTACGCCTACTACACCGAGATGACCGAGAAGCACGGAATCGAGATTTCGGCGACCCGCCTGCGCCGCGTCGTGCGCAAGGTCAGGGAGCAGGAAGGCTCCGACGACGCCTCGGTCTGGCGCCGCATCTTCGAGCAGACCACCGGCGCGCTACTACGCCAGACCGGCACTTCCTAGCTCGGGCACCGCGCCCAGGAACCACCAGCCGCACGCTGACCTTCGTCGGTCGCTCGACGGTTCGGGAACGTACTTCCAGTACGCCCCCTTCACCGCCTTCGCTTGCCTCCTCGGCAGCGCACGGTGTAACAAGTTTTGTGCGTTGTCTGCGGGAAATGTGTTTCGCCTCCGCTGGCCTGGTGCCAGGAGCCACCTTCCCGGACCCGGCCCAAGAGCTCGGCGCTGCAGGAACGCCGGGACCTTACTCCCGGAGCGGGCTCCAACCTGAGGATGTCACTCGGTTCCGCGGCCTAAGGGCAGCCCGGGTCAGGAGGCGTAGAGCTCGTCTATTTCCTTCTCGTACTTGGTCGCGATGACCGGCCGCTTGATCTTGAGGGTCGGGGTGAGCTCGCCGCCTTCCTGGCTCAGGTCATGCGGGAGGATGTGGAAACGCTTGATCTGCTCGACCCGGGCGAAGTTCTTGTTGACCTCTTCGATGTGCTGCTCAAGCGCCTCGCGGACCAGCGGGCTGTTGATCATCGCGGCCGGTTCGTCGAGCATCCCCTGCTCGGCTGCGAACCGGGTGAGGGCCTCCTGGTCAAGGGTGATCAGGGCGATCAGGTAGGGCCGACGGTCACCGATCACCACGCATTGGGAAACCAGCGGGTGCCGCTTGACTTCCTGTTCGATGTTGACCGGGGTGATGTTCTTGCCGCCGGCGGTGATGATGATCTCCTTCTTGCGGCCGATGATCGAGACGTATCCGTCTTCGTCGATCGAGGCAACGTCACCGGTGTGAAGCCAGCCGTCGGTGATCGTTTCGGCGGTTGCTTCGGGGTTCTTGTAGTAGCCCTGGAAGACGTTGGCGCCCTTCAGCAGCAGTTCGCCGTCCTCGGCGACCTTCAGCTGGACCCCGTCGACGGGCCGGCCGACCGAGCCGACCCGGTTGGCGCCCGGCATGTTGGTGGTGCCACCGGTCGAGGTCTCGGTCATGCCCCAGGCCTCGAAAAGGGGCACGCCGGCCGCCTGGTAGAAGCGGAGGATCTCCGGGTCGATCGGGGCTGCCCCGCTGATCGCAACCCGCAGGTTGCCGCCGAAGATGCCACGGATCTTCGAAAAGACGGCCTTGTCGGCGAAGTTGAACTGCTTGGTCAGGAGGAAGCCGGGCTTTTTCCCTTCCGCTTCGAGCTTGCGGTAACGCTTGCCGACGCGGAAGGCCCAGCGGAAGATTGCCGCCTTCAGGCCGCCCTCCGATTCAGCTGAGGCAACCGCGGTGTCGTGGACCTTTTCGAAGATCCGCGGAACAGAGGGGAAAGACTCCGGCTTGACTTCGGCGAGATTCGGGACGATCTTCAGCTGGTCGCGTTCCCAGTAGGCGATCCTGCCGCCGATGTCGATCATCCCGTACTGGATCAGCAGGGCGAAAACGTGGGCGAGGGGCAGGAAGAGGTAGGAGGTCTCGCCTTCTTCGATGATGCTCACCGAGTCGGCCATGTCGAGCATCGCCCGGTAGTTGCCGTGGGAGATCATGCAGCCCTTCGGGGGGCCGGTGGTGCCCGAGGTGTAGACGATCTTGCATAGGTCATCCGGCTCGACCGCTTCGTAACTCGCCTTGAAGTCGCCGGGGGCTGCGGACTCGCCCATCTTGCGAATCTCGTCCATGCCAATCGCATCATCGGCTTCGCCGATCATGATCACGACGTTCTCGAGGGCCGGCAGGGAATCCTTGATCTCGCGGACCTTGACGAGCTGCTCCTCGTTTTCAACCACGACCGCGCGCGCTTCGGAGTGCTCGAGCACGTACTTGCATTCGGCCGGCGAGTTGCTCTGGTAGATCGGCACGACGGTTGCGCCGGTGCTCATCGCCGCGAAGTCGAACAGCGTCCACTCGGGCCGGGTGTTGCCGATGATCGCGACCTTGTCGCCACGCTGGATGCCGAGCGACTTGAGACCGAGGGTCAGTACCTGTACGTCAGCCAGCACCTGGTCGTAGGAGGACTCTTCCCAGCTGCCGGCGTCGTTCTTGAAGAGAAAGGCACCGTCCGAGCCGTGGACCGCTGCCGAATTCGGCAGCAGATCGGCAAGGGTCCGGGAACGGTTCGTCGGCTTGTAGGTGTCGGACAACTCTCTCTCCTGGTTGGCTATGTGGCGTCGCTAGGCAATTCGATCGATTGATCCTTCCACATCAGATCGGATTGGGTACATCAATGAATTCATGTTCGACCCCGAATCGCTCCGCGACCAGGTCGCCGAGCTTTCGGATCCCGCAGGTCTCTGTCGCGTAGTGGCCCGCCGCGATGAAGTGAATTCCGCCTTCGCGGGCGTCCGCCATCACATGTTCGGCCGGCTCGCCGGTCAGGTAGGCGTCCAGCCCTAACGCAATCGCCCCGTGGATGTCGGAGGCGGCGGCCCCGGTCACGACTGCGATCGTCGAGATTTCCTCGGGGCCGGCATCGAACACCAGCGGCTCACGGTCGAGTTCAGTGGCGACCAGTGAAAAGAACTCATCGGCCCGGATCGGCTCTTCCCGGTGGCCGACAGCGCCGATGTAGCGGCCCCTGACCTCACCGATCCGGCCGGATCCGGGCGGGGCCGGACGGAATCCGAGCTGGCGCAGGATCAGTGCGTTGTTGCCGATTTCGGGATGGGCGTCGAGCGGCAGGTGGTACCCGGCCAGATTGAGGTTCCCGGCGAAGGCAACCCGAAGCCGGTCTGTCATGGCGTCGGTCAGGGCCCGCGAATGGAAGTCCCAGAACAGGCCGTGATGGGTCAGGAGCATTTCGGCTCCGGCCTGGACGGCTGCCGTGATCGACTCCTTGTGGGCCGAGACGGCGGTCGCTATCCGTCCGACCTCGAGACTGCCGGGCACCTGGAGCCCGTTCGGTCCGTAGTCGCCGAAGCCGTCTATCTCGAGCAACTCGTCGCAGAAAGCGATGATTTCGTCCCGGGAGGACACCGCTTCACCATATAAGTGTGGCGGCCCTGCCCCTTCCCGGGGCCCGTCTGTCCCTAACATGTGCTCGTGGCTGAAGAGCCGGAAACAGAAGTGGCTGCGCCCAGCGACGCCTTCATCGAATCCCTGATGGACACCGATCTCTATTCGATGGGTGCCTATTTCTCCGATCGCAACCCGGAACTGATCGACGAGCTGATCGATCGCAGCGTGGCGATCGAGGAGAGGGGCCTGGTCCGCTTCTCCGACGAAGAAGACGTCGAGCTGGAGGAAGCGTTCAAGACGCTGCTCACCGGTCTCGCGGTGCGGTACTACAAGTCGGTCACTGGTTGAGATGAGTCGTCTCAGGCAGCGCCGTCCCGGTCAATACCGGACGCTGATCATCCTCGCCGTCGCAATCGGCGCCCTCCTGATCGCCCTGATCGGGATGGCGACCCGGAAGGCGAGCAACGAGTACGAGGACATCCAGGGAACCCAGGACATGCGGGAGATCTTCGGCGGGGTACGGCAACTCGACGACCGGCTCGGCTCCGATGACGCGCCGGTGCAGATGCAGGTCTTCCTCGACGCGCAGAGCGGCACCTACCGGGACCAGTTCCTCGACACCGTCCCGGCCCTGGTCAACGGGCCGGTGCGCGACGGGAACCTGAAACTGCTCTACAGGAACCGGTCGCTGACCCGGAACGCGACGGAACGGAGCTTTTACGGAATTCAGGCCGCCCAGAACCAGGGCTACGGCTGGCAGTACGCCTACCTGATGTTCCGCAACCAGGACCTGGCCAGGGAGCAGGGGCTGGACGACGATTTTCTGACCAAACTGGCCGAGTCGATCGAATACCTCGACCAGGACGAGTGGAAGAAGGACTTCGAGCAGGGCCTCGAGGAAGGCAGCGCCATGAACGCCGATCTCCAGGCCCAGGACCAGATTGCGATCGATCTGAAGATCCGGGACGAACCGGCCGTGGTCGTCAACGGCCCCGGGGGCACGGAAATCGTCCAGGACGCACCCGACCTGGCCGAGATTCAGTCGGCAATCTCGGCGGTCCAGTAGGGCCGGTCAGGACGGGTTCCCGACCGGGTTTTCTGTAGGCTCACTTCTCCTCGGGGCGTGGCGCAGCCTGGTAGCGCGCACCGTTCGGGTCGGTGAGGTCCCCGGTTCAAATCCGGGCGCCCCGATACTTCTCAGCCAACCCGTGTTGAAGGGTGTGTCCGTCGTCAGGTCAATGTGACGGCGGGGCACACGCCTTCGTAACACGAACATGACCGGTCCGCCGGTAGAATCTCCTCTCCATAGGGGCCGGAAGAAGTCCGGAATACAGAAAGTCCGAGTCGCAGGATGTCGACAACAGGGGGTAGGGAAATCCGCCGGAACCGGCGGTTCGCATCACTCACCGTGCTTTTCGCCGCGGCGCTGCTGCCTGCCCTGACAATTCTCGCCATCGGCGCCGGTGACTCGCAGGCCCTGAGTCCGCCCCAGGCCGACAAGGCGGAGATCGTCTATTCCAATGGCGGCCGCATCATGCAGGTCACCGCCGATGGCTCCGGCCGGAAAGTCCTGACCAACCGGGGGAAGGTGCGCACTCCGGGTGGCATCGGCGACCCGGTCGGTGACCGCCTGCCGAGGGTTTCGCCCGATGGCAGCCGGGTTCTCTTCACCCGGATCACGCGGGACATCCCGCCGGACAACGAGTTCCTCTTCCACAGCCGCAACATGCTGCTGAACCTTGACACCGGGAAGGTACGCCGGGTCCTCGCCCGCGACGGGCGGGTTTCGTATTACAACCTCGAATGGCTACCGGGAACCAACCGTGTCCTCGCCGCCCGACTGGTCCGCGGCAAGGCCGACCAACTGTCCCTGGTCTCGGTGAACCTGGACGGAAGCGGCTTGAAGACCATCCTCAAGTACCGCAGTTACGCCGGCGGCATGCCGAAGGACGACTGGAACTTCGAGGCCGCCCGTCTTGCTATCTCGCCCGACGGCAGAAACCTGCTGGTGACCGCCATGGACATCTGGAGCGAGTCCGGTTACCGGCTGGGGCTGGTGAATCTGGAGACCGGCAAGCGGAAGCTGATCGCCAAGGGAGCCCATTCCGGCGCGTGGTCACCGGACGGGAACAGTTTCGTCTTCGTCAAAGACCGCAGAAAAGCCGAAGTCTGTGACTGGGATTTCGAATGCACGCCGAGCGGTGACCTCTTCACGGCGAAGGCCGACGGCACTGGCATCAGGCGTCTCACCGACACCCGGCGGGACGAGGCCACCCCGAGCTTCTCGCCCGACGGCAGCCGGATCGTCTTCAGCGGCACTTTCCACCGGCCCTCCGACCGGACCACCGCCGAGCTGTTCTCGATGAGCGCTGACGGAGGTTGCCCGGTCAGGATCACCAATGGTTCCCCGGCCAGCCTTGATCCCTTTTTCGTGCCCGGTTCCGGCGATTACGCATATCCCGGCGGCTGCGAGCCGGTTGACCGGCCGGCGCTGGTCGAGACCGGGCTGAACCGGGTGAAGCGGAAAGACTTCGGCCGTCGTCTCTGGCTTGGCAAAGAGTCGAGTCAGGGCCTGCTTTCCATGGACTTCGACTACGTGTTCCTCTCCTACACCCTCTACGGAGACTGCTCTGAATCCAGGGCGAAGGACTGTCCACCCGGGGCTACCGTGTTCAACGGATCGGTGTGCCTCAACCCGGGCAGCTGGGCGGAGAAGATTGCCGATCTGGTCCGTTCGAAGCGAAAGATGAAGCGGCGGGGAGTCTGGGTGGAGCAGAGCCGGGTCAACGGTAATTCTTCCGGAAGAGCGACTTGGGTCTATTCGGGCCGCTGGATCACCACGATCACCGGCGCTGTCGGCCCCGGCAACGACGGTTTTTCCCGGCTTGGCTACGCCGCCCAACTCGACCTCGTCGATGAACTCCGTCCTCGCGGAGTGAAGCCGGGTGCCCGTCTGCCGAAGCTGCTGATCCCCACGTTCGATTTCCAGCTGGCCCGCTTCTACAGGCGGCAGGTCGAGCGATCCTCGGTCACGGAAGTGGCGAAGAAGTTCCGGGTGAGCAGGCGGAAGGTCCGTGACCTGGCTAACTTCACGCGCAACCTCCGTCGCCTCGGTCCCTACGGCCGGACCCGTTGCCCGGATGCAAGCTTCCCGGTTGAAACGGACTCGGGGTCCGACCGCTCATGAAGACCCTCTTCGCCACATTCATCGCCGTCACCGCGTTCGCTGTCCCGGGTGCCGCAGCGGCTGGCACCCCGGAGGAGGATCCGGCCGAGATCGTCTTCGAGAACGGCGGCCGGATTGTTTCGATCAAGGCCGATGGATCCGGACGGACCGTCTTGACTCGGAAGAACGCCTGGGTCGGGCAGCCCTGGGGAATCAACGACATCGGCCCGCTGGTTTCGCCGGACGGGAACTCGATCCTGTTCAACCGCTACAACGACGGGTTCAATGAGGGGATCCCGACCGGCCTCATGCTGATGAACCGCGACGGGTCCGGGATCCATCCCGCCTATGAACCGCCCGATGGCGCGGAACTCTTCTCGGGCAACTGGTCGTCGGACGGTGAACGCATCTATCTCATCGAATACAGCGAGGAATCGACCCCGACTGGCGGTATCGGGACCACCACGCTCTTCTCGGTGAAGACGGACGGCACCGATCGCAAGGTCATCACGAAAGCCGTCTTCGAGTACGACGAGGAGGACGACAAGGTGACCGGGCAGAAATGGATTCCGGTCGACGTGGCTTCCACCCAGGACGGTAGTCGGCTCCTGATCACGACCTACAACTTCTTCACCGACAAGCCGACCCGGCTCGAATGGGTGAACCCCGATACCGGGACGAGAAGCATCTTCGAAGACTCCGCAGCCTCGCCCTCCTTTTCGCCCGACGGGACCGAGGTCGCCTTCAGTTCCGACCGCGACGGGATCAATGTGACCTGCTACGAAGGCAACTGCTCCGGCGATGCCCAGATCTTCATCAAGGAGGTCTCGTCAGGCGTGGTCCGGCGGCTCCTGCCGGGGAGTCCGGTTGGCGCCAGCGGGGAGCCGGACTGGTCTTCCGACGGCAACCGGATTGCCTTCACGAGCACACGCAGCCCGGGGATATCCGACGTCGGCGCCGAGATCTGGACGGTTGCCCCCGACGGCAGTTGCCTGACCCGGCTCACCAACGGTGCTCCGGACAGCGACAGTCCCCAGTGGGTGCCCGGCGGGTCCGCAGCTGCATGCTTCGATCTGGCACCGGCCCCGTTGGGCGAGGTGACCGTCAGCAGGCATGTGTCCGAGCTGAAGCTCCCGCCCCTCTGGGCCGGGCGCTCGCTGGGCGGCCAGTTGATGAACGACTCTTTCCAGTACGGAGCGAGCCTCGGTACCTACTACAGCGACTGCGGGCGCACCGACGGAGACTGCATGCCGCCGGTGGCGATCGATTCCGAACCCGTCTGCGGCCGCTCCCTGAACGGCGATCTGATGACCGGTCGATATCTCGGCATGGAGCGAAGGCGCGGAGGCCTGCTGATCCGTAACACCTCCCGCCGCGGCCTCACGAGTTCGAGTTTCTACTCCGGGGGGCTGGAGACCGAGTTCTGGATACTGGCCCGGCAGAAGGGAATGACCGTCGGGTTCGGCTACCACCGCCGCATGGTCGACCGGCTGCGCCCCGCGGGACAGGTCGAACCGGTGGCCGGCAATCTCGGCGGGATCGTCCTGCCCTGGACGGCGGTCCGGAAGTCCCGGATCATGCTGCGGGTTTATCGGAAAACCCATTCGCTGAAGCAGGCGGCCGAGCGGTCCCGGGTCTTCAACGAACGCGGATTCATCGGGATCGGGTACAACGCCCGCGGCGCCAGGGCATGGCTGAAGTTCGGGCGCGACCTGAGGCGGCTCGGCAAGGTCAAGTCGGTGAAATGCAAGCGCTGGAAGAACCTTCCCGCGACAATCAGCGTGCATTCCCGCGCCGAGACTGATTCGATACTCCCGTTCGGGGGAGAGGACCCGCTCAAGTCAGGAAAGATTTTGTCGTTCAAGGGAGATGCATGAAGCAGATGAAACTGGTCACTTTGTTCTTTTTCGCGGCTGCGCTCGCGGCCACACCGCTTGTCGCAAGTGCCGACGAACCGGCACCCGCCGGGAAGTCCCGCCTGGTGTTTTCCAGCGGTGGCCGGATCGTGACCGTCAAGTCCGACGGCAGCGGGCGGCGGGTCCTGACCCGCAAGGGCAAGGTGTCCGGGCGGGACATGGACCTGTTCAGTAGCGGCGAGACCTACGACCGCGCCCCGCAGGTCTCTCCCGGCGGCAAGAGGATCCTCTTCTTCCGGCAGTCTGACTACGGCCGGTACACCGAAGGAACCTCAAGCGACTTCTACATCGACGGCAAGACGATGGTCATGCCTGCCGCGGGCGGCAAGGCACACCGCGTGCTCGGGCCGGAAAAGAAGATGTCCTCCCTGCGGGATGCGACCTGGATCCCCGGCAGCCGGAATCTGCTCGCCGTTCGAAGGTACTTCAAGGACTGGTGGGCCAGGAACTCGGTCGTCGTCGTCCGGCCGGATGGCAAGGTTCTCCGGACCATCCTGAGCTTCAGGGAGCCGCGGCGCTACTCGGAGTCGAGCACCTACTACCTGGCCACGGAACTCTCCGTCTCGCCGGACGGCAACAGCTTCCTGATGACCCGGCAGGACACCCGTTACGACTCGTCCAGCCGTCTCGAGCTGGTCAACCTGGAGACCGGCAAGCGCCGGGTCGTCCGCAATCAGGCCCGCGAGGGCGAGTTCTCTCCCGACGGCAGCGGGATCGTCTTCGCCGCCGGGGGTTCCGGCCCGGAGGTCTGTTACCAGAGCAAGGAAGACTGCCGTCAGCCCTATGACTTGTACGTGGCGGGCAGCGACGGGTCCGGCGTCCACCGGGTCACCAGGACCGGCTACGACGAACGGTCACCTTCCTTTTCCTCCGACGGCCAGCAGATCGCCTTCAGTGCCAACAAGAACCGGCCGGCCGCCGACCTGAGCCGCGAGGTCTACCGGATCAACGCCGACGGAACCTGCCTGAACTGGCTGACCAACGGCTCGCCGGCCAGTGCCGATCCGGACTGGGGTCCTGGCGCCGTGGCAGCGTCGGCCTGCGCACCTTCCGTCCGCAAGCCCCTGGTCGAAGGTAACCCCGGCCGGCTCGACATTCGCCGCTGGGGTCCCCGGGTCTGGCTCGGTAAGTCATACGACGGAGCGCTCCTCTCTTCGTCGCTCACCTTTTTCGGACTTTCGCTGGTCGATTACCGGGACTGCGGCACTTTCAAGCGGGTCGACTGTGCCGAACCCGTAACCGTTGCCCAGGTGCCGATCTGCCTGGTCGGCAACTTCCTGCCAAGCCTGCTTCAGGTTCTGAACAACCGAAAGCTGAGGAAGAACTTCAAACTGCGATACGGCAGGACCAGGGGAATCGGGTTCCGGACCGGGTATGCCCGCGGCTTCAGCCTTTCGATCGTCTTCAGCGGACAGAGAATGATCCTCACGATGCAGCGGTCGGGCGGGGCGCGTTCGGGCCGGATCGACCAGATTGCCCTGATCAGGAAGTTGCGCGATCTGGGGGCCGACGCCGGCGGACGGTTGCCGGTCTTCGGGGTGCCGGTCAGCGCCCTGCAGAGTTACCGGCAGGCCAGGCGCGCGGTGAGGAAGTTCGGCCGGCGGGAAGCGGCGAAGCGGCTCGAGATCAACCGGTGGCAGCTGCGCGCGAACCTCCGCTTCCGGGCAAACCTGCGTCGGGTCGGTCCGGCCAAGCCGATCGGCTGCGGCGGGTTCAAGGGAATAGGCGACCTCTTCGGCGACGCCTCATCCTCCACCCGTGCCGCCCGGACGGCGGTCAGGACTGCCAACTCTCCGGTCGTGAGGTCGCTGACCGAACCGCTACTGAATTCGGTCCTGCTTCTGGCCGAGGGAAACGAACTGCCTCGCGGCCTGCTCCGGAGCCTGCCGTGAAAACGGCCGCGCTGATCGTGGGGCTGGGCCTTGCCAGCGCGGTCTTCGCGGCTTCTACTGCCTTCGCCACCGAGCCGGCACCGGAACCGGCCCGGGTTGTCTTCGCCAACGGGGGCCGGGTGCTTTCGATAGCGGCCGACGGCTCCGATCGCAAGGTGCTGGTCGGCAAGTCCCGCAACCCGAAGAATGAACAGGCGGGAGCTTCCAACCCCGAGGTTTCGCCGGACGGCGATCGACTCTCCTTCTCGTGGGTCCGGACACGCGACGCCGGTGAATTCAGCGACATATGGCTGGCGAATGGTGACGGCACAGGCGCCCGGCGCATTCTCAAGGGAGACCGGAACAACTTCTACGCCGATCCGACCTTCACCCCTTCCGGCGACCTGGTCGTCGCGTATTTCAGGCGCTCGGGCAAGAGGGCCGAGGCGGGCCTGGCCAGGGTCGGCAACAGCGGGAAGTTCCTGAAGAAGATTCTGGTCATCCGGCAACGACGGCGGCCCTTCTCCGAATGGACCTATGTCAGGGACGCCCGCTTCTCCCCGGACGGCTCGAAGATTCTCTACGGAACCACCGAGGGAGCATTCCCGGACGCCGCCTGGAGCCGGCTGAGCATCCTGAACCGGAAGACCGGAAAGAGCAGGTTGCTGGCAAAGAAAGCCCTGGATGGTGCCTGGTCACCGGACGGAGGCCGGATCGTCTACACCTCTCTGACCTGGAACGAAGACATCGAGGTCTGCGGCCTCGAAGCTCCGGTCTGCAACGACGCCGGCCGGCTCAGGATCATCAACGCCGATGGTTCCGGTTCGCGGTCGCTGGTCTCGACCGGCGGTGACCAGCGAGGCCCGGACTGGTCGGGGGACGGCAGGATCGTCTTCCAGTCGGCCGGAAACGTGCCGAATGCCGCCGAGGCCTACGAGACTTTCTCGGTGAAGCCGGACGGCGGATGCCTGACTATGCTGACCGACGGCACCCCGGCCAGCCTGAACCCCTCCTGGGTCGATCCGCCCGGCGAGGCCGGCAAGGCGAGCACGGACCCGGGCAAGTGCGGGGGCCGTCCGGAGCTGACACTTGACGTCCGCAAGCCGACCCTGAAGGGCGCCCTGGCTGACATGTTCTGGGCCGGAGCCCGGGCTGACACCCGGCTCTACACAGGAATCTTCCGCGAGGGTCGGGCACCGTACCTGAGCTACCTGGATTGCTCTGCCCAGAGAGAGACCGGCTGCCCGAAGCCGTTTTACATCGTCCAGGCGTCGCTTTGCGCGGCGGCCGGCCATCTGCCTGCGACGGTCGGCGGAAAGCCCGACCGGATCCAGCGCGGCCTGCCTGTCTACACCTACACCGCAGCGGAGGCCGGTCCGATCGCATACCTCCTGGCCGGTCGCTTCGAAGTGGTGATCCTCGGCGGTTCGAAGGGGGGCGTGAAGGAAGTCGATGCCCTGCGCCGGCTTTCCGAGGCCAAAGCGGAGGGTGACCTCCCGGTGCCGCGGTTCCCGGCCGGGGACATCCACCGGATGAACAAGGTTCGGGAACTTTTCAAGGCGACCGGCTCGGTCCGGAAGGTGGCCAACCGCATGGGACTGAGCGTCCGCGTGGTCCGGCAATACCTGAGGCTCTCACGGAGCATCAAGCGCTACGGCGACTACAAGACGCAGAAATGCCCGGTCCGGGCAAGCAGTTCACTTCTATCCGGCAGGGGCTGAAGTCGCGAGGTCGTTAGGGTTCGGGTACCTGTCACGAACCTCAAAGAACCAGTCAAAAGGAGTCCCCTGATGGCATACGAAGTACCCGATCTTCCCTACGCCTACGACGCACTCGAGCCGCACATCGACGAGGCGACCATGAAGGTGCACCATGACAAGCACCACCAGGCCTACGTCGACAAGGCCAACGCCGCCCTCGAAGGCACCGAATGGGCCGACAAGGACGTGGCCGAAGTCGTCGCCAACCTTTCCTCACTGCCCGCCGACAAGCAGGGCCCGGTCCGCAACAACGCCGGTGGCCACTACAACCACTCCCTGTTCTGGGAGATGATGAGCCCCGACGGCGGAGGCGCCCCGTCCGGTGACCTGGCCGCCGCTATCGACGCTGCCTTCGGCTCGTTCGACGACTTCAAGGAGCAGTTCAAGGCCGGTGGAATTGGCCAGTTCGGTTCCGGCTGGGTCTGGCTGGTCAAGGACGGCGACGGTGTCGCGATCGTCTCGACCCCGAACCAGGATTCGCCGCTCACCGACGGCAAGACCCCGCTGCTGGGCGCCGACGTCTGGGAGCACGCCTACTACCT
>JAGQUR010000074.1 GCA_020438395.1 Solirubrobacterales bacterium | reverse complement strand
GGCCCCTGTGCACGACCCGCTGAAGCCTTTGTTCCACCCGCTGGAAGTCGGGTGTGACGGATTGCCAATCGGGCCGTAGTGTCGGTATGAACGGCATGCTTGAAGCGGTCCCTCAACCTGACTCGTCCCCGCCCGGTACCGGATCCCGTCCGAAGAGTGGGCCGCGGCCTCTTTTCGAGGATCTCTATCGCGGCAGCCGGGACGACCTTTACGCCTATGTGGCCGGTCTGCTGCGCGACCGCGTCCTGGCTGAAGACGTGACCGCGCTCGCCTTTGAGCGGGCCTTTCGCAAATGGGACCGTTACGACCCGAAGCGAGGCAGTGCCCGCGGCTGGCTTTTCGGCATCGCCCGGAACGCTGCCCTGGACGAGCTTCGAAAGCGCAAGCGGGAAGTGCCCGCGATCGAGCCCGGAGGGCTGGAGGCCCCGGGCTCGGTGGCCGGCGCAAACAGATCCGGCGATCCGGCTCCGGTCGAGAGCCGCATAGTCCAGCTCGAGCAAAGGGCCGAACTGCTCGGGGCGATGGGAACCCTCGCTCCGGCCGACCGGGAGATCATCGCCCTCAAGTTCTTCGCCGGCCTCAACAACACCGAGATCGCCGAGGCGACCGGCTACTCGCCCAGCAACGTGGGCACCCGCGTGGGGCGCGCAATGAAACGACTTCGGAGCGCACTCACAGACGGCTCCGCTGAGGGGGGATCCGAAGCAACAGATGACCCAGCGCCAGACGAGGAGGTGGCCCGATGAGCCACAACGACGAAAAAGACTTCGGACTCGACCGCGAGTTCGCGGACCTGGCCCTCGCCCTCCGCGAGGCCCGGCCGACCCCGGAACCCGGCTTCACCGAACGACTCGACCAGGCGGTGGCCGACCACTTCCCACCGGAGTGGGCAAGTGACGCGGCTCTGGGCAAGAAGAACCTGGGTGGCATTGGCAGCCTGGCCGAGCGCTTCCGCCGCCGTCTCGGCGGCCGCCGCGTCCTGCTCCCGGCAATGGCCGGCTTCGCGGGCCTGCTGCTGGTCGCCACAGTGGTGGTCAGCGCGGTCGATTCCGGACGTCTGGGATTCGGCGGCGACAAATCGGAAACGGCTACGACCACGTCCTCCGATAATCCGGTCCCGCTTTCGCTCGACCAGTCTTCTGCCCCCGAGTCCTCGGCAGGCGGACTTGGCATGGGAACGAGCGAAGGCCGGACGAGTGCGCAGGTGAGCAAGGACGCGAATTCGGATTCCGCCACGGTCGCGCCTTCGTCGACCGGAGTTTTCCAACTCAATGGCACCGGCACGAACCCGACTAGCGGCAAGAGGGACGTCGCCCGGGAGACGGAGATCACTCTCGGGACCGATCCCGACGGGGTTCAGGATGCGGCGAACAAGGTGATCGAAGTGACCGATGACCACAACGGGATAGTCATGAAGTCGAATGTGACCGACGGGAAGGAGGGGACTGCCGGGGCGACCTTCAGTCTGCTCATTCCCTCGGGGCAGATCGAGGCGACCGTTGCGGACCTTTCCGGGATCGCGGACCTGAAGTCCCGCAGCCAGGACCTGGTTGACATCACGGCCCCGACCAATCGGGCCGAAGACAACCTGGCCGACTCCAAGGCGAAGATCAAGAGCCTGCTCGGCGAGCTCGAAGTCACCTATGACGAGGACGAACGGGCGGCGATCGAACAGAAGATCCGCTTCGAAAGGCAGGAAAAGCAGTACTACGAGATCCGGCTCAACCGGCTCGAGCGCCGGGCCGACTACACCCCGGTCGATCTGCGGGTCGAAACCGGTGGTGACAGTGCGTCCGACGACGGGTCATCGAGCTGGGGTCTGGGCGACGCGGTCGATGACGCGGGCAAGCTGCTCGGCGTCGCGGCCGGTGTGACCGTGCTGGCCCTGGCGGTGGCGATTCCGATCGGGATCGTGATCCTGATCGCCCTGGCGATCAACCGCGCCTGGGTCCGCCGCTCCCGCCGCCGCATCCTCGCCGAGGATTAGTCGCCGATCGCCTTGACGTAAGTGAGGACCGCCAGCACCCGCCGGTGGTCCTCGGCGGCGGGAGGGAGGTCGAGCTTGCTGAAGATCGAGGTCACATGCTTTTCGACAGCCCGTTCGGTGACCACGAGGCTCTCGGCGATCGCGATGTTCGAACGTCCCTCGGCCATCAGCCCCAGGACCTCGCGTTCGCGGTCGGTCAGGACCTCGAGTGGATCCTCGCGTCGCCGTCGCCCGAGCAGGTGGGAGACCACCTCCGGGTCTAGCGCGGAGCCGCCGCTTCCGACCCGTCGGACCGACTCGGTGAAGCGGTCGATCTCCGCCACCCGGTCCTTCAGCAGGTAACCGACACCCTCGGCCGAATCGGCGACCAGGTCGAGGGCGTAGCTCTCTTCCAGGTACTGGGAGAGGACGAGCACTCCCGTGTCCGGATAGTCGACACGGATCTTCTTCGCGGCCTGCAGGCCATCGTCTGTGAGGTTCGGCGGCATGCGGATGTCGACCACCGCGACATCGGGCTTGTGGGCGCCGACCTTTCGCAACAGGTCCTCGGCGTCGCCGGCCTGGCCGACCACCTCGAAGCCGTCGTCTTCCAGCACCCGCACCACGCCTTCGCGCAAGAGGACCGAATCGTCAGCGACCACTACCCGCATGGGATACCGCCTTTCCTCACCCGCATGGGATCTCCGCCTCCACGATCGTGCCCAGACCGTCCGGGCTGGCCAGCATGAAATGGCCATCCAGCGCGGCGATCCGGTCGGCCAGGCCCTTCAGGCCTGAGCCCCGGGTCGGGTCGGCGCCACCGACCCCGTCATCGGCGATCCGGATCCGGACGGTGCCGTTGTTCCGGGTGATATCCACCTTGGCCCGGCTGGCCTCGGAGTAACGGGCGACGTTGGTCAGCGATTCGGCCACGACGTAGTAGGCGGCCGCCTCGACCTGTTCCGGCAGGCGCTCCTCGGGCATTTCACCGACTTCGACCGGCAAGGGCGCCCGGTGGGCCAGCGCCAGCAAGGCGGCATCGAGGCCCCGGTCGGAAAGGACGGCAGGGTGGATGCCGCGAGCGAGCTCACGCAGTTCGGCCAGAGTCTGCTCGAGCTCCGCGCTGGCTCCGTCGATGATCTCGATCGCGCCGCGCGGGTCGGATTCGACCCTGGCCCGGGCCATCTGCAGTTTCAGCGCGAGCGAAACCAGATTCTGCTGGGCCCCGTCGTGGAGGTTCCGCTCGATCTCGCGGCGGGCCGCATCGGCGGCCTCGACGATACGGGTCCTGGACGCACGCAGTTCCGCGACGTTGGCCCGCACTTCGGCCTCGAGCCGCGCGTTCTCGAACGCGAGGGCGGCACCGCGGCTGACCGCCTCGATCTTCTCCGGCTCTTCGAGCAGGGCGTCGTCATGGATGATCAGGGCGACCTTCCGTCCCTCCATGGTCACCTCGCTGGCGGCGCGGCCGGAGTCGGTTTCCGGCTCGTCGATCGGCAGGCCACGGGCATCGACGTAACTCTCTGTGCCCGGCAGCCAGAAGGCAAGCTCGACGGACGGGTCACCCAGCGCTTCGGCCACCGCCTCCTGCATCTTGACCGGATCGTTCTCGTGCGCGACCCGCTCGAGCATCCGCCCGAGTGCCTCTCCCCGCACCAGACGGCTTCGGGCCAGGCCGACCAGGAAGGCGAACGGCAGGGCGGTGGCCATGATCGCGGTGAAGATCCCTGCGATGTTCTCGGCGGAATCGAGTCCGGCGATCGAGAAGACCGACGAAATACCCAGCCCGGCCAGGACCAGGGTCGAGGTCCAGAGGACGGGTCCGATCAGACGACGCATCGGCGGGGACGCGCTCGAATACTTGTTTGTGAAGCTGCGAATCAGCGCCAGGATGAGGGCGATCGCAAATGCGTTCACGAACAACTGAAGAATCGTGAAGACCGTCTGCGATTCCACGATCATCAGAAGATTCCGGGGAGCCTGCTCCTGCCCGAGCATCGACGAAGTCGCGAAGAAGTAGCTCAGGGTGACGATCGAGAGGACCACGATGACCAGCCTCAGGACCCAGCGGTCCACGTTCGACTCGATCCGGCCGGTCGGGAAGCGGACCAGGGTCTCGATCAGGGCGAGCGGGAAGAGGTTGGATGCGATCAGCGCGAAACTGAAGACCAGGGCAGAATTGGCTAGATAGAGGAACTGGACCAGCCAGGCGAAGCTGGTCAGGACCATCCACTTTCCGAAGGCATTATCGGGCCGGCGCCACCAGGCGAAGATCCCCACCCCGAGCCAGGCCCAGCCGGTCAGGACGGTGAGAGAAATCTCCAGGGCCGGTTGATCGACATCCTGGTTGGTGAGTGCGGCCATCACCGCTCCACCGGCCCCGGCGAGGATCCCCAGAAAGACGAGCCAGGCCAGCCTTGCTCTCAGGTTCGAGGCACTGCGCATGGTTCGATTCTGCCCGATACGGGGTGCCCCGTTGGTGTGGCCAGCCCCCGCATCCGGTCCTTCAGGGTGCGGTTTCCCGAACCCTTACGGGGCAGACACCTCCCGACGAGGTTTCAGGCAGGCCCCATTTCGCAGAAGGCCGGGGAACGGGAGCCTTGCTGGCATGAAAACCAGTCACAACATCGCTGCCCGTGTCGGAAGGTGGAGCGCGACCCATCGCAAGACCGCGATCTGGGGTTGGCTCGCCTTCGTGATCCTCGCCGTCTTCATTGGAAGCTCGGTGGGAACCAGGACCCTGACCAACGCCGAAAGCGGGGTTGGCGAGTCAGGCCGAGCCGACATGGCCACTTACGACAACTTCCCCGAAAGATCAAGCGAGCAGGTGCTGATCAAGGCACCGGAGGGCGGATCGAACACGAGCCCGTCCTTCCGGGCGGCTGCGGCCGACCTGGCGCGCGAGCTCAAGGCGACTCCCCATGTGTCCGAGGTCGAGAGTCCGTTCGCCCCCGGCAACGGCACCCAGATCTCCGAAGACGGCAGGTCGGCGCTGCTCTCGTTCGAACTCGCCGGTAACCCGGAGCAGCTGACCGAACGGTTTGGTGCGACGGAGGATGCAGTGAACGATGCCCGTGCCCGGGCACCCGGCTTCGAATTCGCCCAGTTCGGGGACGCTTCGGCCAACGAACAGGTCGAGAAGGCGTTCCAGGACGACTTCAAGAAGGCCGAGGTCACCTCGCTGCCGATCACCCTGCTGATCCTGGTGATCGCCTTCGGCGCTTTCATCGCGGCCGGTGTTCCGCTGCTGCTCGGCCTGACCGCGGTCGGAGCAGCAATCGGACTGACCGCCCTGGTCAGCCACATCACCCCGATGTCAGATGCGGCGAACTCGGTGATCCTGCTGATCGGCCTGGCCGTGGGAGTGGACTACTCGCTGTTCTACCTCCGGCGCGAGCGGGAGGAACGGGCGGCCGGCCGTTCCGAATCGGCGGCGCTGGAAGCCGCCGCCGCGACCTCGGGCCGGGCGGTGATCGTCTCCGGAATCACGGTGATGATCGCGATGGCCGGCATGTACCTGACGGGAGACTCCACCTTCTCGTCGTTCGCTACCGGCACCATTCTGGTCGTCGCCGTCGCGATGATCGGTTCGCTCACCGTGCTCCCGGCCATCCTGGCCTGGCTCGGTGACCGGGTCGACAAGGGACGCATTCCGCTGGTGACCCGCCTGCGCCGGCGGAAGATCAATCACGGCCCTGACAGCCAGGCCGGCTTTGGGGCCCGGTTCGTTCGGGTCGTCCTGAAACGTCCCGGTGTCTCCACCGCAGTGGCGGGAGGTTTCCTGGTCCTGCTGGCGATTCCGGCGTTCTCGCTTCATACGGTGGTTCCGGGCGCCGATGCGCTGCCCCAGGACCTGCCGATCGTGAAGGCCTACAACGAAGTAAACGAGGCCTTCCCGGGCGGTCCTGCGCCGGCCAGCGTGGTCGTCCAGGCTAATGACGTCCGTTCACCGGAGGTCCAGCAGGGCGTTGCGGCACTGAAGGATGCGGTGAAGGGACAGGAAGAGTTCGGCTCGCCTGTGACCACAACGGTCAGCCCCAACGGCAAGGTCGAGGTCGTCAACGTGCCGCTCGCCGGCGCGGGGACCGACCAGACCTCGAGCGAAGCGCTCGCGAAGCTGAGGGACGAAGTCATCCCGCAGACGGTCGGGGAGGTACCGGGAGCCGAAGCCAGCGTCGGAGGCATGACCGCCAGCTCGGTCGACTTCAACTCGCTGATGAAGAACCGGGCGCCTCTGGTCTTCGCGGTGGTGCTGTTGACGGCCTTCATCCTGCTGATGGTCGCCTTCCGTTCGATCGTCATCCCGGTCACCTCGATCCTGCTGAACCTGCTCTCGGTGGGTGCCGCCTACGGGTTGCTCGTCTGGATCTTCCAGCAGGGGCATCTCGAGGGCCTGCTCGGGTTCGAGTCGATCGGCGGGATCACCGCCTGGCTGCCGATGTTCCTCTTCGTGGTCCTGTTCGGTCTGTCGATGGACTACCACGTGTTCATCCTCAGCCGGATCCGCGAAGCCCATGACAAGGGCATGAGCACCTCGGAGGCGATCGAGTACGGGCTCCGGCGCACCGCCGGTCCGGTCACCTCGGCCGCGATCGTGATGGTCGCCGTGTTCTCGATCTTCGCGACCCTCTCGATGCTCGAGTTCAAGCAGATGGGCGTCGGCCTGGCCGCCGCGGTGCTGATCGACGCGACGATCGTCCGCGGGGTCCTGGTGCCCGCGTCGATGAAACTGCTCGGCAGGTGGAACTGGTACCTGCCCAGCTGGCTGGAATGGCTGCCGAAGATCAACCTCGAAGGTGGTCCGGCGCCAACCCAGCAGGCCAAGGGCAACGGTGGGTCGGATTCTCCGCAGCAGCGACGGAAATCTGACCCGCTGCCCGCCGGCCACCAGGTCTGAATCCCCAAACGAACCGTTCCCCCGAGGCGGTGGGTCGGATTTCCCGCAGAGGCGCGGAAGATCCGACCCACCGCCTCGTTCGACCTGTGATGTGCATCACATTGGCAACTATTGCGGTTGACAAATAGTTGCGAAAGCGCAAGTATTTTCGTCATGACCAATACGGGGGCAATCGAAACCGGCGAGACGAACCCTGCTGATGCGGCCGCGGCCGGGCAGGAGTTGATCGACAACGCCTCGCCCGAAGCCGTCAAGGTCGCGCTTCAGCTCGGCACTCTCTTCCGCCGGATGCTCTCCTACGGCGCCGCGACGACGGCCCTGCTCGAGGCAGATGCCCACGGGCTCTCCTTCCTCGAATTCAAGACCCTGATGGGACTCGGCGTGTTCGAGTCCCAGGCGAACTTCTGCCTGGCTGACATCAGCGGCTCGACCGGTGCTTCGATGCCGGCCGTGAGCCGGGCGGTGGACAGCCTGGTCCGCAAGGGACTCGTCTCCCGGGTCGAGGACCCTGACGACCGCCGCCGCCGACTGGTCAGCCTGACCGACAAGGGCCACGAGGTCACCAATGCCGCCCTGATGGGCCGGGCGGTCGGCGCCGTGAAGCTCGCGACCAGCTTCACAGGCGAAGAACTTCAAGAGATCGACTCGCTGCTCTCGCGCCTGATCGAGCGGGAAGACCTCGCCTCAATTCACCAGCAGTTGGAAGGAGCAGTACACCAGTGAGCCGCTACCAGCACCTGATCACCGACGAGAACCGCAAGTGGTGGACGCTGGGCGCGATGTGCCTGGCGCTGTTCATGGTGATGCTCGACAACACCGTCGTGAACGTCGCCCTGCCCTCGATCCAGCGCGACCTCGACACCTCGATCTCCGGTCTCGAATGGATCGTCAACGGCTACACCCTCTCCTTCGCGGTGTTGCTGGCCGTCGGCGGCCGGATCGGTGACATCTTCGGAAGGCGCAAGGCCTTCGTCTTCGGCGTGATCGTCTTCACGATCGCCTCAACCACCGCCGGATTCGCTCCGAACAACTTCGCCCTGGTCGCCAGCCGTGTGCTGCAGGGCATCGGTGCCGCCTTCATGATGCCCGGCACCCTTTCGATCATCACCGACGCCTTCCCGCCGGCCGAGCGTGGCAAGGCGATCGGGACCTGGGCGGGAGTTTCCGCTCTTGCCCTGGCAATCGGGCCGGTCCTCGGCGGCTTCCTGACCGAGAACGTCTCCTGGCGGGCCATCTTCTTCATCAATCTCCCGGTCGGGATCCTCGCCGTGATGGCTGCGACCTTCGTGGTCCGCGAATCGCGTGACACCACGGTCGGGCGCAAGGTCGACTACACCGGCGTTGCCATCGCAACAGTCAGCCTCACGGCCCTGGTCCTTGCCCTGATCGAGGGCAACTCCTGGGGCTGGAACTCGACGGCAATCATCAGCCTGATCGCGGTCTCGATCATCAGCCTGGTCGCTTTCATCTTCACCGAGAACCGGGTCACCGCCCCGATCATCGAGTTCGGCCTCTTCAAGAGCCGTAACTTCATCGGCTCGGTGGTGGTCGCCTTCATCATCTCCTTCGCGATGCTGGGCGTCTTCTTCTTCCTCGCCCTCTACATGCAGAACATCCTTGGCTACACGGCGCTGGAAGCCGGGGTGAGGTTCCTGCCGACCACCCTGGTGATCATGGTCGCCGCGCCGATCTCGGGCCGGCTGGCCGACCGGATCGGCCCGCGCTGGCCGATCGTGGTCGGCATGACGATGATCGCCATCTCGCTCTACCTCTTCTCGCAGATCACCGACACCTCCACCTTCGCCGACATCCTGCCGAGCTTCATCATTCTCGGCCTCGGCATCGGCCTGACCATGTCACCGATGTCGACCGCGGCGATGAACGCGGTGCCGAGGACCAAGGCAGGAGTTGCATCCGGCGTGCTCTCGATGTTCCGCATGGTCGGAGGGACCTTCGGCGTGGCGACTCTGGGAGCCCTCTTCCAGAGCGAGGCGAAGACGAGACTCGCAACCACGCTGGGTGGCGAGAACGGCCTGACCGCCGACCAGCGCTCCGAATTCGCCCATCAGCTGACCGGCGGTGTACCCCACCTCGAAGGTGTGTCCGCCGCCAAGGCCGATCGCCTGGTCGCGGCCGGACATGACGCCTTCATCTATGGGCTGACGCATGCCATGACCCTCTCGGTAGGGGTCGCCGTTGTCGGTGTCCTGGTCGCTTTCCTGCTGATCAGCGGCAAGGCCGAGTCGACGGACGAGCAGACGCAGGAGGCAGCAGAGATTGCCGAAGCCGCCTCACCAGTGGCCTGATCCGTCTGTATCTCTACAATTTGCCGACTTGTCGCCCAATCGCAGGAGCTTCGCTTGCACGTCCGAACGCTGACCAATTTCGCTGACCGACCCCGCTTCTTCGCGCTGGCCCTTGCCTGCGCGGCGGTGGCACTCTTCTCGCTGGCCGGCAGCGCTCATGCGGCCAACGGCGGCGCCACTCCGAGCGGACCGGCCAAGGCGACGGTGAAGATCAAGCTCAAGGGCATCCATGCCCGCCAGGCGACGGTGATGAGCAAGGTCAGCATCCTCGGCTCGCTGAAGCCTTTTCGCAACCTGCAGACGGTCAAGGTCTACCTGTACAGGGACGGCAAGCGCATCTCCACCCGCAAGGTCAAGGTCCACAGGGCCAAGGGCAATTACGGCACCTTCCGCACCAGCATTTACATGCGCGGCGGAACCCGGTACGGCGTCCACGCCAAGTACTGGGGCAAGGCTGGCAAGCGGGCGGTCAGCAAGGACGCCACCGAACACAAGGTCTGGCGGGTCCGTTACGTGGGCCTCGCGCATGACCAATGCGGCCGTGTGGTCGCCGGCTTCCGCAAGGCCCTCAATCGACTCGCGCTGGTTCCCGCCCAGGGTCGCTGCTTCAACGGAAAGATGGAACGAGCCGTCCTCGCCTACCGCAAGCTGAACGACATGACCCGCAACTCGAGCGCCTCGAGAACCATCGTCAAGCGGGTCTTCAACGGCAACGGCGGTTACCACGTGCGGCGCCCCGAGCTCGGCGACCACATGGAAGCACCGCTTTCCAAGCAGGTGATCGTCTTCTCGAAGGGCAAGCGCCCCTACGCGATCTTCCCGATCGCCAGCGGCAAGGCTTCAACCCCGACCATCCTCGGCACTTACAGCTTCTACTGGAAGGAGCCGGGCTACAACTCGCACGGGATGTACTACTCGTCGTACTTCATCCGGGGATACGCCACGCACGGCTACGCCTCGGTGCCGAACTACCCGGCCAGCCACGGCTGCCTCAGGACCTTCATCTCGGACCAGCCCCGGATCTACAACATCACCGAGATCGGGATGCCGGTCTACACCTTCGGCAACGCCTTCCGCGGACGGGTCGCCCCCTACAGGGTGAAGCGCTCGGGCGGCGACCTCGGACCGGATCTCGGGGCGACCGGCGGCCTGGATCCGACCAGCAAGTACTGAGCCGATCTCACGGCGGGGTCTCAACAGATTCGCCGCGGCCGTCTTGACGGTCGCGGCAGCCGGTGTCCTGATGGCCGGTGGTCAGGCGGGCGGATCGCAGTCGGGATCCGCTCAGCCGGAGGCCCGGGCGAAGGCCGGGAAGGTGCCGGCCTGGATTCACCAGCGCTTCATCCCGTTCGGGGCGAAGCGCAAGCACCAGATGGCCCGTTACTCGCTCCGCCACTACGGAGTGCGGGCCTGGCGGCTCAGGCATCCCCGACAGATCGTGGAACACGTGGCGGTGGCCGGAACGATCGCCCAGGTCATTCATTCCTTCGTGCCCGACCGTCCCGACCCTGAGTTCCACGAACTGCCCAACGTCTGTGCGCATTTCGTGGTTTCCGGCCGGGGCAGGGTGGTCCAGCTCGTCCCGGTGGGGATCCGCTGCCGTCACGTGGTCGGCCTGAACCACGTTGCGATCGGGATCGAGCACACGGGCTACCGGGACGGCGACGTGCTCGGCAACCGTCGGCAGATGCGAGCCTCGATCCGGCTGACCAGGTGGCTGCGCTGCCGCTACCGGATCGGCATCCGTGACGTGATCGGCCACCGGGAAAGCCTGAGCTCCCGCTTCTACCGGGAACTTGTCCCGGCGATGAAGGGCCAGACCCACGGTGATTTCCGTCACACATCGATGCGGCGTTACCGCAAGGCCCTGTTCAACGCAGGCCGTTGCCCGCGGACTTAGCTCAGGCTAAGTCGGGGCGTAGGTATTTCACCGCAACCGTTGCGGTGATTTTCCGCAGGATTTCGTCCCGCCACATGGATACTCTGCCCGCATGAAGGTGGAACCATGAGCAACATTGCGATGACCAGTCTCGAGTTGGCCCGCTGGCAATTCGGGATCACCACCCTCTACCACTTCATCTTCGTGCCGCTCAC
>JAGQUR010000073.1 GCA_020438395.1 Solirubrobacterales bacterium | reverse complement strand
TTCGCCTTCGAGAAGTTCCCCGGCGCCGACGAGAAGCTCTCCACCTACATGCAGAGCGTCGGCGAAGTCATGTCGATCGGCCGTACCTTCCGCGAGTCCTTCGCCAAGGCGCTCGCCTCGCGCGAGCTCGACTCAAGGCCCGAGGTGCCCGATTCCGACGAGGAGCTTCTGGGTGCGATCGCGACTCCGACCCCGGGAAGGATTGACCTGGTCCTGGCCGCCTTCGAGCGCGGGCTCTCTGTGGAGCAGGTCCACGAGAAGACCTTCATCGACCCCTGGTTCCTGCGGGAACTGGCCCTGCTGGCGACCGACGGCGACGGCACCGGAGGCCTGGAGCGGATCTACAACTCGGTCGACACCTGCGCGGCCGAGTTCGAGGCGGCGACTCCTTACTACTACTCGTCGCATGAACCGGAGGGTTCGCCCTCCGAGATCCGCCGGGGCGAGAAGGACTCGGTCGTGATCCTCGGCGCCGGTCCGAACCGGATCGGCCAGGGCATCGAGTTCGACTACTGCTGCGTCCATGCCGCGATGACCGCCCGCGAATGCGGCCGTGACGCGGTAATGGTCAACTGCAATCCGGAAACAGTCTCAACCGACTACGACACATCCGACCGGCTGTATTTCGAGCCGCTGACGCTCGAACACGTGCTCGCGGTCTGCGAGAAGGAGCAGCCCGAAGGTGTGATCGTGATGTTCGGCGGCCAGACCCCGCTGAAGCTGGCCGAAGGCCTGAAGGAGGCGGGTATCCCGCTGCTTGGGACCCCGGTCGAGGCGATCGACGCGGCCGAGGACCGCGGCAAGTTCGGGGCCCTGATCGACCGGCTCGGAATCAAGCCGCCGCCGTACGGGACCGCGCTGTCGGCGGCGGAAGCGGAAGAGATCGCGACCGGAATCGGATTCCCCCTGCTGGTCAGGCCGTCCTTCGTGCTGGGTGGCAGGGCGATGGAGATCTGTTACTCGCCGGAGGACCTGAAGGGCTATCTCGACCGCCACGTCAAGGCCTCCCCGGAACATCCGCTGCTTCTCGACCGCTTTCTCGAGAACGCGATCGAAGTCGACGTCGACGCGATCTGCGACGGCGAGGAGGTCTTCGTCGCCGGGATCATGCAGCACGTCGAGGAAGCGGGAGTCCACTCCGGTGACTCGGCCTGCGTGATTCCGCCGATGAGCATCGGGCAGGAGACGATCGACGAAATCAAGCAGGCGACGGAAGCGATTGCCCTGGAACTCGGCGTGGTGGGCCTGATCAACATCCAGTACGCGGTTGCCGCCGGCGAGCTCTACGTGATCGAGGCGAATCCGAGAGCCTCGCGGACGGTGCCCTTCGTGTCCAAGGCGATCGGCATACCGCTGGCCAAGGTCGCGACCCGGATCATGCTCGGCCAGAAACTCTCCGAGCAGGACCTGCCGGAATTCAACGGTGACCATGTTTCGGTCAAGGAGGCGGTGCTGCCTTTCTCGCGGTTCCAGGGAGCAGACTCGGTGCTCGGGCCGGAGATGAAGTCGACCGGCGAAGTGATCGGGATCGGCCCCGACTTTCCTACCGCCTTCGGCAAGGCCCAGGCCGCTGCCGGAGTCTCCCTGCCGGAGTCCGGGACGGTCTTCATCTCGGTCACCGACACCGACAAGGCTGCCGCCACGCAGCTCGCCGCGCAGCTCCACGACCTCGGTTTCGAGATCCTCGCCACCGAAGGAACATCCCAGGCGATCTCGCGGATGGGCACCCCGGTCAAGGCGATCAACAAGATCGCGGAAGGCTCACCCCATGTGGTTGACATGATCGAGGAGCGCCATTGCGATCTCGTGATCAACACCCCGACCGGTTCCGGGGCCCGCGCCGACGGTTATGAAATCCGCTCGGCGGCAATTCGGCACGGAATCCCGTCGGTCACCACCCTGACCGGCGCATCGGCGGCCGTGCGGGCGATGGCCGCCCGGGCCAACGGCTACGGGGAAGTGATGTCGCTCCAGGAGCTCCATGTCCGCTGATTCCGGCGGCAAGCCCGGCCGGACCCAGGCGCCGTTCGGCCGGCGCCTCTGTGAAGTCGCCGATTCGAGGCCTGCCGGCGGCTACAGGATCTTCACCCTGATCGACGAAGACGGACCTTCCCCCGGGCCGGGTCAGTTCTACATGCTGGCCGCCCATCCCGACTGGGCGGCAGAGGGAGGAAGGCCGTATTTGCCCCGGGCGATCTCCCACGCCAGGGTCAGCGGGAATCCGGCCGGCGGGCAGCGACTCGACTTCCTGATCGACGAAGTCGGTCCCGGCACCTCGAGGCTCGCCGCCATGAGCCCGGGCGACGCCTGCTGGATCACCGGCCCCTTCGGCGGTCGCTTCAGTCTGCCCAGGCAGCTCAACCCGAAGGCGGCGGGCGCCGTTCTCGTGGGTGGCGGAATAGGCATCGCCCCGATGGCAGTGTTGCGCCGCGAGCTGGTCGACCGGGGCATTCCGTCCCGTTCGCTGCTCGGCTTCCGAGACCGGGAGCACTCCGGCGGAATCGACGAGCTCTTCGGTTGCGAGGAAACCCGGCTCGCCTTCGAGGACGGCAGTTCCGGTCACAAGGGATATGTCACCGATCTCCTGCTGCAGATCCTGGAAGGAGACGACTCCGGGTCGGCCGCCGTCTATTCCTGCGGGCCGCCCGCCATGCTCGAAGCGGTGCGTCGGATCTGTCTCGATCGCGGGATTCCGGTCGAGTTGGCCCTCGAGTCACCGATGGCCTGCGGGTACGGTGCCTGCTTCGGCTGCGCCGTGCCGAAGGCGGACGGGGGGTACATGAGGCTCTGCATCGACGGCCCGGTCGTCCGTGGCGACGAGATCGCCACCGCGATGGCGGGGGAGCCGGCCGTTGGCTGAACGGACCACCATGGACCTGTCCACGGACATCTGCGGCATCGAGCTGTCAGGGCCGGTTCTGAACGGTTCCGGCACCTTCGACGCGCTGGCCGCCCGGAGAGTCTTCGGTGACTCCCTGATCGAGGATTTCCCCTTCGATTGTTACGTCTCCAAGACGATCACCATGAACCCGCGCCCGGGCAATCCGCCCTACCGGCTGTGGGAGACGCCTTCAGGGATGATCAACTCGATCGGCCTGCCCGGTCCCGGGCTTGACGGCTTCCTGGAGCGGGACCTGCCAGGACTGGCCGGGCTCGGAGTGCCGTTGATCGTCTCGGTGATGGCCGATCAGGTTGAAGATTTCGAGGTCCTGGTGAGTCGGGTTGCGACCCGCGACGAGGTTGCCGGGATCGAACTGAACGTTTCCTGCCCGAACGTCCACTCGGGCCTGATCGTGGGCGAGCAGCCATCGGAGACAGAGGCCCTGATGAAGGCGCTTCGTCCGATCACGGAAAAGCCTTTGATCGTGAAGCTGACTCCGAATGTCGCCAACCCCCAGGAGGTGGCGGTCGGGGCCGAGGCCGGCGGGGCCGATGCCGTCTCGATGATAAACACGGTCAAGGCGGCGGCGATAGATCCCGGCGTGAACCGGACCTGGCTGGGAGTGGGGGCAGGGGGGCTCTCCGGACCCGCAGTCAGGCCGATCGCACTGGCCCAGGTCAGGGCCGTCTCGGCCTCCGTCGGGATACCGGTGATCGGGATGGGCGGGATAACCGACGCCGAGTCGGCACTCGAGTTCATCCTCGCCGGCGCAAGGGTGGTTGCCGTCGGTACCGAGAACTTCCGCGACCCCCGGGCGGGAAGCTCGGTGACCGAGGGTCTCCCGGCCGCCCTCGGGCGTCGCGGCTTCGGCAGCCTGGCCGAGGCCCAGGCCGCCTCGCTTGACTGAGTCGGCACTTACCGAACGGACGGCATCGGGTGCGACGGAACCCCGACCCGGTTCCGCTCCGCCCTAAACCTCGAGTCGAGGTTGAGATGGATTTGCCCGAAATCGGCACTTTTCGGGGGTTTTCGGCCTCCCGACAGCTCCGCAATGGCTATACTCGCGCCCTTCCATGGCTCCGACCTCGAAGACCGTATCCAGTCAACCCGAAGCCCCGGAAAGGTCCCTCGACCAGCGGATGGATGCGCTCAAGAGGGCCAACAACATCCGCACCGCCAGGGCCCAGCTCAAGCGTGATCTCAAGGCCGGCCGCACCACCATCACCGACGTGCTCGGTGACCCGCCCGACTACCTCGTGACTGCCAAGGTCTTCGACATGCTGCTCGCCGTCCCCAAGTACGGCAGGGTCAAGACCAACCGGATCCTGAAGCAGTGCAAGGTCAGCCCCGCCAAGACCATCGGCGGGCTCAGCGACCGCCAGCGCAAAGAGCTGGTCTCGCTCCTCCAGCGATAGTGCCCCGGGGTGTTGACGACGCGGGCCCGGTCGAGGGGCCCGGACCGGGCCCTGCAGGACCTGCGTTCCACGAGCCTTCACTGATGGCCGTGGGGTCGGTCATGCGTCCCCGGGAAACTCCCGTGTACGAGCGCAGCGAGTACGAGGTCCCGGGGATGCATGCCG
>JAGQUR010000072.1 GCA_020438395.1 Solirubrobacterales bacterium | reverse complement strand
GTCAACGCCGGGAAACGGCAGCTCATGTACGGAAGTACTATCGCGGCCATTTCCCGGCTTATTCCTCGCCAGCCACCCGCAGGAGCGCCCTGTGCACGACCCGCTCACGGTAGGTGCCTACTCGGCGGCCCGCCCCAGAGCCCCTGGCATCCACTCGCCGAAGGTCGGGCTCGGTAGCGCACGGTGTAACAAGTTTTGTGCCTTGTCTGTGGGAAATGTGTTTCGCCTTCTACGGGTCGACGCCGGGCGGGTGGTGCCGCAGGCTTGTGACCGGCGGGGCGTGTGAAACCGGCGGGGCGTGTGAACCTGCGTCACCGTGATGTCGGGTCAGGTTCGGGAAAGCCCGAGGGCGGGGTCCGGGTTCGGGTGGCCGTGGGTGGGGTCCGCGTTCGGGTGGTCGTGGGGTCGGTCATGCGTCCCCGGGAAACTCCCGTGTACGAGCGCAGCGAGTACGAGGTCCCGGGGATGCATGCCGACCCCACGGCCTCACCACCCGGCCCCGTGGCACAACCACGGGGCCGGGTGAAGTGGATCAGGACTTCTGGGTGTTCTGCTTCTTGATCTTCTTGGACTTCTTGACGGCCTTGCGGATGCAGTTCTTCTGCTTCTTCTTGGCCTTGCGCTTCGCGGCGCCGTGCTTGCCACGGGTCTTGAACTTCTTGCGGCAGATCCGCTTCTGCTTCTTCAGGTTGAAGCTCTTGAAGGGCTTGATCTTGAAGCGACTCAGGGCCGACCAGTTGCCGTCGGCGTCACGCTGGCGGACCGCGATGTAGAGGCTCTTCTTTGGAGCAAGCTTCACGCTCACCTTCTGCTGGCCGTTCGGCTTGGCGATCTGCGGCGACTTGATCCGGCTGCCCAGCTGCGACAGGCTGATCTTCTTGCTCGACTTGTAGACCTGGACGGCCGCGACCTTGCCGCCGCTCACGCCGTCATCGCCGGAAGCGCGCCAGGTGACCTTGGCCGACTTCTTCGAGCGCTTGACCACGAACTTGACGCCGGCAGGGGGACGGGTGTCGTTGCCGTAGCGGCCAGAGTTGTGCTCGTCGTGGCGGTAATGCCACCACTGGTCGTTCATGGACGGCTTGCCGCCGACCTTCCAGAGGAAGAGCTGGCCTTCACGGGTGCCGTAGGCCAGGTACTGCTGACCATCCAGCTTGGGATCTCCGACTGCGCCTCCGAATGAGGTCCACTGGCCGGTCCACTTCGGGAAGCCCGGAGCTTCCTTGCCGTCCGGACCGCGCGCGTGGATCCAGTACGAGTCGTTGGCCGCGATCATCGAGCGGTTGCCGTCGTCGGTCAGGTTGGCGACAACCGGGGAGGAGTAGAAGGGGAACCCGTCCTGGTCGGTGGGGAAGTTCGCCAGGGTCTGCCCCGTGATCGGGTTCCAGGCCTGGTCGAAGACATGGGCCAGTGCCGCCTGTCCGGCATCGCCGAAGGCGGTCGTCAGGGTGGCGCCGCCGGCCACCGGCTGCATGAACTCGGGCAGCCCGTCACCGGTCAGATCGCCGATCGCCGACTGGCTGGTCACGCCGACGGTGATCGCGTCCGAACCGTAGTAAGGCGGGTATCCGTCGCAGGCGTCCGACGGGCAGGTCGGCAGCATGTTCTTGAAGACGCTGCCGTCGGCGTTGAAGATCACCGGCGCGCCGGCGACCGGGGTGATCGCGATGCGCTCGGTTCCGGAACCGTCGAAGTCTCCGATCGAGGCGGCGTTCGCGCCTTCCTGGACGAAGTCGATCGACTGCGAGTAGCAGCCGGCGATCGTGTTCATGGTCACCGGCCAGCCCGTCAGGTACGCCCCGCCCGGATTGTTGTTGCCGTCCGAATGGATTCCGTAGGCGAAGCTCTTGCCGTCGCCTTCGTCGCATTCGAAGCTGGGCAGGAAGACCTCGTCGGCGCCGTCACCCTCGACGTTGCCGACCGCCGGGGTCATCATCAACTTCGGATCGGAGATGTAGTCGTTGGCTCCGATCGAATCCTTCATCGACTGCGGCAGCTCGACCTTGACCGGCCAGCCCGGCACGGGATCGCCGTTCGCCTGGAAGGCGTAGAGGTGACCGTCATAGCTGGACATGAGGATGTCCAGCTTGCCGTTGTCCTGCAGGTTGCCCAGCGCCGGGGCGGACCAGTTGCCGCGGATCGGCAGGCGGCAGCGCCGGCAGCCCGAGTTCGGGGTCGGGACTGGCAGGGTGTTGTACTGGTCGTCGCCATGGACCGGGAAGCCCTGGCGCAGCTTTCCGGAGGCGTTCCAGACGTAAATCCAGCCGCTGGTCGTGGTCGCGACGATCGACTGGGCGCCGTTGCCGTCCAGGTCGCCGACCGCAATGCCGCTGATCGGGTCCCTGGCGTCGCGCAGGGCCGAAACCGAGTTGTAGGCCTCGCTGTCGAAGTTCTGCGGGTTGCGCGGGTCGACTTCCCGGAGCTTCCAGGTGTAGACGGGGAAGCCGGGAGCCTGTGAGCCGTCCGGCTCGAGGGCGCTCACCGAGCCGTCCATGGTGCCGAAGACCAGGTCGAGCTGGCGCTTTCCGCCGAGGTCGACGAAGGTCGGGGCGGCGCTCATCTCGGTGCCGATCGACTTCGGGAAGCCGGACACGAGGTCCTTGTCGGCACGGGCGCCGATCGAGCGGCGGTCCTCGCCCTTGAGGCCGTTGCCGTCACGGGCCCGCAGGCGGAGGCTCACCGTGTACTGCTCGGGGCCGTCCGGCGGCAGCACGTTCGCGGCCGGGTCCGCCTTCGCGTAGGCGGCCGGGATGTCGCTCAGGTTCAGGGTGCCGAGAACGCCTGACTTGGCGGCCTTGCCGGTCGAGATCGTGTGGAAGTCATCGTCGCCGGGGTTGGCTCCGACCGCCCATTCGAGGGTCCATTCGAGGCCTTCGGATCCCCAGGCGGAGGGTGCCACGCTGCCCTGGATCTGGAGCTTGCCTCCCTTGGTCGGGTCGACGTACTTGTACCAGGAGGGCGAGTTGATGTCGGCGGTCGGCGGAACCCTGCCGTCCATGATCAGCTTGGTCGCCTTGCCGATGTTCACCCGCCCGTAGCCGTACTGGGTCGACCATGCGGTGTGGGTCGCATCGGTCTTCGAGTCGGGGTTGCCGGGCCACTGGTTGAGGACGTCGGGGGTGTCGCGCTGCGGCAGGATCTCGCTGGCCGTATTGATCAGCACCTGCTTGACCTCGTTCGGGGTCAGCTTGCGCTCGTAGGGGTTGGTCGGGTCGTCGACCGCGTTCAGCGCGGCGGACTGGACCATGCCGAGGAAAGCCGCCTGGAACGGGGTGGCACCCGAGGTGGTCGTCTCGCCACCGGAGAAGATCGAATGGGTGCCGTAGCTGGTCACGTTGGAGCGGGCGCGGAAGGTCTGTGCGTCCTTGCCTTCGACGTCCTGGACCAGTCCGTTGCCGGGGAACACATCGTCGAAAAGGTGACCGTCGGTGTGATCCATCGAGTCGAAGTCATTCGAGTCCATCGACATCAGGACCCCCTTGTCGACCGCGTGCTTGACCGCCGCCTTGAGGGCGCCCGAGTAGGCGTAGGAAACGACGACCGAGGACATCGCGGTGGCTCCCAGGTCGGTCGCGTAGGTGATCGCCGGGGCGAGACCGTCCGCCTTGCCGACCGACTCGGCGCCGGACTTGACCGGCACCACACGGCAGTTGCGGCAGTTGCCGACGCCGGCGTAACCGTTGTTGGCTTCGCCGCCCATCTCGCCGATCAGGCCGGGGGCGTGGCCATAGGCCCGGTCCTCGGTCTGGGGGTCATTCGTGTTCTGGTAGGCATTCCAGCCCGACACGTCATTCGGGTATCCGTTGCCGTCGTTGTCGATCCGGCCGTCGGTCGGGCAGGACTCGATCCGGTGGTCGGTGATCTTGCAGTGGCCGAAGACGGCGATCAGGTCGTCCGGCGAGAGGTACGGGGTCTGCGGGCCGGCGATGTTCACCGAGTGGAGGTACTCGTGGGTGCCGTCCTCGGCACAGCCGCGGGTGGTGCCCTCCTCGTAGGTCGTGAACTGGGCGGTCGCCCCGGGACAGTCGGGGTTGACCCGTGGGTCCTTCGCGTAGTCACGGATGTCGAACTCGCCGTTGCCGTCGAAGTCGTAACGGCCGAGATCCTGGCCGTCCCATCCCTGCGGGTAAGGGAGCTCGCCCGGATTCAGGTAGATCGCGTCGAGACCGTCCTTGATCCCGTTCGAGCTGTAGTTGACGCCGCCCTCGATGTAGGCGATCAGGACGTCGTCCCGGCCGATGTTGCCCTGGGCCCAGGCCCCGGTCATGTTGATCCCCGAGGAGCTTTCGGGGTCGGTGGCGTTGCGGGCCCAGCAGGGGAGGCCGCCGTCAGGGCGAGGCTGATCAAAGACGGCACCGCCGGGGGCGAGGCAGAGGCCGTCCATCGGGCCGTAGAGGTTCCACTGTTCGCTGTCCTGGCAGCCGGTGACCGGGTCCTGGATCTCGCAGCGGGCGAAGTTCGGGTCGTTCGGCCAGTCGGCCTTGTCCAGTACCGGTCCGGCGGGCAGATCGGGTGCCGGATCGGCGGTTGCGGGGGCGACTCCGATCAGCATGACGGCCGCGATAGCGGCAAGCACGACAAAGACGCGATTCACGAACAAGACATTTCCTCCCTCGAAGCTCATTTCCCTGGCCAGCTCACCTCCCGAGCCTGACCCTAGTTGAAACTTACCGGCTTTTCGGCCGGAATCGGTTCTTCAGGCGCCTCGGGCTCGGTCGAAGGCTCCTCCATTGGATTAATAACCGGTTCGAGACGGGGTTGATTCGGTCCGGCCGGATTCACGTAATAGACCATGGTGCGGCCGAACCGGTCGTGAAGTCCCCGACGGTCGATCCTGACCAGGACCCCGAGAAAGCCGAGGCAGAACGGAATCGCGGCCAGCCAGAATCCGACCAGTCGCCTGAAGGCCCGTTTCGGGCCGATCGCCCTTTGGCCATCGTGTTCGATCCTGATGTCGAGGAAGCGCATGCCGGGGGTCTGGCCGGAAAGCGACCAGAAGGTGAACAGGTAAAGGGAGCCGAGTCCCAGCCAGACGATTCCCCCGACCGCGTAGGCGGCGCCGCTGAGGCTCCCGGTGTCCAGTCCGACCACCGATGCCAGCAGCCCGACCAGGGCGGTGGTGGTGATCATCACTGCGTTCACGATCAGAGCGTCGATTCCCAGACCGAGGGCGCGGGTCGCGATTCCGACCCGGTCGGTCGGCTCGGCCCGGCGGGGCCGGAAGAGGATCCTCCGCGCGATGCGTTCGAGCACGAAGTCGAGAGCCCTGGTCACCCGGGCGATGCCCCGTCCGATGTCGTCGACCAGACCGAGACCCTGCGAGGCAATCGCGGCCCTCACCTCCGGCGCTTCGGCGATTCGCTCGATCAGACGCTGGGTTTCATTGCTGTCGAGGATCCGGGCCCAGAGCCGGTCGACCAGCTCCGAGTCGACAACTTCCGTCAGAGCCTGCTCGACCGCTTCGCTTTTCATCGCGTCACGGACCGCGTTCTCGATCAGCGGGCCGTTGATGATCCGGGTCATCGAGCGTTCGACCGCCTCGCTTTCGATCGCCCGCACGAGCGCCTCTTCGATCGCCGTCTCCATCGCCTGGTCGAGACCGGTGGCGCCGACCACCCGTTTCGCGCCGCCGGTGCCGGCCCCGACCAGCCTCCCGGCCAGTGACGGGGTTTCCTCCTCGGCGGGCCTGCCGTTCGCATCGGCGTCCATGACGTCAGGTTATTCGAGGGTCAGGGGTTTGACCGGAATTGGGTTGCCCGGGCTGCCGCGGTCTCAAGCGTGTGCCGGTCAAGGGCGACCTCTTCCGGCCGTGCAAGGTCATCAAGGCGTTTCATCAATGCGCGCTCGGCGTCCTCGAGGCTGACTCCGGGGATCACGTCCTCGAGACTGCCGACCGCCTCCCGGTTGTATTCGAGGTCGAGGGCCGCGTAGACCGGCTCAAGGGTCTCCGCGACCAGTTCCGACCCGGAGACGAGGATCACGAAACCGATGTGGGCGGCGCCCCTGACCATCCGCTGCCCGACCCCGGCCAGCTTGATCCGGTCATCGGCGTTGACGCTGTGCTCGCCGGGGCAGTATTCGCCGGGAACCGGGCCGATCCTGGCGTCGGCTCCCAGGTCGCGGAAGGCATCCCGGACCAGTCCGGACCATTCGGCAAACCGTTGTTCTGTCCCTTCCGCCGGACGCGGGTCCGGAACGGTCAGGGTGAAACTCAGGGCGCCCTCGGTGAACGCCGCCGCCCGCCCGCCGGAGATTCGTTCCATCCCGGGAAATCCCCGGCCTGCGGCCGCTTCAACCGCCTTGCCGTAGCCGGGGGCAACCACGTCGCGACGGCCGAAGGCAACGACCCTGCCGGGGCGGCTGAGGCGCACCGTCGCCGGGCGCTGGCCGGAAGCGACCTGCTCCAGCAGGGTCCTCGACAGCGCCGGACCCATCTCCGGGCGATCCGGAAATCCGTCGCGCAGCAGCTGCCACCCGGAAAGCGGCGTCCGACCGGCTCTGGTATGAGTGTTTGCTAACAAAAGGAAGAAACCATCCTCAACACACGCACATCAATCATTGCTCTGGCGCTGATCGCCGCCCTGATTATCGCCGGGAATCTGGTCAGGCACAGGCCTCAGGACGGCTCCGGAACCTCCGGTGCCGAAATCGCCATTGCCGCTGTCACCTCGCAGACCCCGATCGGTGTCGCCTTTCAGATCGGGGACATAGTCGACCGTTCCAGGGCCGAAGCCGCGGAGAAGGTCGCCGAGCAGCAACAGGCCGAACTCGAACGGAAGCTGGCGCAGAAGAAGGAGGCCGACAAGTTCGGTGACCTTCCCGGCTCCGTCACCCTCGCCACCCTCAATGCGATCGCCGACTGCGAATCCGGGGGCGATCCGGAGATCGTGTCCTCCAGCGGGCTCTACTACGGCAAGTATCAGTTCAGCCCCGGCACCTGGGAGTCGGTTGGAGGGAAGGGCCTTCCGTCCGAGGCTTCCGAAGCGGAGCAGGACTACCGCGCGGCCCTCCTCTACACCCGTTCGGGCCCCGGCCAGTGGCCGGTCTGCGGCCAGTAGGCCGCAGAGCCTTTAGGATTGCCCCGTCTTGATCCTTGGGGCAATTGAAATCTCGCTCCGCTCCACCCGCTTCTCCCTTTCGGAGGTCTCGTCCTTCTCGGCGGAGAGGGTTGTCGAGCGCAGCCACGGGGTGACTGCCAACGTCGACGGACTCGACCGGATCACGGCCCTGCTCATGTCCGAGGTGGAATTTGCCCGTGACCAGGGAGCGGAGCGGATCGAGGTGACCGCGGTGCCTGCCCTCCGCGGGTCCCGTCTGGTTCGTCTGCTCGATCGGGTCGCCGACGCCATCGGAGTCGGACCGATCCGCATCCCCACACGCCGGGACTGGACTGCCGCGACGTTTCTCGGTGTGACCATTCCAGCCGGTGACTCGCTTCCTGACCCGGTGGCGGTCGCTGTGATCGGCGAGACGGCGATCGGCTTCGCGGTCGGTCGCCCGGGCGATATCCCGGAATGGATCGGCTCCCGCCCGGTTGGTGCTTCAACCATGACCCGCAAGGCCCGTTTCCAGGATCCGCCACGCCCGGGACAGATCGAGGCTGCGGTGATCGGAGCTTCCCGCGGCATCGCCTCGATGTTCCCGCCGGAGACCGAACGTGTGCTGGTCGTCTCACCTCTGGCCGCGGTGGTCGAACGGCTCTGCGGTCCGCGAATCGGCCCCGAGGAAGCCCGCAAGGGACTCGATGCGATCCTCGGTCAGACCAGCGATGACATTTCGGCCTGGTTCGGCGCCGAGGCGCCGCTTGCCCGCCACCTGCCCGGGATCATCGTCGGACACGCGGCCCTTGCCGAAGGTCTGGGAGTGCGGGTGGAACCGGCACTTTCCGATCTCGCCGCCAGTCGTTTCTGGCTCGGGGAGCGTGAGGAACTGTTCACCGGCCCGGGTCCCTCCTGATCTCCGTGAACGATTCGGGCGAAGGAGACGAACTGGAAGTGGGGGCGCCGGATCCCGCCGACCAGGCTCCGGCGGCGCATTCCCGCGAACACGTCAAGTCGGTGCGGGTCAAGGCCCCGACCCGGGGCAACCGCAAGCTGGAGAAATTCCTGGAGGCGGTCAACAGCGACGACGAGGTCAGGACCTGGTGGTACATGGCACAGGTCCATGCCGAGCGCCTCGGGATGTCCGACCACTCCTGGGTTCACATGCAGATCGTTCTCAACATCGCCCTCAGGCTGACCCGCCTGCTCGACAAGGGCGGAGTCGAGGGAGCGATGGTCACCGACCACGGGATGAGCGAGCGCGACGTCGAGGTGGTCGTCGCGGGCGGGGCGCTGCTTCACGACGTCGGGATGTCGATCCATCGTGCCGACCACGAGGAGTACAGCCTCTTCCTCGCCCGGGAAGCCCTGCCCCGACTGCTTGAGGGGATCTACGAGGAGCCGGAGAAGTCAATCGTGATGGCCGAAGTTCTCCACGCGATCATCGGTCACCGCCGGCGCGGACAGCCCTACACCGTCGAGGCCGGGATCGTCCGGGTCGCCGACGCCCTTGACATGGCGGAGGGACGGACCAGGCTGCCGCTCGAGGCCGGTCAGGAAGGGATCCATTCGATTTCGGCGGCGGCGATCGATCAGGTCAACATCTCCGCCGGCGAGAACCGGCCGATCCGCCTGGAGATCGAATTGAACAACTCGGCCGGCATCTTCCAGGTCGACGATCTGCTCGCGACCAAGATCCGGGACACCCCGCTGGCCGATCACATCGAGGTGGTGGCCGAGGTCAAGGGCGAGAGCGAGAAACGCCTGCTTTCCGGGTTTCGACTCGGATGAAGACCGGCCTGGTCATCCTCCGGGAACAGGCCGGACATGAGACCGGCAGCCATCCCGAGAACGCGAACCGTTTTCCGGGAGTGCTCGACCGTCTCGGGGAAGACAGCATGAAACATGACCTGCCGATTCTCGAGTCCCGCGAGGCGCTGGTCGAAGATCTCCTGCGGGCCCACACGGAGTACCACGTCGAGAACGTCCGGGCGGCGGCCGAGAACGGACCGACCTGGCTGGACGGCGACACGGTTGCCTCGCCGCATAGTTACGAGGTTGCCCTTCGCTCCGCCGGGGCATCCCTCGTCGCCGTGGACGCGGTAACCGGACCGGAGAAAAGCGCTGACAGCCTGTTCGCGATCATTCGGCCTCCCGGCCATCACGCCACCGCCGACCGGGCAATGGGATTCTGTCTCTTCAGTAACGCCGCGGTCGCGGCCCGTTATGCCCGCGAGCAGCTGGGGATCGACCGGGTTGCCGTACTCGACTGGGACGTGCACCATGGCAACGGCACCCAGGACATCCTCTACGACGACCCGTCGGTTCTCTTCGTCTCCTTCCACCAGTGGCCGCTCTATCCGGGCAGCGGCTGGATCGACGAGGTCGGGGTGGGGGAGGGCCGCGGGTTCACGGTCAACCTGCCGATGCCGCCCGGGTCAGGTGACCTCGAGCACATCGAAGGCTTCAATGCGATCGCGGGCCCGATCCTCGACCAGTTCAATCCGGGACTGCTGATCGTCTCGGCCGGTCAGGACGGTCATGTCGCGGATGAGCTCGCCAGCCAGAACCTGACTGCGGCCGGCTATCACGGTCTCGCCCAGGCCTCGGCGGAATTCGCGGCCAGCCGGGGTATCGGCCTGGTCGCCCTCCATGAGGGCGGCTACAACCCGAACACCCTGCCGCTTCTCGACCATGCCATCTACGCGGGCATCGGCGGCTTCGCCCCGGACCTGGCGGGTGACGCCCCGGCCCCCGAGACGGAGGAAATCGGCTGGCACGAAAGACTGGTTCAGATCAGGCGGATCCAGTCCGCCTACTGGGCCGTCTGAAGCCGGTTCGGTTTCTAGGAATTGAACCGGTCGAGATCGTGCCGGCGCTGATCCTTCTTCGCGTCCAGCCGTCCCTGGATCAGGGAGAGGACGGTGACGAGGATCGCGAAGAAGGCGATCACGCCGAAGCAGAAGAAGGTGATGTAACGGTCGTCGACCCGGCCGGCGGTGCCGACACCATCGGCGGCCGCCGCAAAGGCGGGCATGGCGAGCACGAAAAGGGCGGTCAAGATGGCAACGACGCTGTTGCGGACACGATTCACGCCCCGAAACCTACCGCAATCTGCCGGACGTTGGTCGAAGGGCCCCGGGCCTTAGAACCCGTCGACCGCCAACCGTTGTCGTGGGTGGCGCAAGGTTGTGAAGGTCCGGTGTGGGTGTGTGCGCAAGAAACCTCGGAATGGGGAGCGAAGCGACGGTTTCTTGGGTATACACCCACACCGGACCCATCGACCAATACCGGCCCCACGGCTTCACACCTCGATCCGGGAATTGTGAGCCATTTCACACCTCCGTTTCGAGGCCCAGAGCCGAATCTCCGGGGGCTTGTTATTGACTTGTGAATTTCGGCCTGTTTTCGGGCCTTGGCGTCCGAAGACTCCCTAGACTTTGCAGTAGATGATCGGAAGGTCTAAATGAGTGCCCCCAGGACTCCCCTCCGCGTCGCGGTGATTGACGCCGATTCCGGATTCATCCAGGTCCTTTCGAACCGCATGGACTCGGTCGGCTGGCAGTACCGCATCCTTGCCTCGGGCCTGCCGCCGGAGGAACTGGTGGCGATGAAGATCAACGCCGTGCTGCTCGACCCGGAAGTGGTCGGCGAGGGCGGCTGGGACTACCTCGAGAAGATCTGCGGCCTTCTGCCCGACCTCGGCGTGATTGTCTGCGCCAACGGAGGCACGGTCTCCCAGCGGGTTCGCGGTCTCAGGATCGGCGCCGACGACTGGATCAACAAGCCCTGCCATCCGGAGGAAGTGATCGCCAGGATCGAGGCGGTTGTCCGGCGGCGCCGGCGCCACTCCAACGAACAGGAATCCGGGCCGCTCGTGATCGGGGAGATCGAAATCCGTTCCGACCAGTTTCAGGCTTTCATCAGCGGCCAGAGCCTCGATCTCACCCGCCGCGAGTTCGAGTTGCTTCAGTTGCTCGGGCAGAACGAAGGGAAGGTCCTCGACCGTGAGGCGATCTACCAGCGGGTCTGGGGCTATGCGATGGCCCACGGCGACCGCTCGGTCGATGTCTTCATCCGCAAGCTCCGTACCAAGCTGGAGAAGCGTTCCCCCGAATACACCTACATCCACACCCATTTCGGCGTCGGCTACAGACTTGCGGCCGAATCGTCGATGTCGGTCGCTGACGCGGCCGTTGAGGTCGGCTCCGACCGGGCCACCGAAGATACGGGCGCCGAGGCGCCCGGCGTGCCGGTCTAGCGCTGCACCGCTCTCACTCAAGAAACGGGCCGCCCCCACCAAGGGCGATCCCGCTTCACCCGAGTTCACAACTCTTTTACAGCAGGTCTACCCGGAAGTAACAAACTTGTGTTGAAGTGGTGGAACGCTTCGAACCGTCAGACCGCCCGTGAAAGTGGCGGGGAATATCCCGGAGGGTGTGAGTGACCGACAAGTTCCGTATCCAGTATCAGGAAGAACTCGATCATCTCGAGCGTCAGGCGCTGGGCGCATTCGATCTCGTATCGCGTGCCCTGGACCGCACCCTTGAGGCGATCGAGCATCAGGACGTAGAGTTGGCAGAGATCGTCGCAACGGATGACGACCGGATCGACGGCCGTTACCTGGAGATCCATCAGGGACTGATCACCCTTCTCGCCACCCAGTCGCCCGTAGCGACGGACCTCAGGCTGATTTCAGCCCTGCTCCACGTGATCAAGAACGCGGAGCGGATGGGGGACCAGTGCGTGAACATCTGCAAGCTGATCCCGATCGTCGGCCATGAACCGCCAGCCGACGAGAAGATGATCTCGCTGATCCTCGCGATGGGAACCCAGGCCCGCAGCCAGATCGTCCAGGCGCAGAAGGCCTTCGCCGACCGTGACGAAGCGGCGGCCCAGGATCTGGTCAGGCAGGACGATCTGATTGACAAGCTGAACCGCGAATGCTTCACCCTGGCGATCGAACTCGGCGACGAGCCCGACCGGCGCGAATGGGCGATGACCATGCTGCTGGCCGCCCGCGCCATCGAGCGGATCGGCGACAATGCGGTCGATGTGGGGGAACAGGTGGCCTTCGTGGTCACCGGACTGTTCCGCGAGTTCGAGGACGCTTCACACCCGATCTGAGTTGGAACAGGAATTGGAAGCAGCGAAGTCCCAGCTCAGCGATTCAGCCGACCACGTCCTGAAGGCGGGCCCGCTGGAAGTCCGGCTCGACCAGCGGACCGTGCTCGCCGACGGCAGGGGAATCGTCCTGACCGTCCGCGAGTTCCATCTGCTCGCGGTACTCGCCAGCCGGCCCGAGCAGGTTGTGAGCCGGGAAGAGATCTACGACCTGGTCTGGAGCGGCCGCATGCCGGAACACGACCGCTCGGTCGACGTCTATGTCTCGAAGCTACGGCACAAGCTCGAATCGGCCCTTCCCCATTGGAACTTCATCCAGACCCACATCGGCTTCGGCTACTGCTTTTCGCCGAAGCCACTGGCTTCCTGAAGCCATATTTGCGGGGCTGTTCATCTTTTTCACAAGTTTCACAAGGAAGTAACACCGCGTGATTGCGGCCCCTGTTGACTGACTCTCATTACTGCGCAATGCGCCAGAAGAAACTCAAACTGGAGGAAATCTTGAACTTGAAGAAGTGGTTTGTCGCGGTACCCCTCACCCTGGCTCTGGCCTTCGGTGTTGCCGCGTGCGGAAGCAGCGATTCGGACAGCGGCGGCTCGAGCGGTGACACCGTCTCCGGCGAAATCGCCGGCGCCGGCTCAAGCGCTCAGGAGGCGGCAATGAACGGTTGGATCGCCGCCTTCCAGGACGCCAATCCCGACGCGACCCTTTCCTACGACCCGGTTGGTTCCGGTGGCGGCCGCGAGCAGTTCATCGCCGGCGGCACCTCCTTCGGCGGCACCGACTCGCCGATGGACGAGACCGAACTGGCCGACGTCGCCAAGCGTTGCGACCCGGGCGATTACATCGAGATCCCGGTCTATATCTCGCCGATCGCCATGGCCTACAACATCGACGGGGTCGATGACCTGAATCTCTCCGCTGATACCGCTGCCCAGATCTTCGCGGGCGACATCACCAAGTGGAACGATCCGGCCATCGCCGCCGACAACCCGAATGCGGACCTGCCCGATCAGGACATCGTGGTGGTCCATCGCTCGGATGAATCCGGCACGACCGAGAACTTCACCGACTACCTGCACCAGAACTCGCCGAAGTACTGGCCCGATGAGGGCGACGGCGTCTGGCCGCTCAAGGGTGGCGAGGCTGCCAACGGCACCTCCGGTGTGGTCTCGGCGATCAAGTCCGGTTCCGGCACGATCGGTTACGCGGACCTGAGCCAGGTCGGTGACCTCAACGTGGCCAACGTCAAGGTCGGCGACAGCTACGTCGCGCCGTCTGCAGAGGCTGCCGCGAAGATCTTCGAGGAATCGAAGAGGATCCAGGGTGAAGGCAAGTACGTGTTCGCGTACGACCTGGACCGGACGGCTGCGGCCCAGGGTCTCTACCCGATCTCGCTGGTCTCCTACGAGATGGCCTGCACCACTTACGACAAGGCCGATGAGGCCAAGCTCGTAAAGGCCTTCTACACCTACATCATCAGCGAAGAGGGTCAGCAGGACGCGGCGACGACCGCCGGTTCGGCCCCGATCCCCGATTCGCTGCGCAAGGAGATCACCCCCGCCGTGGAGGCGATCCAGACCAGCTGATCCGGGCTGAACGACAGCGTGAACCCCGCGGCGGAGGCATAGGCCGCCGCGGGGTGAACGCAGTCAAGACCCTGAAGCATCAGGCAGGAGAATCATTTGAGCGCCGGCACCGTCTCACCAGGTAATTCATCAACTCCAGGCAAGGTCCACCGCAGACTCGGTGACCGAGCCTTTTCCGGGCTGGCAACCGCCGCCGGAGTCACGATCCTGGTCGTCCTGGCCGGGGTTGCCGCATTTCTGGTCAGCGAGGCATGGCCCGCGATCACCGCGCCGGTCGCGGATCTTCCCGACGGCAAGAACCTCGTCCACTACATCTGGCCGCTCGTCTTCGGAACCCTTCTTTCCTCGACCATCGCCATCATCATCGCGGTGCCCATGGCCATCGCCGTGGCCCTCTTCACCAGCCACATCGCCCCCAAGCCGATCGCGATGTCGGTTTCCTACCTGGTCGACCTGCTCGCTGCGATCCCCAGCATCATCTACGGGATCTGGGGCATCGCCGTGTTGGGACCGGCCTCGGTGCCCGCCACCCAGTGGCTGGCCGACCACTTCGGCTTCATCCCCCTCTTCGACGGCCCCGCGTCCACAACCGGCCGCACCATGCTGGTCGCCGGGATCGTGCTGGCCCTGATGATCCTGCCGATCATCAGCGCGGTCGCCCGCGAGGTCTTCCAGCAGACGCCCAAGGGCCTTCAGGAAAGCGCCCTGGCGCTCGGGGCCACCCGCTGGGAAATGATCCGGATGGTGGTCATGCCCTTCGGTCGCTCGGCGGTGGTCGCCGGCTCGATGCTCGGCCTCGGCCGGGCGCTCGGCGAGACCATGGCCGTGACGATCATCCTTTCGGTCTCGGGAGTCATCAGCTTCGACCTGATCAGTTCCGAGAATCCATCCACGATCGCGGCCAACATCGCGCTTCAGTTCCCGGAGTCCTCCGGGATCGACGTCAACGTCCTGGTCACCACGGGTCTGGTCCTGTTCGCGATCACGCTCGCGGTCAACATGGCCGCCCGGACGATCATCAGCAGAAGGGAGGCCGCCGGTGGCCGGTAGCACCGTTTCGGTACCGCTTGGCGACGGTTCGGGGGTTCTGCCCCGCCGGGCCGCGCTGATCGTCTTCGGCGTCTCGGCGCTCGCCTCGGCGATCCTCAGCCTCGCGCTGGGTCTCAGCCCGTTCGTCTGGCTGATCTTCACCGGGCTGTTCAGTCTGCTCACGATCACCGTCTGGTCGCTGGCGGTGGAAGGCCGTCGGCGGGCCCTGGACCGTGTGATGACCGTGGTCATCGTCGACATATTCATCCTCGCCCTGGTGCCCCTTGGCTCCCTGATTTACACGGTGGTCAAGGAAGGTACGGCGAGGTTCGACGGCGAGTTCCTGACCAGCACCATGCGCGGTGTCCTGGCCGATGGGGGTGGGGCCCTCCATGCTGCAATGGGAACCTTCATCATCACCGCCTTCGCCACCCTCGCCGCCGTGCCGGTCGGGGTCATGGCCGCGATCTACCTGGTCGAGTACGGCAAGGGCCGGCTCAAGCGGGCGATCACCTTCTTCGTTGACGTGATGATGGGCATCCCCTCGATCGTCGCCGGTCTCTTCGCCTTTGCTCTCTTCTCGATCTTCCTCGGCCCCGGGATCCGTCTTGGAATCATGGGTTCGGTGGCATTGATGGTGCTGATGATTCCGATCGTGATCAGGTCCGCGGAAGAAATGCTCAGGGTGGTCCCGGATTCGCTGCGGGAAGCTTCCTTCGCGCTCGGCGTACCGAAGTGGATCACCGTGCTCCGGGTCGTCCTGCCGACCGCTCTCGCGGGGATCGTGACCGGTGTGATGCTGTCCATCGCCCGCGTGATCGGCGAGACCGCACCGTTGCTGATCACCACCGGTTCGGTCGATTCGATGAACCTCGATCCGTTCAACGGCCGGATGGCAAACCTGCCGGTCTACGTTTACGAGCAGTACAAGTTCCCGGGTGTTCCTCCCGAGGCCTACATTGAAAGGGCCTGGGCGGGAGCGCTGCTGTTGATCATTATCGTGATGGTGCTGTTCCTTGCGGCCCGGCTCATCGCCCGACGCTATGGAGTTGAGATCCGCCGATGAACCAGACCGAGACACAGAAGGAGAAAGAGATGGTCGACGCGCCGACCGGACCGGCCAACCCGACAATGGATTCCCCGGCCAGCCCGGGTTCAACCGCGACCGTAGACGCCCTGGCGAAACGGATAGACGCCGAGAACCTGAACATCTACTACGGCGACTTTCTCGCGGTGAAGGACGTCAACGTCAGCATCCACCCGAACAAGGTCACGGCACTGATCGGTTCCTCGGGCTGCGGCAAGTCGACCTTCCTCCGGTCCCTGAACCGGATGCATGAGCTGATCGACGGGGCGCGGGTCGAAGGCTCCGTTCTGCTCGACGGAATGGACATCTACGGACCGTCGGTGGATCCGGTGGTGGTCCGCCAGCAGGTCGGAATGGTCTTCCAGCAGCCGAACCCGTTCCCGACGATGTCGATCTACGAAAACACGGCCGCCGGACTGCGCCTGAATCGGAGCAAGATGAAGAAGACCGAGATCGACGGAGTGGTCGAGCGGTCACTTCGCGGCGCACACCTCTGGGACGAGGTGAAGGACCGGCTCGACAAGCCGGCCAGCGGTCTCTCCGGTGGTCAGCAGCAGCGCCTCTGCATCGCCCGGGCGACGGCGATCGAGCCCGAGGTCCTGCTCATGGACGAGCCCTGCNNCTCGGCGCTCGACCCGATCGCGACCCTGGCGATCGAGGACCTGATCAACGAACTCAAGAAGCGCTTCACGATCGTGATCGTCACCCACAACATGCAGCAGGCTGCCCGGGCCAGCGATTACACCGGCTTCTTCAACATCGAGAAGAGCGGGGATCCCGGCGTGCTGGTCGAGATCGACGACACCCAGAAGATTTTCTCCAACCCTTCGTTGAAGGAGACGGAGGACTACGTGAGTGGCCGTTTCGGCTGATCTCCTGTCCGGCAAACGCGCCACGCGGCACCGGGCCGGCCCGTCCGCTTCACCTGCCAGAATCGGTCTTTGGAGGGAAATGCTCTGTGCAGCAATCGACATAGGATCGAATACGACCCGGATCCTGGTCGCCGAGCCCGATGAGGGCAAGCTGAAGAAAGTGATGGAGCAACGGGCCTACACCCGGATCGGGCAGTCCCGCCTCGATGACGGCAGCATCCCCGACGAGAAGATCGCCGAGGTCGCCGAGGTGGTCGAAACCCAGGTGCGTCTCGCCCGTGAACTGGGCGCCGAAAGCTTTCGCGCCGTCGCCACCGCAGCCCTGCGGGATGCTCCCAACGGCAAGGAGGCGGCCGCCGAGATTGAGGCGGTGGCGGGTATACCGGTTCACGTGGTCAGCGAGAACGAGGAGGGACGGCTTTCCTTTCTCGGCGCCACCAAGGCGCTCGGCTACAGGGTCGACGGGCGGGTCGCCGTGGTCGACGTCGGCGGCGGATCAACCGAAATCATCATCGGCACGGTCAGCGGAGGGGTCGAGCAGGTCCGGTCCTGGCCGGTTGGCTCCGGCCAGCTCGCCGAGGATCTGATCTCCTCCGATCCGCCTTCGGCTTCCGAGGTGCGGCGGATTCGTGACCGGATCGACGAGGTCTTCTCGGAAGTCCAGATCACCCAGCCCGAGCAGGCGGTGGCGGTCGGCGGTTCGGCAACCTCGCTGCGGAAAATCGTCGGAGCGCGGCTCGAGTACGAGACGCTGGAACGAAGCATCCGGGTCCTCTGCGGTGACGACGCGGTCGAGGTCGGCCGGCAGTTCGAACTGGATCCGATCCGCGTGAGGATGTTGCCGACCGGCGTGCTGATTCTCGAAAAGGTCTCGGAGCTGCTCGGCCAGGACCTGCAGATCGGAAAGGGCGGGATCCGCGAAGGGATCGTCCTGGACATGCTGAACGGCGGAATCGACGTTTCAGAACCGGCTCTCGCGCCGGGTTGAGCTTCGTTCGCCACTAGGGTTTCAGGCGATGAGTAGTCCCGACTCCCGTTTCCGGCTAGCCGCATCGCAGGTGCTTGAGGAGCGGGCGACCCAGATCACGGTCTTCGCAAAGGGAGTGCTCGATGTGACCGAGCCCTCGGCGGCCGAGGATCTCTGGCTGGCATCCCGCCGCCTCCGGGCGGCACTGGAGGTGTTCCGGCCCTGTCTCGGAAGGTCCGAGTACCGGGAGGGACGGTCCGAGGCCCGGCGCATATCGAGGGCGGTCGGCGAGCGACGGGACATCGACGTGGCGATCGCCGCCTACGAGTCGATCCGTGAAGAGACCGCTCAGGAGGAAGCAGAAGGCCTCGACCGGGTCATCTCGAAATTGCGGCGCGATCAGGCGAAAGCCAACCGGGAACTGGGTCAGGTCGTCCACGGACGCCGCCTTCAGGCTTTCCGGATCCGGATCGAGGAAATCGCGGATTCGACGGCAGAGGCGGATGCGGCGGACCGGGCCGAGGAGTATCGCCCGGTTGTGACCCTGCCCGGGGAGGCGGCATCGCTGGTCTCGAAGCGGCTGGCCAGACTCCGGGGCGAGGCGACCGAAAGTCTCGAGGCCGACGGGGTCGAAGCCCAGCACAGGATGCGGGTGGCGGCCGAACGGCTCCGGTATTCACTCGAGTTGACCGGCGATGCCCTCGGCACACAGGCCCATACGGCCCGCCGTGCGGCACGCGGACTGCAGGAAGTGCTCGGCGAGATACGCGACTGCGACCTGTCGGTCCCCCCGGCACGGGAAATGACCGGGGAACTCGAGCAGGAGGACGTGTCGACGATCGTCGACCGGGCGCGGGGCAACCGTGATCTGGACCCGGTCCTGGTCCAGGCGGCCCCCAACCGCAACGCTTACCGCGGACTCGAGCTGGCCGTGATCCATCTGACCGCTCGGCGGCAGATGCTCTATGAACGCTTCAAGCGCCTCTGGCTGGAGCAGTCCAGGCAGGGCGTCTGGGTAGCACTGGAAACCTCTCTGAAAGTAGAATCCTGACCTTGGAAACACATCCCGATCCATCCTGGTTCTTCAATCGCGAGCTCTCGTGGCTCGACTTCAACCAGCGGGTACTCGAGCTCGCCGAAGACGAATCGGTGCCACTCCTGGAAAGGGTGAAGTTCTGCGCGATCTACACCTCCAACCTGGACGAGTTCTTCATGGTCAGGGTCGCGGGACTCTGGGACCAGGTCGATGCCGGAATCGACGCTCGCGGGCCCGACGGACTTTCACCGTCCGAGCAGATCCAGGCGATCCGCAGTCGCTCGCTTGAGCTGGACCGTCGCCTGACCGGGACCTTCGAAGAGAAGCTGAAGCCGGAACTGGCCGGGAACGGGATCAAGATCGCCACGCTCGACGACCTCAACGGGACCGAACGGGTCGAGCTGGACCGGATCTTCGACCAACAGGTCTTCGCCACCCTGACTCCCCTCGTGATCGGGCTGGGCCGGCCCTTCCCCTATATCTCGAACCTCTCCCTGAGCATCGGCGTGCTGCTCCGCGACATCGAGACCTCGACCAGGGTCCTGGCCCGGATCAAGGTCCCGAAGGAGCTGCTCGGCCGCTTCATAGAGCTCAGCAGCGACGACGAAAGGGTCCTGGTTCCCCTGGAAGAGGTGATCGCTGCAAATCTCGATCAGCTCTTCCCCGGGGTCGAGGTGCTCGACCACAGCTATTTCCGGGTAACGCGGGACGCCGACTTCACCGTTTCCGACGAGGCGGATGACCTGCTCGAGGCGGTGCAGGAGGAAGTCCGGCGACGTCGTTTCGGGGAGGTGGTACGTCTCGAGGTGGCCGAGGGGATGAACCCGGAATTGAAGGACCTGCTGGTGGAAATGCTGCGCCTGCAGCAGAACGAGGTCTTCGAAATCGGCGGGTTGCTCGACCTGACCGATCTCTGGAACGTGGTGAAGCTGCCCGGATATCCGGAACTTCGCGACCAGCCCTGGACTCCGGTAACCCAGCCCCGGCTTCAGACCGAGGATGAAGACCCGGCAGACATATTTGCCGCGGTCCGACAGCGCGACATCCTCGTCCACCACCCGTATGACTCGTTCAGCTCCTCGGTCGAGCGTTTCATCGCCCAGGCGGTCAACGACCCGGATGTGCTGGCTATCAAGCAGACCGTGTACCGGACCAGCGAAGACTCGCCCCTTGTCTCGGCCCTGATCAAGGCATCCGAACGCGGCAAGCAGGTGGTCTGCATGCTGGAACTGAAAGCCCGGTTCGACGAGGAAGCGAACATCGAATGGGCCAAACGCCTGGAGGAAGTCGGCGTCCACGTCGTTTACGGAATCCCCGGACTCAAGACCCACATCAAGGCCCTGCTGGTGGTCCGCCGCGAGGGTGATCACGTCCGCAATTACGTCCACATCGGCACCGGCAACTACCACTCGACCACGGCCCGGCTCTACACCGACCTGGGGCTCTTCACCGCGGACCCCGAGATCGGGGCCGACGTGGCCGAGATGTTCAACCTGCTGACCGGCTATTCCCGTCCGGCCGACTACCGGCGGGTGCTCGTCTCCCCGCATTCGATGCGCTCGTCGATCCTGGCCGAGATCGAGGCCACCATTGCCGCCCACAAGGCGGGCAGGGAGGCGAAGATCCAGATGAAGATGAACTCCCTGGTCGACCGGACCTGCATCGAGGCTCTCTACAGGGCATCGCAGGCCGGGGTCGAGGTGGATATCAACGTGCGCGGCATCAGCTGCCTGAGGCCTGGCGTGCCGGGACTCTCCGAGAACATCAGGGTCGTCTCGGTTGTCGGTCGCTTCCTCGAGCATTCCCGCATCTATGCGTTCCAGCGCGGGGAGGACTGGAACGTCTTCATCGGATCGGCCGACCTGATGCCGCGGAACCTGGACTCCCGGGTCGAGCTCGTCACCCCGGTCGAAGACGAGGTCGCCCGAGATCAGATCCTCGATGTGATGGAGAGGTGCCTGGCCGATAACACCAACTCCTGGGTGCTGGACAGTTCCGGCAACTGGTCGCGGCTGGATCCCGAAGGAGGCGAGCGCCGCAACGTCCAGGAGGAGCTGATGGAACGGCATCAGACACTGGCCTCCACGGCCATCCCCCAGGTGACCTGATGAAAAGGCCATGTAAAGAGTTTGTGTACTCCTCTGCTAGGTTGGCCACGCTCTGATGCGCTTCTCGCTCTTGCCACGCGACAGTACGTTCTTCGACCTCTTCAACGAGGCCGGCCAGAACACGCTGCGTGCAGCCGAGAAGCTGAACGAGATGATGGCCGTCTGGCCCGATGACAACGGTCTCGGCCGCGAGATCCTGATCATCGAACAGGAGGGTGACCGGATCACCCACGACATCATCAACCGGCTCAACTCGACGTTCGTCACGCCGATCGACCGCGAGGACATCTACGGACTCGCGACCAAGCTCGACGACGTGGTGGACTACATCGAGGAGGCCGCGGATTTCCTGGCGCTCTACCAGATCGAAGCACCGATGGATCAGGCCCAGGATCTGACCAGGATCCTGGTCGACTGCTGCAAGCAGCTGTCCCTCGGCCTCGAGAACCTCCCCTCGTTCAGGGATCTCGACAAGTACTGGATCGAGATCCACCGGCTCGAAAATGACGGCGACCGGGTCTCCCGCGACGCCGTCGCCTCGCTGTTCTCGAACGGGATCGACCCCATGGTCGTGATCCGCTGGAAGGACATCTTCGCCGTCCTCGAGAAGGCGATCGACGCCACGGAAACATCAGCGCACATCCTCGAAGGCATCGTGATCAAGAACTCCTGATCCAGTGGACCTCCACCTGATCCTCGTCATTGTCGTTGTCTCGGCTCTGGCCTTCGATTTCACCAACGGATTCCATGACACAGCGAACGTAGTCGCGACCTCGATCTCGACCGGTGCGGCCTCCCCGAAGGCCGCCATCGCCTTCGCCGCGATCCTCAACTTCGTGGGCGCTTTCATCTCGATCGAGGTGGCGGCGACCATCGCCTCCGACGTCGTCGACCAGGGCGCGATCTCCGGACCCGGCTCGCTCAACGTGGTATTCGCGGGACTGGTCGGGGCGATCACCTGGAACCTGATCACCTGGTATTTCGGGTTGCCTTCGTCCAGCTCACACGCGCTGATAGGCGGCATCGTCGGGGCCGCGCTGGCCGACTCGGGCACCCAGGCGATCGAAACTGCCGGCCTGGTCGGCAAGGTGCTGATCCCGGCCGTGGTGGCACCGATCCTCGCCTTCATCGTCGCGGCACTGGCGATCGGCCTGAGCTACCGGGTCGTGGCGAGGCTGCGGCCCGGGCCGGTCAACCGCGGCTACCGGCTCGGCCAGATCGCCTCGGGCGGACTTCTGGCCCTGGCCCACGGCACCAACGACGCACAGAAGACGATGGGCGTCATCACACTTGCCCTGATCGCTGACGGTGTGCTCCCGACCGGTTCCGACCCGCCTTTCTGGGTGATCGTCACCTCGGCGACCGCGATCGCCCTCGGTACCTACAGCGGCGGCTGGAGGATCATCAAGACCACCGGCATGCGGATCATCAAGATGGACCCGGCACAGGGTTTCTCCTCCCAGGGGGCCGGCGCCGCGGTGATCATGGCTTCCTCGCATTTCGGGTTCCCGCTTTCCACCACGCATGTGATCAACGGCGGTGTGATGGGCTCGGGCGTGGCCAAGCGGGTCTCGGCGGTCCGCTGGGGAGTGGCCGGGAACATCGTGACCGCGTGGGTCCTGACCCTGCCTGCGGCCGCCCTGATCGGGGCCGCCACCTTCGGAGTCACCCAACTCTTCGGCAACGGGGCGGTCGGCCCGGTGATCATCAGCGCCATCGCGATCGTCCTGATCGTGATCGCGTTCATCCGCCGATCCCGCCAGACCGAAGTGGTAGACGTCCAGGCGGAAGGGGTCTGATTCATGGAACTGCTCACCACCGTGGTGAACACCAAGGAGTTGCTGGATACGATCGCCGCCGCATTCGTGGCCTCGCTGACCGTGGCCTTCGTTTCCTCGCTGGGAATCTGGGGTGGCACCAAGTACGTCGACTTCAGTCAGGAGGGCAGGGGGGTGTCGGCAGCCCTCGCCCTCGGGGTCGGGATCTTCGGCTTGATGGCGACCCTGGCGATCATCGTTCTCGGCATCTATCTGATGGTCGCCAAGTAGGGTTGTCCCGTGGCGGTCGCCCGCAACATTCTGATCATCGCCCTGCTCGCGGCGGGGGTCGCGTTCCTGCCCAGCGGAGGCAATGTCGCCGATGCAGTGCTCGTCACCATCACGATGGCTTTTCTGGCCGGCATCGCGTGGACCGTCTATCGCCTGACCTACGAGTTCCGGACCGGCCTGCTCGCCCTTGCGGATTCGCGGCGGATCGTCCTCTACTCCTGCTTCGGACTGGTGGTCCTCCTGATCGCCGGTGCGGACAAGATGTTCTCGACGGGCCTGGGCACCATGGCATGGCTGCTTCTGATCGCTTCGGCTCTAGTCGGCATCTGGCTGGTCGTGTCGGAGGCCCGCAGCTACTGATCCGTGAACTTCCGGGTTCTCAGCTGGAATCTGTTTCACGGACGTGACTTTCCGCCTCTGCCCGGCGGTGATGAACCGGGGGTGCCTCCAGGGGGCCTCGCATGGCGATTCCTGGGGAAACCGGTCGAGGGTCGCAAGCATGTCCGGCTGAACCGCGACCTCTTCCACGAATTCGCCGCCTTCCTCTCGGCCGCGAAGTGGGACATCGCCCTGCTCCAGGAAGTGCCGCCACGGTGGATCCCCCGGCTTGCCGATGCCACCGGATCGGAAGCAAGGCCGGCGCTCACTTCCCGCAACTGGCTGCGTCCGGTGATGTCCCCGGTCGCCAGGCTGAGGCCGCATCTGGCCGGCAGCTGGGAAGGCGGCAGCAACCTGATCCTGGTCCGGGGTGCGACTCCCGGCCTCGAACGCTCCCGTCCGGGCTCGGAGATAGTCGACTTTCGCCGGTCCACCCTGACCTGGCTGCCGGAACGCCGGGTGATGTCGATGGTCGAACTGCATTGCGGGCTCTGTGTGGCGAACTTCCACGCGAGCACCGGCGAGAAGGCTGCCGGGGATGTGATGCGGGCGGCCCGACTGGCAGACGGCAGGGCCGACGACAGGCCGCTCGTCTTTGGTGGCGACTTCAACGCCCGGCCGGGGTCGAGCGACGTGTTCGAGCGCCTGGAGGGTGAGTTCGGTCTGGCCGGGATCACCTCAGCCGGATCGATCGACCATCTGCTGACCAGGGGGGTTGAGGTGCTCGAAGCCGCCGAGGCGTGGCCACTGGTCCGGCGGGACGTTCCGGACCCCGGGACCGGGCTGATGGCAAGACTCTCCGACCACGCGCCGGTCGTCATGCGGATCAGCGTCGAAAAATGAACCGGCGTTGCAGATCGTTGCACCTGTAGAGCCACGTGTGAGGGCTTTCCCGTCAGCGTCGGGGCATGGACGTGGAACGGGCAAGGAGGTGGGTCGGGAGACCGGGATCTGAGCGAGGGTCGGTCTCGCTTGAATTGATCGGCTCTCTGCCGATCATTCTGCTCTCGGTCCTGGTCGCCGCCCAGATCGCGATAGCCGGCGCGGCCCTCTGGTCGGCCGGAGTGGCAGCCCGGGCCGGAGCCCGCGCGGTGCTGACCGGGAAACCGCCGGCCGGCGCGGCAGAGCGGGCCTTGCCGGAAGTTCTGCGGCATGGACTCAAGGTTTCCGGGCGCGACGGAGTCAGGGTCGGCGTGAGGGTGCCCGGATTGATCCCCGGGTTCCCCGAGACCCATGTCTACGGTTCGAGCTCGCTCGGAGGCGGCTGATGTCCTGCCGCAGCGGGCAGGCGACGGTTGAGGCGGTTGCCGGGATCGCAGCCCTGATGCTGGCCGGCCTGATCTGTTTCCAGTTGCTGGCGACCGGTTACACCGCGACCATCGCCGATGGCGCGGCGGAGGCCGGTGCGGTGGCACTTATCCGGGGCAGGCCGGTCGAGCCTGCGGTGCGGGAAGCCCTTCCGGGGTGGGCCAGAGACCGAATCTCCGTTTCGAGGATCGGGCCGATGGTCCGGGTCCGGGTCCGGCCGCCTTCCCTTTTCTCCTCTATCGCGGAGAGCCTTGAGGTTTCCGCCGAGGCGGGAGGACGGCCAGGATGAGCGATCAGATCCTTGTCGGGACGGTGGGCAATGTGCGGGGGAGCGATCGATTCGCTCTCGACATCGCGTCGGAGGCGGCCGGCGCCTGCATCAGGCAGGACCAGCACGACGGGAATCGGGACGGGATCGGCCTGCTGGTCGAAGTCGGCCGGGAACGCCCGCGCCCGGCCAGCCTGCTGGCGCCGGCCGCGGCCAGGGAACTCGAATCGAGCCTGAACGGTTCAACCCCGGGACTTGATGCCAGGGCCCGGGGCAACCTTGTCTGCGTCTCGGCGAAGGAGGCGGACGGCCTGCCCGAAGCCGTATGCCGGCTGCGCGAGGGCAATTCGGCAAATCCGCTGGTCGTCCTGTCAACACCGGCCAGCTACCGGGGCCTGCTGGAGCTTGGCTGGGACCACCTCGTCATCCTTTCCCCGGAGGGAAAATCAGACCCTCTGACCGAACTGGTCATGGAGGAGGCGGCTGAATTCGCGGGCCGGGTCAAGCTCGCGCAACCGGGGTCGGGCGGTCGAAAGGGGACCGGCCTTCCCGGGAAGACGGGCGGTCCGTTCCTCCGGACTCTCGGGGCTTCCCGCGGGCAGGCGACCCCGCTGGTCCTGGGCGCCGTCTTCGTCCTCGTGCTTGCCGCGGCGGCGATCGTCGCCGTTTCGGGAGCCGTGACCGGCAAGGCGCGGGCCCAGCGGGCGGCTGATCTTTCCGCGATGTCCGCCGCCCGGTCGATGAAAGACGACATGCCCCGCCTGCTCGCCCCGCCCAGGCTTCCCAACGGCCTGCCCAACCCCGCCCACATGCCGAAGCCGGTCTACCTGAACCGGGCCAGGCTGGCGGCGATCGAAGCTGCGGTCGTGAACGGGGCTTCGCCGCTGGCGGTATCGGTCCGGTTTCCGGACTCCGCTTCCTACGCGCCGACGACGGCGCGAGTCTCGATTTCCACCAGGGTGAGGGCCGGTCCCGTAAACGGGGAGCGCCCGGCGCCGCCGAACTGGGCGGAAGCGCGGGTCAGTTTTCCGGTCTCGATGGGATCGGTACCGGCGATGGCCAGCGGCGGCGGATACTCGGGGCCGCTGGCGGACCGCCAGGGCAAGGGAATGCGCCCCGATGTGGCCGCCGCCTTTGACGCGATGTCGGCGGCTGCGGCAGCGGCAGGCGTGACGCTGGCAATCAATTCGGCCTTTCGCTCCGATGCCGAGCAGGCGGCCCTGTTCGCGGCCAACCCCGACCCGACCTGGGTCGCTCCCCCTGGCCAGTCGCTTCATCGTTGTGCGACCGAACTCGATCTCGGTCCTGACGCCGCCTACTCCTGGCTGGCGGCAAATGCCGGCAGGTTCGGATTCACCCAGCGATATTCATGGGAGCCCTGGCACTACGGCTTCGTCGCCGGGCCCGCGCCATGCTCGGGTGCTGGCAACTCGGTTGGTCTCGGTGGCCCGACCGGATCGGGTCGGGGAGACCGCTCGGCCGCTCTCTCGCAGGCGGTGCCGTCGATCACCCCCGGATGGGTGCGCCCGCTGGTGCTGCGAGCGGCGATGAAGTGGAATGTCTCCGCTTCCCTGCTGGCCGCCCAGCTCTTTGCCGAGTCGGGCTTCGACCCGGATGCCGGTAACGGGATCGCCTTCGGAATCGCGGCCTTCACTCCGGCGGCGGCAGCCGAATACGGGCTCGACGATCCCTTCGATCCGGCCGCCGCGATCATGGCCCAGGCCCACCTGATGAGCGACCTGCTGAAGCAGTTCGGGTCACCGGCCCTGGCGCTGGCGGCCTACAACGCCGGTCCCGGCGCGGTCGGATCCTGCAACTGCATTCCCTCCTATCCGGAAACACAGGCCTATGTCGCGAAGATCCTCGGGATGCTCGGCGGGATGGGTGCAATGAGTCCGGCCGGAATGACGATCGAACTCGTCAGGTAACACGGCCGGACGGGAGTCAGCCGGCATTGGGGGAGACAACACTGGGCGATAGTGTTGCTTCATGGAAACTCTCGTAATTGAAGGTCCGGAGCAGGTTCAGGAACTGGTCGGCAAGCAGGTCGGCCCGACCGACTGGCGCGAAGTCACCCAGGAGATGATCGACACCTTCGCCGACCTCTCCGGCGATCACCAGTGGATTCACGTGGAAGTCGAACGGGCCGCGAACGAGAGCCCTTTCGGCACGACTATCGCCCACGGCAACCTGACGCTTTCGATGATCGACGGTTTCCGCCTTGACCTGATCGAAGTGAAGTCCGGCTTCTCGATGGGGATCAACTACGGCTGGAACAAGGTCCGTTTCCCCTCGCCGGTCCCGGCCGGCTCGAAGGTGCGCGCCTCGGCGGAACTGAGCGAGATCAATGACCTCGGCAACGGCTGGGTCGAGACCGTCACGACGATCACGGTCGAGGTTCAGACCCCGGACGGTCAGATCGGCCAGAAGCCCTGCTGCGTGGGAGAAAGCGTCACCCGCCTCCTCAAGGCCTGATAACCGGCAGCAGCCGGTGACTGGCTCCCGCGCTGCGCCTGCGGCTATTCGCCCTTGAATTCGGCGGTGCCGCCGGAGAGGAACGCTTCGATCGCGTTCTTCGAATCCTGGGTGCCCATGCCGTTGGCGATGCCGTGGCGCTCCAGTTGAAGTTGTTCGGTGATGCTGTTGTCCAGGCTCTGGTGGACCAGGTGCTTGGCCATCTTCACGTAGTAAGGCGACTTCTGCGCCAGCTTGTCGGCTTTCTCGCGGGCCCTTGCCATCAGTTCGTCGGGGGCCACGACCTCCGAGACCAGGCCGGCTTCGAGCGCATCGGCCGGTGAGAGGTTCGGGTCGTTGAGAAGGATCTCGATCGCCTTCGAGGGGCCGACCACGCGGGGCAGGAAGTAGGTCATGCCGCCGTCGGGGGAGACGCCGATCCGGCCGTAGGCGCAGGCGAGGAAGGCCTCCTCGGAGCAGATCCGGATGTCGCAGGCCAGGGCGAGCGAGAACCCGGCTCCGGCGGTTGGGCCGTTGAGGGCGGCGATCACCGGGTAGGGGATCCGCTGCATGTCAACGATCGCCTGATGGAGCATCTCGGCGCCACGCCGGACCGAAGCGACGATGTCGATGTCCGGATTGGCCTGACCCTCCTTGAACCAGTTCAGGTCACCGCCGGCACAGAAAGCCCTGCCCGCGCCGGTCACGATCAGCCCGCGAAGCGGCGCCTGGTCGGCGAGCCAGGCGAAGGCCTCGACCATGTCGGCGATCAGGTCGGGACTCATCGCGTTGAAGGAATCGGGGCGGTTCAGGGTCAACGTCCCGATCTCGCCGTCGATCTCGATCGAGATGGTTTTCATTTCCGGGGGAGTCAGCAGTTCAGCGGCCATGGTGGCGGCAGCGTACCCAATGAATGCCGGTCGGCTCCGGGTTCTACGCTTCAGTCGTGGCGGAACCGACAACAAATCGAGGGGCGGAGGGGGCGGACCCGGGGGCCGGCGATCGCGAAGCCCGCATCGTGGCCGAGCGGCGTTCCCTTCCGGATGCGCCCGGTGTGTACCTGTTCCGTGACCGCGACGACGAGGTGATTTACGTCGGCAAGGCGATTTCGATCCGCAAACGGGTCGCCTCGCATTTCAGCGGCGGCAACGCGGAGATGACCCGGCTGATCGAGCGGATCGAGTTCCTGGTGACCGAATCCGAATCGGAGGCTCTGATCGCCGAGCAGAGCTTCATCAAGCGTTACCGGCCCCGGTTCAACGTGAAGCTGAGAGACGACAAGTCCTATCCGTATGTGGCGGTGAGCCTCGACGAGGATTACCCGCGGGTCTATTTCACCCGGGAACGGCACCGTCCCGGAAGGGCCTACTTCGGACCCTTCTCCTCGGCCCGCCGGGTTCGCGACACGCTCGACCTGCTCGGCAAGCTCTTCCAGTACAGAACTTGCGAGGGCAGCGAGCCGGGTCGCCGCTCCGGCAGTCCCTGCCTCGACTACTTCATCAAGCGTTGCGGGGCGCCCTGCGTCGACTACATAAGCCGGGACGAATACCGGGCGAACATCGACCGGGTGATCGACTTCCTGTCCGGCAGGTACGACCAGATCGAGCGCGACCTCGAAAGCCGCATGAAGGAAGCCTCGGCCGGCCAGGACTTCGAGGCCGCCGCGGTCTTCCGCGACCGGCTGGCCTCCGTCCAGTCGCTTTTCGAAAGGCAGCGAATCTCCGGCTCCACGGTCGGTACCGCCGACCTGATCGGGGTCGCTACAGAAGGGACCGACGCCAACGCCCAGGTCTTCCAGGTCAGGGACGGGATCCTGGCCGAGCGCCAGTCCTTCTACCTGGAGAATCCTTCCGGGCGGGAGATCGACGAGGTCGCTGCCGAGTTCATCGAGCAGTATTACGGCGCCTCTCCCGCGGTCCCCAGACGGGTCGTCCTTGGCCCGTACATGTCCGGACGGATCGGCGAAATCGAGACCTTCCTCGCCGACCGCCGGGGCGGGCGCGGGGTGGAGGTGAGGGTGGCCGAGCGGGGTGACACCCGCCGGCTGCGCGAGATGGCCGAACGGAACGCGAAGCTGGCACTCGACCAGGACCGGCTGCAGAGCGAGCACCGGCAACAAAGACGGGTTGAAGCCCTGAGCGAGCTCGGCGATGCGCTCGGCATGGAAGAGCTGCCGGTCCGGATCGAGGGTTTCG
>JAGQUR010000191.1 GCA_020438395.1 Solirubrobacterales bacterium | reverse complement strand
CCGTGCGCTGCCGAGGAGGCAAGCGAAGGTGGTGAAGGGGGCGTACTGGAAGTACGTTCCCGAACCGTCGAGCGACCGACGAAGGTCAGCGTGCGGCTGGTGGCTCCTGGGCGCGTTGCCCGGGCTAGGCGCGTTCTTTGGATCGGCCCCGGGGTGAGGCTATGCCCAGAACCCTCATCGCCTTGATCCCGAGGCCGAGACGTTCGCGGCCTTCGGTTGCGGTCGCGTCGTGGCCGGACAGGTCACGGACCCGTTCGAGGCGGTAACGGATCGTGTGCCGGTGGGTGAACATCTGCTTGGCGGTGGCCGGCACGTTCGCGTCACTGTCGAGATACGCCTCGACGGTGGCGACCAGGTCGGTCTCGTACTGCTCGTCATAGGCGACCAGCGGCTGGACCGTCTCCGAGTAGAAGCTCATCAGTTCTTCGTTGCTGGTACCGAGAAGGAGCCGGTAGGCCCCCGTGTCCTCGAAGGCCATCGGCGACTTTCCTTCGGCCTCGCCGACGTTGAGCGCCAACTGGGCCTCGCGGGTGGCCCTTTCGATCTGGTCGGGGCCGGTGGCTAGCCTTGAACGGGAAATCGTCACCGTCAGGCCCGAAAGGGATCGGGGAAGCTCGCGGTCGAGGGTTTCCTCGACCTTGACCAGTCGATCCTCCTCGTTGGTGGGAACCAGGATCCCGACCACGGCGCCCTCGTCCGACTCACCCATGCCGGCGATTGCCCCGGAAGCGATCGCCCTGATCGTGCGCAGGGTCATGTCGAGCACGCGGGACCGCCAGTCACCCTCCTGGGCCGAGCCCGCATGGGCGCGGACCATAAGTACGCCGCCGCCGCGGGAGAGGTCACAGCCGACCTCGCCGGCCCTGGCGACGATGTCGCTGGTGTCGGTCATCGAACCGTCGAGCAGGGCGCGGATGAATTCCGAAACGGCGCCTTCGTTGCCCCATTCGTCCGATCGGGCACGCTCGACCTCGAGGGCCGCCAGGGCGGACATCACTTCCAGGGTGTCGCCGTTCACTCCGTCGCCGAGGTAGCGGGCCTCGCCGACCGTGTTGTCGCCGAGCACGAGTTCGATCGTCTCGACGCCCTTTTCCTTGGCGGTGAGCTTCGACTCCTGGGCCTGGGTCGCACCGGCCACCGCGAGCACTATGCCCGAGCGGTCGAGGAAGGCGACGGGAACACCGAGCACGTCAGCGGCCGCCCGGGCCAGGCCGGGCAGGCCACGGCCGGCCAGCACCGGGCTCGCAAGGCGGGCCGGGGCCGAAGCCTTTGTCTTGGCGGCGGGGCTCAACCGCCCGTGAACGGGTTGATGGGGCTTATGTCATTCGAGATCAGCACCCAGGCCAGCCCCGCGATGACGCCTATGGTGACCAGGCCCCCGAAGATCACCAGGGAGAGGAATCCGGCGGCGAAACGCTCGTGCCAGCGCCCATAGGAACTCACCGCCGGGACGAGAATCAGCCCGATGAAGGCGGCAAGACTCACGAGGCCGGCGGCGCCGAAATACCAGA
>JAGQUR010000071.1 GCA_020438395.1 Solirubrobacterales bacterium | reverse complement strand
CACCAGACCGATGACGGCGAGGCGCTCCGCGACGACGACCACTTCGCCAAGGTCACCGCCTGGGAGTACGGTGGCGATGATCCGGTTCCCCACGATGAAGCCCTGAACTTCGAGGACATCAAGCTGGCGACGAGGAGCTACAAGTGAATTTCACCCTTGAGATCTGGCGTCAGTTCGACGGTGCCGACGAAACCGACCAGGGCCGCTTCGAGACCTTCAAGGTCACCGACATCAATCCCGACGCGTCCTTCCTCGAGATGCTCGACCAGCTCAACGAGCGGCTCAGCCACGAGAAAAAGCGCACGATCGCCTTCGACTCCGATTGCCGTGAAGGCATCTGCGGCGCCTGCTCGCTGGTCATCGACGGCACCCCGCACGGTCCCCAGCAGGTCACTTCCTGCCAGACCTACATGCGCGACTTCATCGACGGCCAGACGATCAAGGTCGAGCCGTTCCGGGCCAACACCTTCCCGGTGATCCGCGACCTCGCGGTAGACCGCGGTGCACTCGACCGGGTGATCCAGGCCGGCGGCTACATCTCGACCACCACAGGCCCCCAGCCTGAGCCGAACTCGATGCCGGTCTCCCCGGAGACCCAGGAGAAGGCGATGGACGCGGCGATCTGCATCGGCTGCGGCGCCTGCGTGGCGGCCTGCCCGAACGGCGCGGCGATGCTCTTCACCGGCGCCAAAGTCACCCATCTCAACGTCCTGCCCCAGGGCCAGCCGGAACGCGAGTCCCGCGTGATCGGAATGGTCGAGCAGATGGACGCCGAGGGCTTCGGCGGCTGCACCAATTACGGAGAGTGCTCCCGGGTTTGCCCCCAGGAGATCTCGATCGACGTGATCGGAATGCTCAACCGCGAGTACCGCAAGGCCAAGGTCAAGAAGAAGCCCACTCCCAAGAAGGCAATGACCACCCAGTAGGCCTCGAGATTGAGTTTGTGGTCCCCTGCGAACCACTTCCTCAACCTCGCCAGCTCAGCAGGTCTTACCGGAAGGTACGTTTGTTTCTCGGCCGCGGCCGGCATCCGCATGCAGTTCTCCGGAAACCCGGTCAGTTCGATAGCGATCGGGTGAGCAGGTCCCGGGCGGCCTCGTAGATTCCGGGTGCCCCGCTTTCCCGGGGACCGGCCACGTTGAGGACTGCCTCTGGCCCGATCGACTCGATGAAAGCGAGGACTTCGGCAACGGCATCGTTCGATTCCGGGTCGACGGTTCGGCATGGACGGTTCATCCGTGCTGCCAGTTCGATCGTCAGGTCCGTCCCCGGTGACTTTGAACCTTCGGGCCTGATGATCAGGGTCGCGTCCGAGTCCCGCACATTCCATTCGGTGCGTTGGCTGACGTCGTCCGACGGCGTTTCAGTCAGCTCCGGATAGGGCTCGAGCAGGCCCGGGGGATCGGGCATGTCCTCGGCCAGGCCGCCCTTCGGGCACCAGCCTCCATACGGGATGCCGATGGCGATCCCCGCGTCGAGTGCCGCCCGGTCGACCCCGGTCTGCCCGCCGGAGACGATCTTCGCTATTCGGGCGGCGGGCATGATCCGGATACTCGGTCAACGAGATTGAACTGAGCGTCAAATAGCGCTCTCCATTTCAACCTCGGTGGTTTGTACCGCCTAGAGGCCCATCGAGCGGCCGACGATCTCCTTCATGATCTCGGTCGTGCCTCCGTAAATGCGGGTGACCCGGTTGTCGGCGTAGGCGCGGGCGATCGGGTACTCGAGCATGTAGCCGTAGCCACCGTGGAGCTGGACGCACTTGTCGATCACCCGGTCGGCCATCTCGGTGCTCCACCACTTCGCCTCGGCCGCGTCCTCGACGGTCAGGGTGCCCTCGTTCAGAGCCTCGACGCAGCGGTCGATGTAGACCGTGGCGATGTCCACTTCGGTCTTGATCTCGGCCATCTGGAAGCGGGAGTTCTGGAAGGTGCCGATCGGCGAGCCGAAGGCGTAGCGCTCCTTGACGTAATCGAGGGTCCAGTTCAGCGCGGCCTGTGCGGCAGCGACCGCGGCGACGGCGATCGACATCCGCTCCTGGGCGAGGTTCGAGACGAGGTACTTGAAGCCGTCACCTTCGTTGCCGAGCAGGTTCTCGACCGGGACTTTCACGTCGCTGAAGAACAGCTCGGCGGTGTCCTGGCTGTGCATGCCCACTTTCTCGAGGTTGCGGCCGCGATCGAAGCCCTCCATGCCGCGCTCGATGATGATGATCGACATGCCGCGGTGCTTCTCCTTCGGGTCGGTCTTGACCGCGGTGATGATCAGGTCGGCGTTGATGCCGTTNTTGGTGATGAAGGTCTTCGAGCCGTCGACGACGTAGTGGTCGTCGTTGCGGATCGCCTTGGTTGACATACTCGCCAAATCGGAGCCGATCCCGGGCTCGGTCATCGCGACCGCGGTGATCAGGCTGCCGTCGACGATCCCGGGAAGCCAGCGTTCCTTCTGCTCGTCGGTGCAGTACTCCTCGAAGTAGGGGAGGCAGACATCGTTGTGGAGGGTGATGCCGAGCATCGCGCCGGTCGCGCCCTGGTAGTAGCCCTCCTCGCCGACGATCTGGTTGAAGCGAAAGTCCTTGAGGCCGAGCCCGCCGTACTCCTCCGAAACCGACATCGCCAGCATGTTCTTCTCCCCGGCCTTCTGGAACAGCTCGCGGGGAACGATGGCGTCCGCCTCCCACTGCTCGAAATTCGGCATGATCTCGTCGGTGACGAAGCGGCCGACGGTCTCACGGAAGTCCTGATGTTCGGGTTCGAAGTTCGCTCGTTTCATGCGCCCAACTCTATGGCAACAACAGCGAGGAGCAGGACAGATGGAATCTGAAAGCGCGATCGTCTTTGGAGGTGCCTCCGGATTGGGCGAGGCGACCGCCCGCCGCCTGGCCGAGGCCGGCCACAAGGTGATGGTCGCGGACCTGAACGAGGAGAAGGGAGTCGAGCTGGTCGGCAAGATCGGTGGCACCTTCGTCAAGGCCGACGTGACCGACGAGGAGTCGGTCCATGAGGCGATCGCCGCGGCGGCAGGCCCGGGTGTTGGCGGTGCCAGCGGCGGCCTGCGGATCTGCGTGAACTGCGCCGGCGTCGGGGCGGCCGGGAGGATCGTCCAGAAGGGCGAGCCCGCATCACTCGACGGCTACAAATGGGTAATCGAGATCAACCTGATCGGCACGATCAACGTCCTGAGCCAGGCTGCCGCGGCGATGGTTGGCAACGATCCCGACAGCGACGGCCAGCGCGGCGTCTGCATCAACACCGCCTCGATCGCCGCCTATGACGGCCAGATCGGCCAGACGGCCTACGCGGCCTCGAAGGGCGGCGTGGTCGGGCTGACCCTGCCGGCGGCCCGTGACCTTTCCCGGGACGGGGTGCGGGTGATGACGATCGCCCCCGGACTCTTCGACACTCCGCTGCTGGCCCTGCTGCCCGAACCGGCCCGCCAGGCACTCGGCGAAACGATCCCGTTCCCGTCGCGCCTCGGCTTCCCGGAGGAGTTCGCCTCCCTCGCCCTCCAGATCGTGGACAACGTGATGCTGAACGGGGAAGTGATCCGCCTGGACGGCGCCTTGCGCATGGCCCCGAAGTAATCGCCCCCTGGCGGTGGTCCGGATTGCGCAGGCATCTGCAGCCGATCCGGCCCACCGGCCACGGGAGTAGCATTTCCTGAACCCCCCGTGAACCTCATTCAGAGCATCTTCCTCGGGATCCTTCAGGGTCTGACCGAGTTCCTGCCGATTTCCTCCAGCGGACATCTCCTGTTCGTGCCGGCGCTCCTCGGCTGGGATGACCCCGGAGCCGCCTTCACCGCGGTGATCCAGCTCGGGACCGAGGCGGCCGTGCTTATCTACTTCCGCAAGGACCTCTGGAACATCGCCCGGGACTGGACCGAGTCGATCTTCAAGCCGGAGATGCGGGGCGAGCTCAACCCCCGCATGGGCTGGTACCTGATCATCGCGACGATCCCGATCTCGATCCTCGGTCTCACCTTCCAGAACCAGATCGAAACCGCGGCCCGCAACCTCTGGCTGGTCGGCTCGATGCTGATCATCTTCGGCCTGGTCCTCGGCCGGGCCGACCGGGTCGGCTCCCAGGAAAGGGAGGTGGGTGAGCTCTCGTTCAAGGACGGCGTGATCATCGGCCTGGCCCAGTCCCTGGCCCTGATCCCCGGGGTGTCCCGTTCGGGAGCGACGATCAGCGCCGGACTCTTCCTCAACCTGAACCGCGAGGCCGCCGCCCGCTTCGCCTTCCTCCTTGCCATTCCGGCGGTGGTCCTCTCCGGCTTCTACGAGCTCTACAAGCTGCTCTCCGGCAAGGAGCATTTCGGCGAGCCGATGATCAACATCGCGATCGCCACCGCCTTCGCCTTCGTGGTCGGTTACGCGGTGATCGCCTGGTTCCTCCGGTACCTGACCAGCCATTCGATGTCGCTCTTCGTCTGGTACCGCCTGATCGTCGGCGCCGGAATCCTCACCCTCACCGCCGCCGGCCTGATCTCGGTCTGAACCCCGGTCGGCCTGCCCGGACCTTCTAGGACCCGGAGCCGGCGGAGACTATGTAGTCGAGAAAGAGAGCTATCGCGAGGAGCGTGAATCCCGCGACGCCCGCCGTTATCCCCAACCCGGTTGGGGAGGCCCTTCCTATGAGGGGAATCCTGGTCATGAAACCCGCTCCGCTGGAACGCATGAGAACTGCTCCGAGTCCAGCGAAAGCACAGCCGGTCAACAGGTACAAGAGCACGGCGACCATGAGCCCGCCGCACCCGTCGGCTTCGGGATCCGGGTTGATGATCTCGGACCCGACGACCCAGAAACCGGCGGCGAAGCCGGTCAGCCCCACGAGGAAGAGAGCAATTCCCGACAGGAGGAGTGGCGCTTTCTTCAGGCTGCCGGGCATTTCATCCGGGGCTAGTCGAGACCGCCACCGGCAATGATCGAAATGATCAGGGCGACGAACAGGAGGATCGGCAGGCTCGCGGCCACGCCGACGGCTACAAGAGCCCAAGTGGGCACATCCCGCAGCACGGGAACTTGACTTACCCACTTGACACCGCTGCCCCGGAGCATTGCCAGGCCGAGACCGCCTGTTGAAAACAGACAGAGCGTGTAAGCAGCAAGGTTGGCTGCCGGATCACCGAACAGGTCGGACTCGGTGCTCTGGCCAAACAGCGTGCCAACCAGGGACAGGGCGAGGAAGGCAACGACAAGGAGGAACAGGCCAGAGAAAATGCAGCCTCCAACGAACAATGCAGGGTGGACCACCCCCTTGGCGAAGGCGTTGTCGCTCATGCGCCCCGACTCCCTTGCTCCCGCCTCAACCCGGAAACGGGAGGGTCTTCGATCCGGCTGGATGCGAAAGCGAGGAGCAGACAGATGGTTGCGTACAGGAAGCAGGCGCCCGCGTAGATCAGACCGTCGTTCGGGGCGGTCTCCGGGGTGCCCCCTTCATTCACCCAGACCGAATGCGAAAGGGCCCAGAAAGCAAGCATCACGAAGGTGCCCAGCACACCGACCATGGCGCTGATCGTGAAAGCGACGACCCCGGTGCTGCCAATCAGCACATCCGCTTTTCTCCCGGTAACGCGCAGGATCACTTTGATGCCGGTGGCGAGCCAAAGAAGGCCGGGGACCACGAGGATCATCGAAGCCGCCAACCCGTCCAGGCTTTCCACCGCGGCGAGGGGGAAAGCGACCATCCCCAGACCGATCGACATCGTGACCGCGCCGATGGCCAGCCACGCGGCCCGGCGCTTCCCGGGGGAATCCTCTGTCGCGACCTGGATGTCCCTCATGTCGTTTGAGCTATCCCGTTCGCGAGCCAGATCAGAAGAACGATCATCAGGCCGGTCCCGAGGAGCGCTGTCAGGGCGAGCAGGAATCCGCTTCGTGCGTTCGACCGGGCGGTTCCGGGAATCCGGCCCCTCGTCCGGGGAGCGTTCCGCCGAAACAGGCTCAGGCCGAGCAGCGCGAAACCACCGCCCAGGGCGATGATGAATACGCCGTTGGCCACACCCCAGACCGCGCCTTTCACGCCTGGGCCGCCGTCGGTCAGCGCCAAGATGACGTTGGCGAGGCCGGTGACTGCGATCAGCAGGCCGATCAGGAGTATCCCCAGACCGGTCCCGGCGAGGATCCTGCTGCCACGACAAGGAATTCCCTGGCTCTGGAGTCGTTCCGTCACGGTCCTGAGTACCCCGGATGTTTCGAGCGGTTACCGAAGCTCGGTTCAATTCAATGGGGCTATATCCGAGCAGATTGAACCCAAGCTGGTTCTGGTCCCGGTCGGCCACCCGATGCCAGCCACTCGGTTCGAATTACCCCCGATATGGAGCGGTGATCCACACCGAGCCGGCTCTCGTTCCCAGACTAGGGCGGTGAAGCGATCCCGGGCCAGGTCAGGTGGGGGTCAGGCGGCGGTGAGGAGCATCTCGAGGGCCAGCCAGATGATCGTCATGGCGATCGTCGGTACCTCGACGAAGGTCATCGCGAAAGGCACCGGGATCAGGCAGAGGATCTTCGAGCGGGGAGCAAGGGCGATGTGGACGCCGGCCGTGGCGAGCACGGGGAGGAAGAAGCTGATCGCGTATGGGCCGGTCGCTTCGTCAACCGCGCCGACCAGGAAGCCGGTGACGCCGGCCACAAAGAGGAAACCGACCACGAACAGCGGGGTGCCGGTCCTGCGTTCCACATAGGGGGCGAACAGCCAGAGTCCGAACAGTCCAACCAGCACCTGCCAGGCGTTCATGTGCGGGATGTCGCCGACCAGGGCCAGGACGAAATAGATCAGAAGGAAGGCGAGCGTGCCCCAGACGGGACCGCGCAGGTCCATGTTGTCGCGAAACGGGATCATCGGATAGGGCTTTCGTTGGGCAAGATCAACGGGCCGCGAGGGCCAGGGTGAGCCTGCGAGGGTATCGCTGAAAGGGACCGGGCCGCTTTGCGGGATCGGCGGGGTGGGCAGCCCCGGGATCAGGCAGCTTCGGCGGCCTTGCGGGCGCTTTCGTCCGCGTGGTAGGAGCTGCGGACCAGCGGTCCGGCGGCAACCGACTCGAAGCCGATCTCGTATGCCGCCTTCTCCAGGGCTTCGAATTCCTCGGGATGCCAGTAGCGCACCACCGGCAGGTGATTGACGGTCGGGCGAAGGTACTGGCCGACCGTGAGGATCTGGACCCCGTGCTCGCGGAGGATGCCGAAGGTCTCGACCATCTCGTCGAACTCCTCGCCGAGGCCGACCATCAGTCCCGACTTGGTGATCACCTCGCCTTCGCCCATCTCGCGGGCCAGGCGGAGCACCCGGGCCGAGCGCAGAAACTTCGAGCCACGCCTGGCCTTCGGGTAGAGCCGCGGCACGGTCTCGACGTTGTGGTTGAACACGTCGGGCCGCTCGTGGACGACCCGGGCAAGCGGCATCTCCTGGCCGCGGAAGTCGGGAGTCAGGATTTCGACCTTGCAGCCCGGGGCCTGGGCGCGGATCGAGCGGATCACCCCGACGAAGGCGGAGGCTCCGTAATCGGGCAGGTCGTCGCGGTCGACCGAGGTGATCACCGCGTGGGAGAGGCCGAGCCGCTTGACCTGCATCGCGACCCGGGCCGGCTCCAGCGGGTCGTTGTGGGTCGGCTTGCCGGTCTGGACGTTGCAGAAGCCGCAGCGCCGGGTGCAGACGTCGCCGAGGATCATGAAGGTGGCGGTCCCGCGCTCCCAGCACTCACCGATGTTCGGGCAGTTTGCCTCCTCGCAGACGGTGTTCAGGCTCTCGCCGTCGATCATCTGCTTGATCTCGCGGTAGACCGGGCCGCCGGGCGGGGGGACCTTCAGCCAGGAAGGCTTGCGGGAACGGAACGGGATAGCGTCGTCAAGCTGGACGTCACCGCCGCCGGGATTGGCGCGGGAACGGGTGACGTGAATGCGGTCTGCGGTGTCCACCGGTCTCCTAGGCTACGGAATCGACCCGCTGCGCTTCGGTGAGATCGATCTCCGCGGCCCTGCCCTCGGTCGTTTTGAGTCCCAACCCGTCGGCCAGCCGCCCGGCGACGGCAGCGCCGACCGCGGCCACCGACGGGCCTTCCTCGCCGAGCTCGGCCGCGATCGAGGTGGCGCGACAGGCCTCGATGCCGCAGGAGTTGATCCAGTCGAAGGGGTCAAGGTTGCAGGAAACATTGATCGAGAGCCCGTGGGTGCTGACCCCGCGGCGGATCTTCAGGCCGATCGAACCGATCTTGCGGATGCTTCCCCGGGCGAGGCCCGGTGCGGCCGACGCGGCATCGGCCCCCTCGAAGTCGGCGCGGTCCGGGCGGTCGTCGTCTACCCAGAGACCGGTCAGGCCCTCGATCCGGCCGGTCGCGAGGCCCCACTCGGCGAGTGCCCCCGACATCGACTGCTCCAGGGCGGCGACGAAGCCGGCGACGTCGACCCGGTCGGCGCCGGACGGCTGGGCGCCGACTCCCCGCAGATCGACGATCGGGTAGGCGACCAGTTGGCCCGGCCCGTGGTAGGTCACTTTGCCGCCACGGGGGGTCTCACAGATCGCGATCCCGCGCTCCTCGTACCAGCCGGAATCGTGGAGGAGGTCGGAGGGCTCGGAGCGGCGGCCCAGCGTGTAGGTGGGCGGGTGCTCGAGCAACAGCAGCAGGTCCCCGACCGAACCTTCCAGGCGAAGCTCGGCCAGTCGCTCCTGGAGAGCCACCATCTCCGCGTACTCGCGGCGGCCGAGATCGATCACCGTGAGGGCAGCCATCGGCACAGTCCCGAACGGTTCTTCCTGGCTGACTTGCCGACCACCCCTCGTGCACCGACCAGCCCGGAACAGCCGACACAACCGACACAGTCGACGCAGTCACGGCAGCCGACGCAGAAGGCGCAGCGCCGGCACCGGGCGCATCCGACGCAGAAGGCGCAGAAGGCCATCAGGGTGGAGCCGAGCACCGCGAAGCTGAAGGTGACCGCCGAGCTGAAAAGGACGATGGCGCTGCCGGCGACCCCGGCACTGAACCCGGCCCCGGCACTGCCGGCAACTCCGGCGCTATGGGTTACGCCCACGCTGCCGGCGACGCCGGCCGACCGAAAGACCCGGCGACCCCCGGAAACCCCGGCGCTACTTTTCACGCACTTCGGGCCCGCGCCGGGATCGGCTGTCGCGGGCCCGTCGCTCATCCGAGCAGTCCCGGATTCTCGAGGTTCGCCTTGACCTCGTTCAGGAAACGGGCGGCTTCGGCGCCGTGAAGGACACGGTGGTCGCAGGAAAGATCCAGGGTCATCACATCGCCCGGGACCACTTCGCCACCCCGGACGACCGGCCGTTCGGTGACCACGCCGACCGCCAGCTTCGCCGCCTGTCCGGGATTCACGACCGGCTCGGAACTGGTGACTCCGAGCATGCCCAGGTTGGAGATCGCGAAGGTCGCGCCGGCTTGCTCGGGAGGGGTTATCTCGCCGGACCGTGCCCGCGTGGAGAGGCTGCGCACCTCGGCCGCGATCTCGTTCAGGTCCTTGCTGTCGGCGTCGGTGATGACCGGCGTGACCGAACCGTCGGGGGTGTCCACTGCGACCCCGATGTTGATCCGGGAGTGGATTTCGATGCCGCCGTCGCGGTAGGTGCTGTTGACCCGCCCGTGGTCTCGCAGGGCCAGGGCGGTGGCCTTGATCACCAGGTCGTTCACGGTCGGGGCCTCGCCCTCGGCGCGGAGCGCCGCCCGGCGACGCACCAGCGCGGTGACATCCGCCTCGACCTGAAGGTAGATGTGGGGAATGGTCGCCTTCGACTCGGCGATCCGCCGCGACATCGACTGCCGGGCCCGCGAATACTCGACGAACTCGCTCTCGCCCTTGCTGCCGACGGGACTGGACGGTGTCTGGACCTCTTCGCTCATTGGAACTGACGATATGGGCAAAGGGCCTCCGGTGTCAGGCCAGCAGGCCGGGTTCCTCGAGGTTGGCCTTGACCGAAGCGAGGAACTCGGCGCCGTCGGCCCCGTAAAGGATGCGGTGGTCGCAGGCCAGGGTGATCTCCATCAGGTGGGCGGAGCCGATCTTCCCGTCGGTCACGACCGGCTTTTCGGCGACCTCGCCGACCGAGAGGATGCCGGCCTGTCCCGGGTTGATCACGGCGTCGAATCCGGTCACGCCGAACATGCCGAGGTTGGAGACGGTGAAGGTTCCGCCCGCCAGCTCCGGCGGGGTTATCTCGGCCGAGCGGACCCGGCCGGCGAGGCGGCGGGTCTCCTCGCTGATCTCGGCCAGGGACAGGTGATCGGCATCCTTGATCACCGGCACGATCAGCGAACCCTCGGTCGCGACGGCGATCCCGACGTTGACCTTCGGGTAGAGCTCGAAGTGACCGTCCCGGAAGGCGGCGTTGGCGATCGGATGGCGGCGAAGGGCGATTGCGGCCGCCTTGACCACGAAGTCGTTGAGCGAGGGCACGGTCTCGCCTTCGGTGGCCTCCTCCTTGAAGGCGGCCCGGACCTCGACCGCCCGGTCCATGTCGACCACAGTCCGCAGGTAGAAGTGAGGGATCGTCGCCTTCGACTCCGACATGCGTCGGGCGATCAGCGACTGGGTCCGGTTCAGCTCGACGGTCTCCGGCGGGCCCTTGGCCGAGTCGGCCGGCGGGGAGGCGGCAGCTGACTGAGCGGGTGAGGCAGGTTCAGCCGCGGTGGCCGGGTCGGACCCGGAAGCGGCTTCCACATCAACCTTGATGATCCGCCCCCCGGGCCCGGATCCGGTGAGACCGGAGAGATCAACACCCTTCTCCTTTGCGATACGTCGGGCCAGCGGGGAGACCTTGATGTGCTCAGCGTGATCATGGTCCTGCACCGGGGCCTGAGCGGGCGCCGTTGGGGTTCCCGATGGAACTCCCGGCGAAGTCCGGCCGACAGGATCCCCATCGGCCACCGCCTCGCCAGCGTCAGCAGGTGAAGCCTCGCCAATCCTGGCGATCGGCTCGCCGATCGGACGGGTCTCGCCTTCGGGCACGAGGATCTCCAGGGTGCCGGCGAGGTCGGACTCGTAGACCATCGAGGCCTTGTCGGTCTCGATCTCGACCAGTTCGTCCCCAACTGCGATTTCGTCCCCGTCAGCCTTGAGCCAGGAGAGGATCACTCCCTCCTCCATCGAGTCGGTCAGGCGGGGCATGACGATCTCGGACATCAGCTCCCGCCCTTTCCCGGCCCAATTGCGCCTTCGGTCGCGGCCAGCACCGCCTCGATCACGTTTTCCTCATGGGGGATCGCAGCCTGTTCCATCCGGCGCGAGTAGGGCATCGGCACGTCTGCGCCGGTGACTCGCTGGACCGGCGCATCCAGCCAGTCGAAGGCCTGTTCGGTGATCAGGGTGGAGAGGTTCGCCCCGACCCCGCCATGCGGCCATCCTTCCTCGACGATCACGGCCCGGTTGGTCTTCCTGACCGACGCGAGAATGGTGTCGAGATCGAGCGGACGAAGCGTCCGGGGGTCGATCACCTCGGCCGATATCCCGTGCTTCTCTTCCAGCTCTGCGGCGGCCTGCTCCGCGACATGGGCCATCTTGAGGATGCCGACGATCGTCACGTCCTCGCCTTCCCTGCGGACGGCCGCCTCGCCGAAACGGACGATCTCGTCTTCGTCGTCCGACACTTCGCCCTTGATCCCGTAGAGGCTCTCGTGCTCGATGAAGATGACCGGGTTCTCATCCCGGATTGCCGCCTTGAGCAGTCCCTTTGCGTCGGCCGGGGTCGAGGGGCAGGCGACCAGGAGGCCCGGCACCTGCAGGTAGAGCGCCTCGAAGGAGTGGGAGTGGGTCGGGCCCAGCTGATGGCCACCGCCGCCGGGCATGCGGATCACCATCGGCACCCGGGCGTTGCCGTTGAACATGTAGGGGATCGCGGCGGCGTGATTGACGATCTGGTCGAGTGCCAGCAGGGAGAAGTTCACGGTCATCAGCTCGACGATCGGGCGGAGCCCGGCCATCGCCGCCCCGACCCCGATCCCGACGATCGTGTTCTCGGAGATCGGGGTGTCACGGACCCTCTTCTCGCCGAATTCCTCCATCAGGCCCTCGGTCACCTTGAAGGCCCCCTGGAAGACGGCGACGTCTTCGCCCATCACGAAGACGTTCCCGTCGCGGCGCATCTCCTCGGCCATCGCATCCCGAAGCGCTTCGCGCATGCGGATCTCGGCCATCATTCCCTCACTCCCGGACGGTGCTGGCGCTCGATCTCGCTTTCCCGGTCGGCCACGGTTTCGGCCAGGTCGCGGGCCTTCTCCGGTGCGTCCTCGCCGAGCTCGCCGCGGTGTGGTTCGGGCGAGCGTTCGTCGACCGCGTACCAGCCCATCGTCTCGCCGACCACATAGAGCTGTTCGTACAGGGATTCGAGCGGGGGCTCGGGGGAACGGTCGGCGAACTCCACGGCCGCTTCAACCGTCTCGTCAGCTTCGTCTCTCGCGGACTGGACGTCCTCTTCGCTCAGAACGCCGTCCTCAACGCAGACCTTGATGAAGTTCTCGATCGGGTCCTTCTGGCGCCACTCCTCGACCTCGGACTTGTCGCGATAGATCTCGGGGTCGGCCGCGGAGTGGCCGCGGTAGCGGTAGGTGAAGGCCTCGACCAGGCTGGGCCGGCCCTTGGTCCTGACCTCCTCGAGGTGGGCGGAGACGCGGTCGCGGACCTCGAGCACGTCCATGCCGTCGATTCGCTCCCCTTCAATCCCGTAACCCTCGGCCTTGTGCGAGAGGTTGGTGACGGCCGAGTGGCGTTCGATCGAGGTGCCCATCCCGTAGAGGTTGTTCTCGACCAGGAACACCACCGGCAGCTCCCAGAGGGCCGCGAGGTTCATGGTCTCGCCAAAGTTGCCGGTGTTCGAGGCGCCGTCCCCGAACATGCAGACCGTGACCGTGTCCTCGTCCCGGTACTTCGAGGCGAACGCAAGACCGGCCGCGAGGGGGAGGTTGCCGCCGACGATGCCGTAGCCGCCCATGAAGCGCCGCTCCGCGTCGAAGATATGCATCGACCCGCCGCGGCCGCCGCTGGTACCCGTCTCCCGGCCGAAAAGCTCGGCCATGATCGCGTCTGCGGGGGTGCCCCGGGCGAGGGCGTGGCCGTGGGTGCGGTAGGTACCGATCAGGTAGTCGTCCTCACGCATCACCGAAGTGGTGCCGACGATGGTGGCCTCCTCGCCGATCGCCAGGTGGAGGAACCCTCCCGCCTTGGCCCGTTGGTACTGGCGGCCCGCTTCCTCCTCGAAGCGCCGGATCAGGCACATCCGGCCGAGCAGTTCAAGACAGGTATCACGATCGGGAACCTGGGCCATGCATAGACCCTAGCGATTTGCCGGGGTCGGGTTTTTGGCTTGCCTACTTGAATTTGTTGTTCCAGCCGACGGACCTTGCGAACCCCGCAAAGTTTCCGCAAGAAGACCGAAAGCTGCTCCCGGAAAGCTGCCGCCACATTCGATTCGCCCTTCCCCGAACTTTCCCGAGGAGTCCCGAAATGAAAAAGATCCTGATCATCGCCCTGGCCCTCACCGGCTTCCTGCTGGCAACCAGCAGCGCCCAGGCGCTTGTCGTCGACGGTGGCATCAAGGTCACCACCTACGGCATGGGCAAGGTCACCGGCGACGGCATCGACTGCGGAAGCGATTGTGTCGAGACCTACAGCTGGAATGACGAGCAGAGCGCTCCATCAGTCCTTCTTAGCGCGGCCGGCACGGCTGAAGGCTGGGTCGCGACGAGCTACTCCGGATGCTCCTCGCTGCCCCAGAACGGCAAGTGCCTGATGAACCTGGAGGCGGGCAAGGTCAAGAACGTCACCATCTACTTCTTTGACGTCCAGCCCCCGACGGTCAGGATCTCCGGTTACGGCAACCCGGCCGGTGAGAGCATCCACCTGGATATCGAGTCTTCCGACAATGTCGCCGTAAAGAAGATCGAGGTCCTGCTCGACGGGGAGGTGGTGCTCACCAAGACCAGCGACTTCTCTCACGCGGAATTCGACACCACCCAGGTGCCCGAAGGAGACCACGTCGTTCAGGTTCGCGCCACTGATGGCAACCGCAACACGGGCGAGAGCCTCAGTTACACGATCACGGTCGACCACACCGCCCCTGATGTGCATTTCGTCGATCCGGTCGACGCGACCAACGGGGAGACAGCCTCCTTCGCCTTCGCTTCGACCGAGCCGGACTACATCTCGCCGCGATGCGGCATCCAGATGCAGGGTCAGGAAGAAGAGCTGACTTCCTGTGAAATCGACGAGATCTACGAGGAAGAGGTCCCGACCGAAGGAACGTGGGAGTTCGTCGTGGAGGTGGAAGACCTCGTCGGCAACATTCGCCGGATCAGCCATCCTTTCGTCGTCGATCGCACCGCCCCCGAGGCGGAGTTCACCTCCGGCCCCGAAGACGGTGCCGAGGTCGCCCCGGGAGAGGTCGGCTACGCCTGGAGCGCAGCCGACGATCTGCCGGTCACCCAGCTCTGCTCCTGGGACGAGGAGGATGCGGTCAGCTGCGACGGCAGCGACGCCTTCGTGCTCTCCCCGGGCAGCCACAGCTTCAAGGTCGTGATCACTGACGCGGCCGGCAACGAAACCACCCTGACCCGGTCGGTCACGGTCAGCCAGCCGGCACCGGACCCGGATCCCGACCCGGATCCGGACAGTTCCGATCGCACCGCCCCGGTGGTGAAGATGGTCGCCCCGAAGCAGACCCTGAGGTCGGCTCGTAAGGCGCTGCGCCTGAGGGTCCGCTGCAACGAGGCCTGCTCCGGCAAGGTGGTCGTCAAGGGTGCGGGCGGGATCCGGTTCAGCGGCCGGATGGTCCTGACCGGCGCCGGGGTGGCGAAGCTGAAGCTGAAGCCGACCGCGAAGGTCCGCCGCAAGCTGAATCTGATCTCGATTCGCAACCGCAGTCACGTCGTGCCACGGCGAGTGAAGCTGATCGCCACCGCAAGTCTGAGTGACGCCGCCGGAAACACCGGCAGGGCCTCGCTCCGATTCAGGCTCGGTGCCTGAGCAAGGCACCACCTCCGTCTCCTCCAACAGGTGCCGTCCCGCTCCCCCTCCAGCGGGGCGGCGCCACTCCCTGAAAGGAAAACCATGAACCCGAGAAACCTCCTGTCAACCGTTGCGACCCTCATCGCCCTGGTTGCCGTCGGCATCACCGCCGGGGCGGCCCAGGCCGAGCCCCAGCGTGAACTCGTCACCGGCGAGATCACCGTCGAGGTCCACGCTGGCGGCACCGTCACCGGAACCGGCATCAACTGCGGCATCGACTGCTACGACTCCAGGTCCTGGTACGACGATGAGGTGCCGCCGACGAACCGGCTCACTGCCACCCCCGGAACGGGCTGGGCATTCGGCGGCTGGCAGGGCTGCACTTCGGTCAACGGTCAGTCGAACAAGTGCGACGCCAGTTACTCCGAATTCGGCAGCGAGCCGATCATCGCCGCCTTCTATGACGTGATGGCCCCGAGCGTCTATCTCCATTACCCGGCCAGCGACCAGGTTGTCGGCAGCAGCATGTATGCCGGCGCGGAAACCGGTGACAACGACCGGGTGGCCAGGGTCGAATACCTGATCGACGGCCAGGTGGTTGCGACTTCGACCACGGGCCCCTTCGACCTGAACATCGACACCAGTGGAGTCAGCGAAGGTGCACACCAGTTCCAGGCCCGGGCCTTCGACCCGACCGGCAACAACGGCATCACCGCCGTCCGCAACTTCGTCGTGGATCACTCCGGTCCCGCGATCTCGCTCACCTCGCCGGTAACCGCCACCAACGCAACCCATCCGCAGTTCTCTTTCGACACCACATCCACGGACGTCAAGACCATCGGTTGCCTGATCGTCAGGAAGGGCGATGACGCCGACTACAGCCCCTGTAGTCCGAACCAGTGGTTCGCCGCTGACACCCCCGACGAAGGGGACTGGCAGTTCGCGATCCGGGCGACCGACAACGTCGGCAACATCACCCAGGTGGTCCACGATTTCGTCGTCGACCGGACCGCCCCGGACGCGCAGTTCACTTCGGGACCTGCCGATGGTTCAGTGATCAAGGTCGGCAACGTCGCCTACGAGTGGAATGTCAGCGACGGTCTGCCTGTCTCCCAGGTCTGCTCCTGGGACAACGGCGAGGAAGTCGCCTGCGACGGCTCGGCTTCCCGCGGACTTGCCGCCGGAACCCACAGCTTCAAGGTGACGGTCTCCGACGAGGCCGGCAACTCGACCTCGATCTCCAGGAGCGTCACCGCGAAGAAGGACGGCGACACGACCGATCCCGACCCGGATCCTGACACGTCCGATCGCACCGCTCCGGTGGTCAAGATCGTCGCTCCCAGGCAGACGCTGAGGTCCGCCCGCAAGGCGCTGCGGCTGAAGGTCCGCTGCGACGAAGCCTGCTCCGGAAAGGTCACGGTCACGGGTGCCGGCGGGATCCGCTTTGGCGGCCGGGTCGTGCTGAACGGCGCCGGTGTCGCGAAGCTGAAGCTGCGACCGACCGCGAAGGTCCGTCGCAAGCTGAACCGGCTGGCCATGCGCGGCCGTCGCGGTGCGGAGCCTCGTTTCTTCAACCTGGTCGCCAAGGCCGGTCTGAAGGATGCCGCCGGAAACACCGGCAAGGCGTCGCTCCGGTTCAAGGTCAAGGCCTGAAACCGGAGCCGGGGTCGGGCGCCCGCCGAGCTGGCGGGTGTCCGACCCCGGAAATTTGTAATGCCGGGCTGTCCCGGCGAGTAAGGTGGACTGGTTGCAGCCAACCAGGGAAAGTGAGAATCAATTGAGGAACTTCAAGGGTTTGCTGGCGGCTTTGACGGTCGCCCTGATCGGAGTCGCAGGGATCGCCCAGACGGCGAGCGCCGCGGGACCGCCCCTCCCGGTCGCCAAGAACGGAAACAAGGTCAAGGTGTTCGCCACGGGTGTGGCGGTGCCGACCCAGATCACCTTCAGGCGCAAGACCGCCTTCATCTCCGGCGGAGCCGAGGACAAGATCAAGGGAGGCCTCTACTACGTGTCACCTGGTTCTTCCAAGGCCAAGCGTGTCCCGGGCACACCGCCCGTGGCTTTCGGCGTCGTCTGGCACGCCCATCGGTTGTACGTCAATCTCGGTACCGAGATCAGGGTGCTTCGCGGCTGGACCGGAAAGAAGTTCCGGCATTCACGGACGCTGGTCTCCTTCAACCCGAAGAACTTCAACTACTTCACCGGTCTCGAGTTCGGCCCGAACGGCAAGCTCTATACCGGCGTGGGCCTGCAGTTCGACCACAAGGCCAGCAAGCGGCCGTACTCGAATTCGGTCGTGGCAATCAACCCGCGCAGCGGGAAGATCAGGACCGTTTCGACCGGCCTCCGACAGCCCTGGATGCTCACCTTCCTAAAGGGCATGAGTTCTCCGCTGGTCACGGTTCTCGGCCAGGACCAGCCGAAAAACACCCAGGCTCCGGACCTGATCGTCAAGGCGACTCCGGGCGCAGACTTCGGTTTCCCGAGCTGCAACTGGTCCAATTTCAAGAGCTGCCGGAAGATGGGCTTCAAGGATCCCGTCCTGACCCTTGGTCCGGCGGACCCGTCGCCTTCACCGATGGGGATCACACATAAGGGCGGCAAGCTGTTTGTGGCGCTATTCAACGGGATGACCGCGAAGACGGGACCGGTCGGGCCGGAGGTCATCACCACGAACGTGAAGGGCTCGGTCATCCGGGACTTCGTCACCGGGTTCGTGGCGCCGCTCGTGCTCGCCCACTACCAGGGCGGTTACCTGTACATGGGTGACCTGACCGGTCAGGTCTACCGGGTCAAGGCCTAGCTGCCGACACAGCATCGGCGAGGCGGTCATCACCCCAGAAGACCGTCTCGCCGACCACCACCGACGGGATGCCGGTGACCCCGAGGTCACCGGCTCGTTCGGTGGCTGACCTCAGCGCGCCCTTGACTTCCGGGTCCGCTGCGCCCCGCTCGGTGGCAGCCCGGTCGAGACCGGCGGCCTCGGCCGAGTCGAGCACATGGTCGGGTACCGCCTGGTCGATTCCTTCGGTGAAGGCCCGGCGGAAGGAGGCCAGGGTGAATTCCCTGAGCCGCCCTTCCCGTTCAGCCCAGGTGGCGACCCGCATCGCGAAGAGGTAGCTGTCCGGCCAGGGATCGGGCCAGATGGGCTCCGGCAGCCCGTACTCCCGGGCCCGGCGTTCAATCTCGGAGATCCCGCCTTCTCTCAGCTCCGTCTTCGCCCAGGACCCGCGATCAAACCGCTGGAAGAGTCCGCCGAGCAGAACCGGCGTCCAGAGCGGCAACTCCAGCCCGGCCTCCTCGAAGAGCGAGTCAATCCGCTCGGCCGAAAGCCAGGCGTATGGAGAGCCGAGGTCGAAGAAGAACTCGGCCGGGCCTGTTACGCGTGGGTGGCCCACTTGTCGACGGCCCGGGCGGCGTCGAGGACGGCTTCGGAGATGGTGGGGTGGGGGTGCATGATCCGCTGGAGTTCCTGGATGCCGCCTTCAAGGGCCATCACGGCAACCAGCTCGGCGATCATGTCGCAGGCCCGGTCACCGACGATGTGGGCACCGACGATTTCGCCGTATTCCTTCTCCACCACCAGCTTGACCATGCCGTCCTTGTCGTCATAGACGGTGCCGGCCCCGACTCCGCCGAGCTTCAGCTTGCCGGTCTTGATGTCGAGGCCTTTCTCCTTCGCCTGCGCCTCGGTAAGGCCGACGCTGGCGACCTGCGGCTGGCAGAAGGTGGCGCCCGGGACCAGGTCGAGATCGACCGGGTGGGTGTCTGCGCCGGCGGCCGACTCGGCCGCGACGATCCCTTCTTCCATCGCCTTGTGGGCGAGCGCTGCCCCACGGGTCAGGTCGCCGATCGCGTAGATCTTCTCGTTCGAGGTCTTCTGGAACTCGTCAACCTGAACCCGGCCGTTCTCGTCCAGCTTCACGCCCGCGGCGTCGAGCCCGAGTCCGTCGATGTCGGGCTTGCGGCCCCCTGCGATCACGAGGTAGTCAACCTCGGCCGAGTTCTCACCGTAGGTGAACTTGACCGAGTCACTACCGACCTCGACGTTCTCGACCGGGGTGCCCGTCGAGATCTCGATGCCCTGCTTCTTGAAAGTGCGTTCAACCACCCGGACGACGTCCTTGTCTTCGGCCGGCAGGATCTGGTCCAGCATCTCGACCAGGATCACCTCGGTGCCGAAGCGTATGTAGGCGGAAGCGATCTCGGAACCGGAGGCACCGGCCCCGACCACGGCGATCTTCTTCGGCTGCTCAGGCAAAGACCAGGCCGCCCAAGTGTCAAGCACCCGGTCGGAGAACTCAACGCCCGGGATCGCCTGGGCGGTCGAACCGGTCGCGAGGATGATTTTTTCGGCGCCGTAGGTGGCGTCGCCGACCTTGACCTCGCCCTCGGCGGTGAGACTACCTTCGCCTTCGATGAACTTGATCTTGTTCCGGTCGAAAAGACCCTTGACACCGCCGGAGAGGCTTGCCGAAACGTCGGTGCGTCGCTGGCCGAGGGCCTCCCAGTCCAGTTCCGCACCCTCCACCTTGACCCCGATGTAGGCGCTGTTCTTCGCCTCGTCGAACACCTCGGCGGTATGGAGCATCGTCTTGGCCGGAATGCACGCATAGTTCAGGCAACGGCCACCGGCCTTGTCCGACTCGACCACAGCGGTGGTCTTGCCGAGCTGGGCGGCGCGGATCGCGGCCACATACCCGCCCGGTCCGGCGCCAACAACGATTAGGTCAAAGTTTTCATCAGCCATGGTGAAGGCGAGACTACCGGAGTCAGGTGCCCCGGCAGCCCGCCTTCACCGGCTGATGTTGTGAGCCCGTCCTAGTCGCCGACGGGGCTCTGGTACTTGAAGCCGCGCTCGTAGAAGCCCTTCTCCAGATCGCTGCTCTGGTCACCGAACATGGCGATGATCCTGTAGCCGCGGCGCAGCGAGATCTCGGCCCGCTCCGAGTTCTTGACCTCACCCTTCGAGGGGCTGTCCGGGGGACGCATGTAGAGGTCGGTCAGGCCGGTGTAGCCCTCGTTCTTCAGGTTCGCCCGGGTGACCTTCGTGAAGTTGAAGTTGTTCACGTCCAGTCCGCAGGCTCCCGCCCACGAGAAGCCCGGATCACAGAGGTCGGCGTTGCCGAGGATCGTGCCGACCAGCGGGTCCGCCGAGAGCGGCTCGTAGCGGGCGGTGATCACGAAGGTCGCCATGCCCCGCTTCTGGGCCAGCTTGTAAAGGTTGAGCATCGGCTTCAGGGCGGTCTGCGAGCCGAGGATCTCGTTGCGGTACATGGAGTAGGTGTCGTAGTTCGGCTGCGGCGAGCCATAGCGGAAGCTCGACATCGCGGTCTCGTCCATGTCCATCGCGATCGCGAGGCGCCTCATCTTGGCGCAGGCGCTGCGGGTGATCTTCTTCACCTTCTTCGCTGGCTTGAGGACGGTGTTGTTCGGAAGCAGGGTCGTGGGCTGCCCGTCGGGGCCTGGGTCTGGAGCCGACACGATCCGGTCGGGCTGCTGGTTCTTCGGAACATTGACCGGCACGCGGTAGTCGGCGTTCGGGTTCTTGCCCGGATCCTTCTTGCCGATCCGGTAGCCGGCTTTGCGGCAGGCACGAACCTTGCCGAGTGTCGGCTGGGTCCTTCTGATGATCCAGTTGCGGGCGGCTTGCGCGACGGTCGCGAGGTCATTCGAGTACTTGCCCGAGTCGAAGTACTCCTTGCGCTGCTGTGGCGTGTAGTCAGCGGCCGAGGCGGAAGGGGCCAGGGCGAAGCTGAGAGCGAGGAAAGCGATTAGGGCAGCGATGACCGACCGGATTCCGGTCCTTGAATTCTCCATGCCATGAAAACTACTTGGGAAGCCAAAAGTTTCGGCTTACGACCCCGGGCGTTCCGGCATCTGGATCCGTGCCATCGCCTTGACCATGAACCAGAAAAGCACCGAAAGTCCGACCGTCAGGGCAAGGGTGGCGACGATCTGGATCAGGGTCGGGGCGGTGACCATGCCCAGCACCCCGGCCAGGATCAGCAGCACAAGCAGCATCTGGAATCCGAGCACCGCCCAGTACTTCGCCTTCCACATGCCCCAGGCCATCGCGGTGATGACCAGCGCGAAGAAGGCCCACTGGAAGACGTTCACGTCGCGGCCTCCGGCCTCCGCCCCGGTGGCCAGGGCGTAGATGCAGGAACCCCAGAGAATCACCGCGACAACGGCCGAGAGGATGGCGCCGACGGTGACCACCGGCGGTCGCTCGCCCTCTTCGAGCGGATCGAGTGCCTCCCTCGCGGCCTGGTTCTTGACCTCGGCCTTGGCGTATCCGGCCTTCATCGCGTCGGCCCCCGACTCCGTCCCCGGCCGTCCGTTTCCGTTCATTTCGGCCGCGGCGGGGTCCACCGGCCGTCGCGTACCTCGCTTCTTCCGGCGTGCGGGTTGTCCGGGTTCCCGCTCAGCCACCGGGCGCCACCTCGGAGCCGACCGCGGCGAAGGCCCGTCGCAGACTGGCTGCGACCGCCGTCGGGTCGGAAGCGTCGCGAAGCGCCCGGACCACGCAGATCCTGCGGGCCCCGGCCTGAAGCACCTCGAGCACGTTGTCGGGGTTGATCCCGCCGATCGCGAAGAACGGAATCGTTGCCGTCGTGGCGGCATGGTGGATGAGTTCGAGTCCGACCGCGGGCCTTCCCGGCTTGGTGGGCGTTTCGCTGATCGGCCCGACGCTGATGTGGTCGATCGGCACACCGTCCTTCACCGTCTGGTGGGCGGCGGCGATCTGTTCCTCCGAGTGGGTCGAAAGCCCGAGCAGGTGGTCCGGCCCGATCATCTCGCGGGCCTCGGCCACGGGCATGTCGTCCTGGCCGATGTGAACCCCGTCGGCGCGCACCGCCATCGCCAGTTCCGGATCGTCGTTCAGGATGAAAGGCACCCCGTAGGTGTCGCAAACCCGCCGGAAGGTGTCTGCGGCCCGTTCGATCACCCGGGTTCCCGCCTCCTTCTCGCGGAGCTGGACGATGTCGACCCCGCCGTCTAGGGCCGCCCGGAGCAGCGGTTCCGGGTCGTTGCCGCCGGGGGCTGCATCGCAGACGAAGTAGAGCCGCGCCGTGCGCAACCGCTCCCGCCGGAGACCGCCGGCACCTTCGCTGGGTTGAAAGGCCATGTCCGGAGGATAGAGGCAGGTAAGATCAGGAATACCTGCGGGAGCCCGTTGTTCCGGGCTGAGAGGGTGGCGACGAAGCCGCCGACCGCCTGAACCTGATCCGGGTAATTCCGGCGGCAGGGAAAGGGCAACGGCTCCACAGGGAAGAAATGACGCGAGCCGAAGCGAAAGACAGAAGCGATGTGATCGTGGTCGGGGCCGGCCTGATCGGTCTGTCCGTTGCCTGGAAGCTCGCCCTCGATGGTGCGTCGGTCACGCTGCTTGAACGCGAGAAACCAGGTGCGGGCGCGACTGGCGTCGCCGCCGGAATGCTCGCCCCGATCGGCGAGCTCGACTTCGGCGAGCCCGAACTGCTGGAGCTGAACCTGCGCTCGCGGCGGCTCTACCCGGACTTCGTCGCTGGGGTCGAAGCCGAAACCGGAATGGACACCGGCTACCGGCACACCGGGGCGCTCCATGTCGCGCTGGACCGCGACGAGGCAGGCGAGCTGAGGCGAATCATGGAGCTGCAGCAGAGTCACGGCCTGGATTCGAAGTGGTTGGGGCCGATGGCGGCAAGGGACCTGGAACCCGGGGTCAGCCCGTCCCTGGCCGGAGCGGTGCTGGTCGAGGACGATGCCGTGGTTGACCCGCGGGCGCTGGTCGAAGCGCTCAGATCAGGGCTGGAAGCGCGGGGAACGCGGATCGTGCCCGCAGAGGTTTCCGGTCTCCTCCGCGACTCCTCCGGAAAGGTCACCGGTGTCCTGACCGGCGACGGCGAGTTCACCGCCCGGGTCGTGGTCGCCGCGCCCGGTGCCGAGGCCGGTGTTGCCGAATGGCTGCCGGAAGAAGTACGCCCTCCGGTCAGGCCGGTCAAGGGCCAGGTGGTCGAACTCCGCGGCGACACCGATGCCCCCGCCTGCGAGCGGATCCTCGGCTCGGAGAGGGTGTACATCGCGCCAAGGCCGGACGGCCGGCTGATCCTCGGGGCGACGGTCGAAGAGATGGGTTTCGACAGACGGGTGACCGGTGGCGGAGTTCACGAACTGCTTCGGGAGGCCTACCGGCTGCTGCCGGATGTCGCCGAGATGGAATTCATCGGCGCGATCGCCGGCCTTCGTCCGGGCACCCCGGACAACGTGCCGGTGATTGGTCCCGCCGGAATCGAAGGGCTGATCCTCGCGACCGGCCACTACCGGAACGGCATCCTGCTCGCCCCGGTCACCGCCGAGGCCGTTGTGGATTTCGTCCAGGGCAGGCAACCGGAAGGCCTGACGGCGGCGAGCCCGGCCCGGTTTGAGAACCAGGCCGTCGGAGGGGGAGAAAGGTAGATGCGGATCGAACTGAACGGCGAGCAGACCGAGGTCGCGGACGGGGCGACCGTCTCCGAACTGATCGGCCTGGTCGGGGGCGGGCGAATCCCGCCGGATCGCCGCGGGGTCGCGGTCGCGCTCGACGGTGAGGTCATTCCCCGCTCGGCCTGGGAATCAACGGCTCCCGCCGAGGGCGCTTCGATCGAGGTCGTGGCGGCTATTCAGGGCGGCTCCGGGGAGTCTGGAGAGGAAAAGTGGGAACTCGGCGACCGAAGCTGGACTTCCCGCCTGATCGCCGGAAGCGGCGGATTCCGCTCGCTCGAAGCAATGGAAAGCGCCCTTGCCCTGTCCGGGACCGAGATCATCACGGTCGCGCTCCGGCGGCTCGACCCTGACGCCCAGGGTTCGGTCATGGACGTGATCGAAAAGCTCGGCCTGTTCATCCTGCCGAATACGGCCGGCTGTTACACCGCCCGTGACGCGGTCCGCACCGCGAAACTCGCCCGCGAGGCCTTCGGCACCGACTGGGTGAAGCTGGAAGTGATCGGCGACGACCGCACGCTCCTCCCCGATGCGCCCGAGTTGCTTCGGGCCGCCGAGGATCTGGTTGGTGACGGTTTCACCGTGCTTCCCTACACCAACGACGACCCGATCCTCGCCGCCCGCCTGGAAGCGGCCGGCTGCGCGGCGGTGATGCCCCTCGGCGGCCCGATCGGTTCCGGGGCGGGCATCCGCAATCCGTACAACATCTCGATCATCGTCGAGAACGCGAAGGTGCCGGTGATCCTCGATGCCGGGATCGGCACCGCCTCGGACGCCACCCTGGCAATGGAACTCGGCTGCGACGCGGTCCTCCTGGCCAGCGCCGTCTCGAGAGCCGAAAACCCGGACCTGATGGCGACGGCGATGAGGCACGCGGTCGAAGCAGGCCGCGCGGCCCGCCAGGCAGGCCGCATCCCGAAGCGCCTCTACGCCGAAGCAAGCACCCCCGAAGAAGGCCTCCCCGGCCTCGGGTAGCCCTCGAGCACGAAGTTTCGGGGTGGTCGGATGCGCCACGCCTCCGACCCAACCTCGCAAGTAAGAGTGCCCCCTCTGGGATTCGAACCCAGGACTCACAGGTTAAAAGCCTGCAGCTCTAACCAACTGAGCTAAGGGGGCCCGGTCATCTTAAGGATGCGTTCCGGTCTTGGGTGTGAAGGGCCAAACGGGAGCTAACACCGCTCGGCCGGAATCCATCTATTGGTCCATCCGGGTCCACTACGCTCATTGCATGGGGGCATCGGGTGCCAGGCAGGAAAAGACCGAGACGCTCGCATCCGTGCTTGCCGAGAATCGCCGCGAGCGATTCGTCGGACGGGAGGGGGAGCTCGATCTGATTGCGACCGAACTGCTGGCGCCGGACTCGGCGATCCGCGTCGTGTTCTTCCACGGGCCCGGGGGCGTAGGCAAGAGTTCCCTTCTTTCCGAAGCGACGCAGCTCGCCCGCGAGAGCGGCCGGACTGTCGTCGAGGTGGACATGCGCACGATCGACCCCTCTCCTGTCGCGTTCGAGCAGGCATTCGAAGCGGCCGGCGGCAAGGGAGCGCAGAAGCTGCTGCTGGTGATCGACACTTTCGAGGCTGCTGCCCAGCTCGAAGAATGGTTGCGGGGGAAATTCCTGCCGAAGCTGGATGCGGACGCCGCGGTCCTGATCGCCGGACGCCGGCCACCTGGTCCGGGTTGGCGAACAGACCCGGGCTGGAGCGGGCTCCTGCGCGTGATCTCGCTCCGAAACCTCGACCTTGAAGCATCGCGTGCGCTGGTCAGGCGAGCGGGGGTCGACGAAACCCGCGGAGAGGCTGCGATCGCGCTCACTCGTGGCCACCCGTTGGCGCTCGCTCTGCTGGCCGATCAGCTCTCGGTGGACCCTTCCGCGGATGTGCGGTCCGACCTGACCGAGGTGCCCGACCTGCTGGGTGTCCTGCTCGAACGCCTGGTCAGCGCGGCGCCGTCCGAACGTCAGGCCGAGACCCTGGCACTCTGCGCGCTGTCCCAGTTCACCACCGAATCCCTGCTGAGAGAGGTCCTCGGCGGCAACGATGCCGAGGCGTTGTTCGAGTGGCTCCGCTCACTAAGCATCATCGGGGAAAGCTCCCGCGGCCTCTTCCCGCACGACCTGGCACGCGACGTCATTTCCTCCGACCTCAGGCGCCGGGACCCGGACCGGAACGAAAGGCTGCTCCGGGATTCGTCCCGGTATCTGACGATCCGGGCGCTACGCACCACCGGGACCGAGCAACTCAACATGGCAGGGAGCATGATCTTCCTCCTCCGGGGCAACCCGGCGCTCAGGGAATTCTGGGCGTGGGACGAGTTCGACCGGGCCTACGCGGAGCCATTCACGACTGAGGATGGTCCGGCGCTGCTGGCGATGACCGAAAGCCAGCAAGGCAGCGAGGCGGCAGAGCATCTGGAGCGCTGGCTCGAAGTCCAGCCCGGGGCTTTTCGGGTGATGAGGACGATCGAAGAACCCGTCCGCGGTTTCCACTCGGAGTTGATGCTCGATGTCGCACCATCCGAAGCGGTGGCGGCGGACCCGGGGACGGCCGCTTGTCTGGAGTACGCGCAACGGCGGGGCTTGCAGCCCGGCGAGAAGCTCATCGTGTGGCGCCACCTCCTTGACTCGCAACTGGGCCAGGGTCGTTCACCGACCCTCAACCTCACCACCGTGATCAACACTCAGCGCATTTTGACGCGCGCCCCGGAGACGGCGATCGAACTGGTCGCGGCATTCGCCGAACCCGATCAGGCGAATCTCGACGCAATGACCGCTTTCGGTTTTCGTCCTGCGCCCGAGGCCAACTACGAGATCGGAGGGATCCGCTACTGCCCTCTGGTTCACGACTGGCGGCAGAGTGACCTCGGGGAATGGCTCCGGGTGACCGGTGCCCGGGCCCGAGATTTCGGGTCCCGAACGCTCGAGTTACAGGTGGATACTCAGCCGTTGGCGCTTGCGCGCGAGGATTTCGAAATCGCTGTCAAGGGCGCTCTCGCTGATCTCCACCGCCCGGAGCGGCTGGCCCGGAACCCCCTTCTGGCCGGTCGGCTTGTGGCTTCCTTCCCGGCAAAGGAAAGGCCCGATGCCCTCGGCGCCCTTATCGAGACCGAGATTGCGGCCCTGGCCGGGGAGCCGCGCGGAGAAAAGCCGCAACGCGCACTGGACAGGACATTCCTCAGGCCGGCGGCGACGAGAGAGGCAGCTGCGGAAGCCCTGGATCTCCCCTTCAGCACCTATCGGCGGCACCTCGCCCAGGGCATCCAGCGCCTCACCGAGCGCCTCTGGCAGCTCGAGATCACAGCCTGACCATTACCTCGCCCGAAAAGTGAGCAGGTTTCGGTCTGGAAAGTGAGCACCCCTTGCGCCTAGCTTCGCACTCATCAGCCAAACGAAGGTCGCCAGGAGGCCACGATGAGCAAGCAGAAAGCTGGACTGGACAACAACGAGAATGGCGCAGGCCGTGCCGTCGTGATCGGCGCCGGAGTGGCCGGATTGCTGGCTGCGCGGGTGCTGAGCGAACGGTTCGACCGCGTCCTGCTCATCGAACGCGACCGCCTTCCCGCCGAAGCCGAACCCCGCAAGGCCGTGCCGCAGGGCGAGTTCCCTCATACCCTGCTTCCCGCCGGGCTCACCGCCATGGAGACACTCCTTCCCGACCTCAGGGAGGAACTCGGTGCGGCGGGCGCTCCGAGCTATTCGGCGCTCGGAGATGTCCGCTTCAACCTGCTGGGTCGTGATCTTCCCCGGGCGGCCCTCGGCATTAGCTCGGTGACCGCCAGCCGGCCACTTGTGGAGACGACCATCCGCCAGCTCGTCCTGAATCGCGGGAACGTCGATGTGGTCGAGGGTGTTGAGGTCAGCGAACTGCTCTTCGATCCCGCCGGCAAGCGGGTGACCGGCGTCGGCATCCTTGACCGTGACACCCGCCTGGAGTCGAGGCTCGGCGCCGATCTCGTCGCCGTTGCCACTGGTCGTGCCGGCAAACTCGGGGCATGGCTTTCCGCCAACGGCTACGAGTCCGCGCCCGAGGAACGGATCGAGGTGAACGTGGGCTACGCGCGCCGGCTCCTGCGACTGCCCGCGGATTCTCTTCACGACAAGCTCGTGATTGTCGCCCCGCATGCCGATCGCCCGCGGGGGATGTTCCTGTTCGCCCAGGAGGATGGCGCGCACACCCTCGCCATCTGCGGCTATGGGGCCGATCGGCCCGGCAAGGATCCCGAGGCCTACGATGAATATCTCGCGTCGGTCGCGGCCCCGGACGTGCTGGCGGCGGTGCGTGCGGCGGAGCCGCTCAGTGAGATCCAGACGTTCGGTTACAAGGCGAGCGTGCGACGCCACTACGAGAAGCTGCGGCGATTTCCCGCCGGACTCGTGCCGATCGGTGACACCCTCTGCAGCTTCAATCCGCTCTTCGGGCAGGGGATGAGCGTCGCCGCCCTCGAGGCGGTCGCGCTCCGCGAGGTGATCGACGAACACGGCACTGACCCGGGGAAGCGCTGGCTGCGCCGCGCGGCGAAGGTCCTGGCGCCGGCGTGGGAGGTTTCTTCCGGAGCCGATCTCGCGCTCCCGCAGGTAGAGGTGGCGGCGCCCGCGCCGGCCCGCCTGATCGGCCTGTACATGCAACGGCTCCAGCGCGTCGCTGCCGACGATCCGGAGGTTGCCGCCGCGTTCATGTCGGTGGGTGCCCTGCGCGAGCCGTCGTCGTCGGTCCTGCGGCCGACCACCCTCCGTCGGGTGCTCCGTCCCCGTGACGCCGGGGGGATGGCGCTCTGGCCGGGTGAAGCGCTGGCGAGCGACGTCCGGCGGAGGCGGGTCGAGCTCGGTGGCATTCCGACGAAGCTCCGGAGCGCCGGGCCCGAGCATGGCGAGCGGGCAACCGTATTTCTGCATGGGAATCCGGGCTCGAGCGCAGACTTCGAGCCGCTGGTGGCAGCGGCCGGACGGTTGGGGCCGGCGCTTGCCTGGGACGCTCCCGGCTTCGGCGAGAGCGAGCCCCCGGCCAACTTCGAACAGTCGCCGGAAAGCCATGCCGCCTTGCTGGATGCGAGCATCGGGCAACTCGGGGTCGAGCGGGTCGATCTCGTGATGCATGACTTCGGCGGGATATGGGGATTGCTCTGGGCAGCCGCCAATCCCGGAAGGGTCGCTTCGATCACCCTGATCAACACGGGCGTCCTTCCCGGTTACCGCTGGCACCGCCTGGCCCGGCTGTGGCGGACTCCCGTTGCGGGCGAATTGTTCATGCGGGCGACAAGCAGGAGGGGGTTCCACCGGCTGATCCAGAAGGCCAACCCGAAGCCGCTGCCCGGCCCGTTCGTCGACCGTATGTACGCGGACTACGACGCCGTGACCCGGCGGGCCGTCCTCGATCTGTACCGGAGCGTCGACGACCCTGCGGAGTTCGGCCGGGAGCCGGTTTCCGCGCTGGCCCAGGAGCGCATCCCGGCGCTGGTGGTCTGGGGGGAGGGCGATCCCTACCTGCCATCGAGCCTCGCTCCGGAACAGCGGCGCGCTCTTCCCGGGGCGGCGGTCCACGTACTCCGGGGCTGCGGCCACTGGCCGTTCATCGACGCCCCGCGAAAGGTCGAGGAACTGCTGATCAGCTTTCTCGCCGGAGAGGCGCGGGCGCCGGAACGCGTGGCCATGTCACCGGCGCCACTTCAGAACTGAGTCGCGCCCGACCGCGGACGCTAGTGCCGGAAGTGGCGGTGGCGGGTGAAGACCATCGCCGTTTCGGTCTCGTCGCAGGCTTCGATCACTTCGCCGTCCCGCTTCGAGCCGCCGGGCTGGATCACCGAGGTGGCCCCCGCTTCGATCCCGACCATCGGGCCGTCGGCGAAGGGGAAGAAGGCGTCGGAGGCCATCGCGCAGCCGGCGAGGAGATCGTCGGCCTCCTCGCCATGGGCGTCCCGGCACTTCTCGATCGCCAGGCGGCTCGAGTCGACCCGGCTCATCTGGCCGGCGCCGATGCCGAGAGTGGCCCCGTCCTTGGCGAAGACGATCGCGTTCGACTTGACGTGGCGGCAGACGGTCCAGGCAAAGAGCATGTCGGTCCAGGCCTGCTCCGAGGGCTGGGCCCTGGTCACGACCTCCATCATCTCCCGCTGCTCGACTTCGCCGTCGCGGTCCTGGATCAGGATGCCGCCGCGGACCCGCTTGATGTCCTTCTCCTTGGGGTCGGGGAAGGGCGGGGCCTCGTCGGTGAAGATGCGGACGTTCTCCTTCTGCTGGAGGATCTCCAGGGCCTCGGGCTCGTAGCCGGGCGCGACCAGCACCTCGACGAAGTTCTTGTGGAGGGACTCGGCCAGGGGCACGTCGATCACCTGGTTGATCGCGATCACCCCGCCGAAGGCGGAGACCGGGTCGCAGTCGCGGGCCCGCTCGTAGGCATCGAGTCCGGAATCGCCCAGCGCAACGCCGCAGGGATTGTTGTGCTTGACGATCACGCAGGCCGGACCTTCGAGGTCGGCCAGCAGTTTGCGGCAGGCGTCGAGGTCGAGCACGTTGTTGAAGGAGAGCGCTTTGCCGTGATGCTTCGACATGCCGGTGAGCACGTTGCTGTCGAGGCCGACCTGCGAGTAGAGGGCGGCCCGCTGATGGGGGTTCTCGCCGTAGGAGAGGTCGAGCTGCTTCTCGAAGGCCAGCACCCGGTGCTCCGGAAAGGCTTCGTATGACTCCGAGAACCAGGTCGAGATCGCGGCGTCGTAACGGGCGGTCTGCGCGAAGGCCTCGTTGGCCAGCCAGTGCCGGGTCGAGGCGGAAACCTCGCCGTCGGTCTCGTTCATCTCTTCGAGAACGGCGTCGTAGCACTCCGGCTTGACCAGCACGACCACGTCCTCGTGGTTCTTGGCCGCGGCGCGGATCATGGTCGGACCGCCGATGTCGATGTTCTCGATCGCCTCCTGCGGGCCGACGTCCTCGCGGGCGATGGTCTGCTCGAAGGGGTAGAGGTTTACGCAGACCAGGTCGATCGGCGGGATCTCCTCTTCGGTCAGAACCTCCATGTGTGCCGGGTCGGAGCGGCGGGCGAGCAGCGCCGCGTAAATCTTCGGGTGGAGGGTCTTGACCCGGCCGTCCATGATTTCGCGCTGGCCGGTGAATTCGGAAACGTCGATCACCGTCAGGCCGGCGTCGCGCAGGGCCTGGGCGGTGCCCCCGGTGGAGAGGATCTCGACTCCGAGTTCGGCCAGTCCCTTCGCGAAGTCGGCCACACCCGTCTTGTCCGAGACCGAGACCAGGGCGCGCCTGACCTTCACCGGTCCGTTGGTCGGATCCATGTTGTCCATATCAGCCCTCTTGTCGGTTTCGAAGCGCCCGGGGACGGCCGGTTCACTTCCCAAAGCGTTGCTCGACGATCACCTTGCGCGGCTCGTCCTCGGCGATCCTAACCTCGCCACGGGCAATCATGCCGATCGCCTCCGGGTAGATCTGATGCTCCACCGCGTGGATCGCGGTTTCGAGTTCGTCACGGTCCCAATTTGCGGGAATTTCCACCGCACGCTGGATGATCACCGGCCCGGTGTCGGTCCCCTCGTCGACGAAGTGAACCGTCACCCCGGTCACCTTCACGCCGTGTTCCAGCGCCTGCCCGATCGCATCGAGACCGGGGAAGGACGGCAGCAGGGCCGGGTGGACGTTGATGATCCGCCCGCGGAACCGCTCGACGAACAAGGGCGAGACGAGCTGCATGTATCCGGCCAGGGCGACCAGTTCGGCCCCGGTCGACTGAATCCAGTCGGCCATCGCAGAGTCACGCGCCTCCCGGTCATCGAACTCGTCCCGGGGAAAGACCGCAGTCGGAACCTTCGCCGCCACCGCTCGTTCGAGCGCATAGGCCCCGGGCTTGTCCGAGCCGACACCCACGACTTCGACTTCACCCTGCCCGTGAAGCTGGTCAAGGATCGCCTGCAGGTTGGTGCCACCGCCGGAGGCAAGAACCACGACGGGAAAGGAAGGGGACGAACTCACCCCGCCATCTTCCCGAATCCGCCGGGGGAGAGTCCTGAAGGCTGATCACTTGACCGGGCATGAGAGGCACTCTCAACCAGAAGCAGGCAATCAGGTTGCTCGAATCAAATGGGTGGACGCGTACAACTGGCGGTAAGCATCAGGTCAAGATGACCAAACCGGGGCGACGACCGATCACCCTTCCGGATAACCACAGGAGGGATTACCCGACCGGATTGACCATGGCGATTCTCAAACAGGCGGGGCTAAGATGAGTAACTGGAACATGATGACGCTGACCGCACAGATTCACCGCGAGAACGGCGCCTACTGGGCCGACATTCCTGATTTGCCGGGAGTGTTCGCAACCGGGGACACTCTCGACGAATTGTTCGACTCTCTCGAGGAAGGTGTCTCATCGGTCCTGGAAAGCGAATCCGGCTCGGGCACCGTTAACGTCAATGGTGCCCTGATATCGATCAGCTGAAAATCGAAAAGGCAGTTTGGAGCGATGCCGGGCCAGCGCGTTCTACGAAGGATCAGCGGGTGGCGGGGATGACGGCGATCTGTTCGAGGTCGAACTTGCCGTCGGCCTCGTCGGGATCGTCGCCGAGCGGGTAGTTGCCGGTGAAGCAGGCGTCGCAGTGGACTTCGGCCGGAGTGCCGACCGCTTCGTAGACGCCTTCCATCGAGAGGTAGGCGAGCGAGTCGGCGCCGATGTGTTCGGCGATCTCCTCGATCGTCCTTTCGTGGGCGACCATCTCGTCACGGGCCGACATGTCGACGCCGTAGTTGCAGCCGAAGCGGATCGGCGGAGCGGAGATCCTCAGGTGAACCTCCTTGGCCCCGGCGTCGCGGAGCATGCCGACGATCTGGCGGGTCGTGTTGCCGCGGACGATCGAGTCGTCGACCACGACCACGCGCTTGCCGGAGATGATCTCCGGCAGCGGGTTGAACTTCATCCGCAGGCCGTGCTTTCGGAGCTCCTGGCCGGGCTGGATGAAGGTCCGGGCCACGTAACGGTTCTTGATCAGTCCGTCATCCTGCGGGAGGCCGGAAGCGCGGGCGTAACCACGGGCGGCCGGGGTGCCGGAGTCGGGGACCGAGATGACCAGGTCGGCGTCGGCCGGGGCTTCGCGCCAGAGGATCTCGCCCATCTGCCCGCGGACCTCCTGCAGGCGCTTGCCTTCGAGCTTGGTGTCCGGGCGGGAGAAGTAGATGTGCTCGAAGACACACATCGCGGTGCGCTCGCTCTTGATCACCTGCCTGGACTCGAGGCCGCGTTCGCTCAGCGAGATCATCTCGCCGGGGCTGACCTCACGGACCAGCTTGGCGCCGATGATGTCGAAGGCGCAGCTCTCGGAGGCGAAGACATAGCTGCCGTCGGGAAGCTGGCCGAGCGAAAGCGGGCGGATCCCGTAGGGATCGCGGAAGGCGACGATCGCATGCTTGGTCATCACCACGGTCGAGTAGGCGCCCTCGAGCTGCGGCATCACGTTGGCGACCGCATCCTCGACGTGGCGGCCGTAGTCGCTGGAGATCAGCGCGGCGATGATCTCGGAGTCGGTGGTACCGCGGAATTCGAGGCCCTTGCGGCGCAGCCGGTTGTAGATCCCGACCGCGTTGGTCAGGTTGCCGTTGTGGGCGAGGGCCAGTTCGCGGCCGTCGTCGCGCCAGATCGGCTGGGCGTTCTCCCATGAGCCGCCGCCGGTGGTCGAGTAGCGGACATGCCCGATCGCCATGTCACCGGTAAGGGCTCGCAGCTTGTCCTCATCGAAGACCTGGGAGACCAGGCCGCCGTCACGCATGGTCGTGATGTGGCCGCCCTCGCAGGTGGCGATGCCGGCCGACTCCTGGCCGCGGTGCTGGAGCGCGTAGAGACTGAAGTACGCCAAGCGGGACACGTCGTGTCCGGGGGCGTACACGCCGAAGACACCGCACTCGTCGCGCGGTCCCTCGCGGTCAAGGTCGATCCGCTCAGTCACAGGTCAGGCCACCAAGGATGGAAAAGGACAAATTCGCAGGCGGTCTGCCTGCATTGGCAGAGTAGCAGCGCACCCCCGCGAGCCGCCAATTTCGGCGAAAAATGGCCGCAAATCGCGAGGTTCACATCCGTCAGGCGATCCGCAGTAGAGTTGCCCCGTGGTCAAGTCCAGGGGAATCAGGGGATCGGGATTCATCGCCTTGACGGCTCTGCTGGCCGTGGCGCTGCTCGCCATGCCGGCGGATTCCGGTGCGGCCACCAAGAAGCAGCGGCAGTGCCAGCGGGCCATCACCTCGGTCTTCACCTTCAAGAAGCGAGTTCCGAAGAGGAAGCGCAAGAAGGCGGTCAGGATCATCTGCCAGACCATGACCATCGGCAAGACCGGTCCGAAGGGTGCGACCGGAGCGAAGGGAACGACCGGACCAATCGGACCCCTTGGGTCAACCGGCCCGATCGGCCCGACGGGGACCACTGGTGCGACAGGGGCGATCGGCCTGCCGGGCGTCCCGGGACCAACCGGTGCCACGGGAATTCAGGGCCTGATCGGCCCGACCGGCCCGATCGGGATAACCGGACCGACGGGTGTCACAGGACTGATCGGCGAGATCGGACCGACGGGGCCGACCGGGCTCACGGGACTGATCGGTCCGACCGGAGCCACCGGGCTCACGGGAGCCCTGCCCATGGTCTTCGCGTCGATTCCCTCGAGTTCTCCCCAGGTGATGAACGACTCGGTCAACACGGTGACCGGCTGGACCGACGAGTACGACCCCTCGGGTACCTTCGATGCGTCGTCCGGAACCTTCACGGCCCCGCACTCCGGCTATTACCTGATCGAGCCCGAAATCACCACCGGGCCGGCCTCGGCGGTGACCGCGACCGGTGGCCAGCCACCCGTTCTGATCACCGAAGTGAACGGCCTTGGTGAGGACATTCAGGACTTCCCCCTCTTCAACACGGATCTCACCCTGCTCACCATGCTGGTTCCGCTCCAGACGGCACAGGTGTCGGGTGAATCCCTCCAGCAACTGAGCAGTGACGACGAGGTCGTGATTCAGGTCATCAAGCAGGATGGCATCGATTACGACACTTACGGTGATCTGAAGATCACCGAGCTTCCGGCCCCCTAGGGCCCGATTCGCCTGGAAACCTGATCTCTGGTCCGTTCTGTCTTCTAGCGGTACCGCTTACGGGCCTTCTTGATGCATTTGTTCCGCGACTTTGCGTTCTTGATCTTCTTGCACTTGATGATCGCGGCCTTCTTGCGGGCGGCCTTGATGCAGTTGGCGCGCTTGCGCTTCGCCTTGGCGTTCTTGCCCTTGATCTTCCTGCACTTGGCGATCGCCTTCTTCAGGTTGAAGGCCGACTTGGTGCTGGTCGGGATCCCCTGGATCTTCAGGTTGAAGTCCGACTCGTAATCAGACAAGGCAGCCACTACGGCAATGAAGTAGAGGGTCCCCTTGACGGGGGCGATCGCCAGCCGGCCGCCCTTGGTTCCGCCCAGGCAGTCGGTCGAGTCGCTGTCGAGCAGGGACAGGTTCCCCGGCGCGGTCTGGTCGCTCTCGGGGTTGTTCCGGTAGACGGCGATGATGTTCGCCTCGGTCTGTGAGCAGGCCTGGAGGATCACCGGCTTGTCGTTCGGGGCCTTCCAGCGATACCAGACCGAGCCGCCGAAGCCCCCGCCGTAGCCGCCGGTGTGGTTGGGCTCGTAGTCCTCGGTCGTGGCGTCGACGGTCGTCCCGGTTCTCGTGATGGAAACGCCGTTGCCCAGGTCGATCGCCGAGGTGAAGGCATCGTTGCCGGGGATCGCCACCTGCCGGAGTTCGAAGGTGAACGGGCCGTGCGTGCCGGCGAACGGAGCCCCTGCCACGGCGAACCGGTAGGTGGTTCCGGCCACCGCATCAAAGAAGCGGCTGCATTGCGCGTAGTAGAAATACTCGCTCGTGTCGGTCAGGGTTCCGAATGTGTTTCCGGTGTAAACCCCGACGAAGAAGGAGGCGTCGGGGCTGCAGGCCTTGACCCTGATCCTTCCGCTGACCGGAGCAGTCCAGCTGTACCAGACCGACCTGCTGGTGTCGGGGTAACCCCCGTGGTTCGGTTCTCCGATTTCCTCGGTGGCGAAATCGTTGTTGCCAGAGACCTTGACCGGCAGGTTCGGCCCGACTACCTGGGCGTTGGCGAAGTTGTCGTTGGTCGGAGGCGGTGCCGATTTCAGGCGCAATACGAATGTGAATTCGCCCCCGAAGTGGCCGCTCACCGCGATCCTGTAAGTGGTTCCAGCGACTACCGGGAAGTCGACCGCACAGTCGTTGGAGGTGTTCTTGGCGACTTCCACCAGAGTGCCCAGGGTTGCCCCTGTGTAGATGGCAGCGACCTCGTTCAGCGATCCGTCGACCAGTTCCGCCTCGCATGCTTCCAGCCGCACCCGCTCGGTGGCAGGCGCGGTCCAGCGAAACCAGACCGATCGTGAATTGCTTGATCCACCGAGCGTCCCCGGTTCACCCGCCTCCCAGTTCGAATCGACCGTGGTCCCGTTCGCCTCGATCGGCAAGGCCGGGCCGATGTTGGTCGGGGTGGCGAAGTTGTCGTTGGCGGGCGGAGTGAGTTTCCGCAGGGTCAGGTCAAACGTGCCCTCCTTGTCGTACCAGTCGATCTGAAAGTTGTAGGTGACCCCCGCGTTTGCGTGGAATCTCAGGGAGCAGGGTCCGTTGGTCTCCTTGACGGAGACGAGGGTGCCCAGGGTCACGCCGCTGCGGATGGCCATGACCGGTGAGTCATTCTCGTTGCCACCACTGAAGTTCGCGTGGCAGAAATCAAGCACGGCGTCGGTTTCGGCCGGTGCGACCCACTTGAACCAGACCGATGACAAGGGCGGGATCGAGTAGGTGTCCGGCTCACCCGGTTCGGCGGTGGCGCCGATGTTGTTGCCGGTGACCGTGATCGGCAATGTGCCGGTCAGCGCCTGGGCGTTCGCGAAATTGTCATTGGCCGGCGCGGCGAGCGCCTGGCCGGCAGGCCCGAGCAGCATCAACGATGCGGCGATCGGGATGAGACGAAGAAAGAAACGAATTCTGTAATTCACGACGGCTGCCCTCCGGCCTAGCGGAACCCTCCTGGACTACCTAGACCTAACACATCCGGGGGGCTGTGGCTAGGGGGTGGCGGAGAGCAGGCCGCTGCGGAGTTCTTCGGCCAGGCTGACCGCGTCGTAGGCCCCGGTGTGCCGGACGCCGTTGACGAAGAAGGTCGGGGTTCCGTGAGCCCCTGAAGCGTCTCCCGAGGCGGCATCCTCCTGCACCCGTCGGGACAGCTTGCCGGCCTGGACATCCTCGACGAACCGGTCCACGTCGAGCCCGAGCTTCGCCGCGTAACCGATCAGGTCTTCGATGTCGAGGTCGCCCTGATGGTCGTAGAGCTCGACGTGCATCTCCCAGAACTTTCCCTGCTCGCCGGCGGCCTCGGCTGACTCGGCGGCCAGTTCGGCATGCGGGTGAACATCGACCAGGGCAAGGTGCCGGTAAACGTAGAGAAGCTGGTCGCCCATCCGTTCGCGCAGTTCGCGGATCATCCCGGTCGCCTTGCCGCAGAAGGGGCATTCGTAGTCGCCGTATTCGACCAGCACGAAGGGAGCATCCGTGGGTCCGAGGTAGTGGTCCCTTTCAAGATCGACCGGATGGTCGAGTTTGGTCGGCAGTCCGGCGCTGACCTCCCCGCGGAAGACTGCGGCCAGCTTGAAGATCGCCCAGGCCAGGCCGACGGCGATGATCGAGGCCAGGAAGATGCCGACCACGGCGTGGTCCTGGGTCTCCACGTCATCGAAGGCCAGTCGCGCGATCAGGAGCGAGACGGTGAAGCCGATGCCGGAAAGTGCGGCGCCGCCGACCGTCTGGCCCTTGCCGATCCCGGTGGGCAGGTGACCGACCCCGGTCCTGAGCGCAGTGACCACCCCGGTGGTGATGCCCAGGCACTTGCCCACGACGAGTCCCGCGACCACTCCCCAGGTCAGCGTCGAACCGAGTGCGTCCCCGAGCACACCTCCCCGGAGGTCCACGCCGGCGTTCGCGAGGGCGAAGAGCGGGACGACCATGAAGCTGGTGATCGGGTGCAGGACCGTCTGGAACCGTTCGTTCGGGGAGAGGGCCTGAGCCACGCTGAGGTTCGCCGACCGGGCGACCTCCGGCAGCGGTGACTGGCGAAAGGCGCGGACCCGGCTGGCCGCCTTTTCGACTTTCTTGGGCTGCGGCGGGTAGGCGGCGACGAGGAGCCCGGCGATCATCCCGGCCAGGGTGGCGTGGAAGCCGGATTCCATCGCCGCCACCACCGCGACCGTGCCGGCGACCAGGTACGCGCCCGAACGCCAGACCTTGATCCGGGGGAACAGCCAGATCAGCACCAGCGCCGCCACGCAGATGGCGAGCGCGGTGGAGTCGAGCGACTCCGAGTAGAAGAGGCCGAGGACGGTGATCGCGACGATGTCATCGACGATTGCGAGGGTAAGCAGGAAGACCCGGAGCTGGGTCGGGAATCTCGGGCCGACCAGGGCCAGGGCCCCGAGCACGAAGGCCGTGTCGGTGGCAATGACCACGCCCCATCCGTGCTCGTGACCGGAGCCGGAGTTGATCGCGAGGTAGATCAGGGCCGGCGCGACCATGCCCCCGATCCCGCCGAGCAGAGCGGCCAGAACCCGTTTGCGGTCGGTCAGCTCGCCCATCGCCATCTCGCGCCTGACCTCCATGCCGATCACGAAGAAGAACAACGCCATCAGCCCCTCGTCGATCCAGAACCTCAGGTCGTGGGCGATCGAGAAGTCACCGATGTTGATCGAGACGGAGGTGCCCCAGAAGCTGTCGTAGGTGTCGGCGAAGGGGGCGTTCGACCAGACCAGTGCTGCCACGGCGGCGAGGAGCAGAAGTCCGGCGCTACCCGATTCGGTCGCCAGAAACTGGCGCATCGGCTTCGCGACCTGCGCCGCAAGATCACGTCTGCTCTCGGTTGTGTCGGGATCGTGCGGAGGCCGGGCCAAGTCCCCAGCAAAGCTATCGGGTTGACCCTGTCCGGCCCCTAATGCGTCAGGCCGGCCTGGTCTGACTCGATGCGGTCTTCGAGGGATTCGAATGCCGCTTCGGCTTCCTCGACCAGGATCTCGACCCGGCGGTCGGCGGCGGTGACGATCAGCTCGTTCCCGCGGACCTCGCCGATCACCTCGAACTCGACTCCCTGGCCGCCGAGCTTCTCCAGCTCGGCTTCGTCACCGGCCAGGATGAAACCTCCCGGGCCCTCGCCGAAGAGGGCGTCCTCGGCCGAGCAGTCCCGCTTGGCGAGAACCGCGGTCAGGTGAACGTCGCAGCCGAGGCCGGAGCCGATCGCCAGCTCGGCCAATGCGGTCGTGATGCCGCCGTCAGACACATCGGTGGCGGTGCGGACCCGGCCGGAGCGGACCGCCTCGCGGACCAGTTCGATTGCCTCCCGGACCGGCGCGATCTCGATCTGGGGCAGCCCCTTGCCGAGCTGGCCGCGCTGCTTCTCGAGTTCGGAGCCGGCGAGTGACGGATCGAACGGCCCGACCAGGGCGATCGAGTCGCCTTCGCGCCAGTTCTCCCCGGCGGCGTGGGCCGGATCGGGCAGCTCTCCGACCATGCCGACCACCGGGGTGGGGTAGATCGGACCCTGCGGGGTCTCGTTGTAGAGCGAGACGTTGCCGCCGACCACCGGTGCGTCCAGCGCGCGGCAGGCTTCGGCCAGCCCGTCGATCGAGCGCCCGAGCTGCCAGGCGACGCCAGGCTTCTCGGGGTTTCCGAAGTTGAGGCAGTTGGTCACGCCCAGCGGCTCGGCCCCGACCACGGCGAGGTTGGCGGCGCATTCGAGCGTGGCCTCGATCGTTCCCTGGAAGGGGTCGCAGGCGACCCGGCGGCCGTTGCCGTCGATCGCTACCGCGATCGCGCGGTTCGATTCCGGAATGTTCAAAACCGCGGCGTCGGCGGCGCCGGCCCGATGGGCGGTGCGGGAGCCGACTATCGAGTCGTACTGCTCGAAGGCCCAGCGCTTCGAGGCGATCGAAGGCGCGGCGAGCAGGGCCAGCGCGATGTCGCTGGCCGAGGCATCCACCGGCAGAGTCTCGCGGTTCGGGTAGGTCCACTCGGCGGGTTCCTCGGGATCGAGGTCGTAGAGCGGGCAGCCGTCAACCAGGTCATCGACCCGGATCTCGCCGACCGTCTCGCCGTTCTTCAGGATGCGGAAGGTTCCGCTGTCGGTGACCTCGCCGATAACCGCGGAAGCGGTCTGCCACTTGGTACAGAGGGCCAGCACCTCATCGACCTTCGAGGGCTCGACCACGGCCAGCATCCGCTCCTGCGATTCCGAAACCATGATTTCGAACGGCTCCATGTCGGCCTCGCGCAGAGGGACCAGACCGACGTCGATGTCGATACCCGTGCCGCCGGCCGAGGCCATCTCTCCGGCGGAGGAGGTGAGCCCGGCGGCGCCGAGGTCCTGCAGCGAGACCAGGAGCTCCTCGGCCAGCAGCTCCTGGCAGCACTCGAGCAGCTTCGACTCCTCGAAGGGGTCGCCGATCTGGACGGTCGGCCGCTTCGCGTCGTCGCCCTCGTCGAGTTCGGCCGAGGCGAGCACCGAAGCGCCGCCGATTCCGTCGCGCCCGGTCAGTGATCCGAAGAGCACGACCTTGTTGCCGGCCCCGGCCGCGGCGGCCCGGACCATCTCGTCGGTGCGGGCCAGGCCGACGCACATCGCGTTGACCAGCGGGTTCTGCTCGTAGGGCGGATCGAAGTAGATCTCGCCGCCGACGGTCGGGATGCCCATCGAGTTCCCGTAGTGACCGATTCCGCGGACCACGCCGTCGACCAGATAGTGGGTGCGTTCGGTGTCGGGCTCGCCGAAACGAAGCGAATCGAGAATCGCGATCGGACGGGCGCCGAGGGCGATCACGTCGCGGAGGATTCCCCCGACCCCGGTCGCTGCCCCCTGGAAGGGCTCGACCGCGGAGGGATGGTTGTGGGATTCGACCTTGAAGGCGACCGAGAAGCCGTTGCCGATGTCCACCGCGCCGGCGTTCTCGCCCGGCCCCATCACGACCCGGGGGCCTTCGGTCGGCAGGTTCTTCAGCAGCTTGCGGGAGTGCTTGTAGGCGCAGTGCTCGGACCAGAGCAGCGAGAACATGGCGAGTTCCACGCCGTTCGGCTCGCGGCCCACCTTCTCGCAGATCAGGTCGAATTCGTGGTCGGTCAGACCGAGGGCACGATGGCCGCTCTGCTCGCTCATGAGCCGGCTCCGGCTGCGGCGATCGCAGGTCCCTGAAAGAGCCCGAGCCCGTCGGTCGAGCCGCTGAACCCTTCGACCGCATGCTCCGGGTGGGGCATGAGGCCGATCACGTTGCCTGCCTCGTTGGTCACCCCGGCGATGTCATTGAGCGACCCGTTCGGGTTCTGGCCAGGGGCGTAACGGAAAGCGACTTGATTGTTCGACTCGATCTGATCGAGCAGATCGGGCGGGGCGAAGAAACGGCCGGACTGATGCTTGAAGGGAATCGAGATCGTCTGGCCCGCCTCGTACCCGCTCAGGAAGGGCGAGTCGGCTTCACCGACAATGAGGTCACCCTGCCGGCAGATGAACCGCGTCCTCTCGTTGGTCAGGAGAGCCCCGGGGAGCAGGCCGCTCTCGCAGAGGACCTGAAAGCCGTTGCAGATCCCCAGCACCGGACCACCGGCGGCCGCGAATTCAGCCACCGCAGTCATCGCGGGAGAGAAACGGGCAATGGCCCCGGCCCGCAGGTAATCCCCATAGGAGAATCCACCGGGCACGACGACTCCATCCAGGTCCGAAAGGTCAGTCTCTTCATGCCAGACCAGCCGCGGTAGAGAGGCGGGTCCGGTGAGGTCCCCGACGACGTTTCGGGCCGAGGAGGGGGCCTCGCCGGACCCGCCTCCGAAGCTCAAGGCCGTCATGGCGATCTGGCAGGCGTTGAGGGCGTCCCGCTCGTCGCAGGACCCCGGGAACTGGAGGACGCCCCACTTCATCCGCTGATGGTCTCGATCTCGTAGTCCTCGATCAGCGGATTGGCGAGCAGCTTCTCGCAGAGCTCCTCGAGCTGATCGGTGCTGTCGGCCTGGAGTTCGACGATCCGGCCGATCCGGACATGTTCGATCCCCGAGAAACCGAGGGCGGGCAGGGCACCTTCAACCGCCTTGCCCTGGGCGTCGAGGATGCCCTCCTTGGGCCGGATCAGAACCCGGGCCTGGATCAAAGTTCCCTCCCGGTGATCCGTTCGTAGGCCTCGCGGTACTTGGCCTGGGTCTGGGCGACGACGTCTTCCGGCAGCTCCGGCGCGGGCGGGTTGTGATCCCAGCCGGCCGCGTTGGCCCAGTCGCGCACGTACTGCTTGTCGAAGGAAGGCTGCGACTTGCCGGGCTCGTACTGGTCGGCCGGCCAGTAGCGGGAGGAGTCGGGGGTGAGGACCTCGTCGCCGAGCACGATCTCGGCCCCGGCGTAGCTGCCGAACTCGAACTTGGTGTCGGC